>JASJDL010000076.1 GCA_030065775.1 Flavobacteriaceae bacterium | reverse complement strand
GGTGATTTTACTCAGAATACTTTATACAATATCTCTGAATTAAATCCCGCAATTTATATTGTTAAAGTTGAATCTGACTTAGGAACATTGAGTAAAAAGATCATTAAACAATAAAACGAAAAAAGCCGCTTCAAGCGGCTTTTTTTATCGTGTAGATTTTCTGATTTTTAAGTTAGTAGACAATACTTTACGCTGATATTCTACTTCAGAAGTAGTATTCTCAATTCTATTTATCAGAAGCTCAACGGCTTGTTTACCCATTTCAAATCCATGTTGCACCAAGGCAGTCATAGGAGGTGACGAATATTGTGAAATCAGACTGTCTGTAAATGTTATAATACTTAAGTCTTCAGGTATTGACAATCCTTTATCTTTAGCTATTTGCATAGCGGTACTCGCATAAATTTCACCATTAGATGCGATAATTCCGTCAGGATAGTTGTTAGAATCTTCAAACAACGTGCTAATTTTCTGATGTATATTATCATTTGGTTCTACTACCACGATAAGATCGTCATCAGGTTCAATAGCATGTTTGTTAAGCGCCTTTAAATACCCTTTCTTTCTAAGAGATCCAATTTTCACGAAATCTGGTATTGCCAAAAGGGCAACACGCCGGCAACCTTTTTCAATTAAATATTCTGTCGCTTTAAAAGCACCACCTTCATCATTGATTGTAAGTGTATCGCATCGCACGTCATCCACGACATTGTCAAAAAGTACAATCGGAAACTTATCATCAACAAGCTGCTGAATATGCGAATAATCCTTTTTTTGCTGAGTTTGATGTGTCACAGACGCCAAAATACCATCAACACTACCTTCAAGAAGCAAATCCATACTTAGCTGCTCTTTTTCTAGAGATCCGTTTGATAGGCACACCATGACATTGTAGCCCTTACTATTAGCAAATTCTTCAATACCTCTTAGTACTGTCGAAAAAAAATGGTGAACAATTTCGGGGATAATAACACCGATAACAGATGTTTTTTGACTCCTTAATTTTAGGGCTAGGGTATTGGGCTTGTAATTATAATATTTCGCATACGCCTTTATGCGTTCTTTAGTTTCCTTACTTATTTCATGACTGTCATTAAGTGCTTTAGAAACCGTAGAAGTAGAGACATCTAGTTCTTTTGCAATATCTTTTAAAGTAATTTTTGATTTCATTGGGACCAAAAAATTTCACTTCCAAAATTACGAAAACATTTTCGTAGTAACTGCGAAGTATGACAAGTTTAACAGATTTAAGATTTTAATTTTAGAATTTTCGCTTGCCATGGTTTTAAGGTAGCATCGGGGGTATTGGTGGTCAGATTAGACTTTACTAATTCATAATCGCGCCCTGCTAAATGATTCTTCCAACGTAGCTCCTTGTCGCTAAAATTTAGCAGTACCAAGAAATCAGCGTTGTCATCCCAGCGGCGAAATGCATAAATATGTTCGTTTTCGAAGTCAAGGCACTCATAGTTGCCATAGACGAAGGTGAGGTGTTTCTTGCGAAACGCTATCATTGACCTATAATAATTCAAAATAGAATCGGGGTCATTCTCCTGTTCGGCTACATTAATTGTTGTATAATTTGGGTTCACTTTTAACCATGGTGTAGCAGCTGAGAAGCCGGCATTCTTTGTGGTGTTCCATTGCATGGGGGTTCTGGCGTTGTCCCTGCTGGTTGTATGCACTTTTTTAAGGAATTCATCCATATCCTCACCATTGTGTTCTGCTTCATTCCAGCTATTGATAGTTTCTACATCATTGTAGTCTTCTATTGAAGGAAAAGCAACATTTGTCATCCCAATTTCATCGCCCTGATAAACAAAAACAGTTCCCCTCATCGTAAATAAGAGTGTGGCCAGTAGCTTGGCTGATGCCATTCTAAATTCACCGTCGTTGCCAAACCTTGAAACCATCCTGGAAAAGTCATGATTTCCTAAGAAAATACTGCCCCATCCTTTATCTCTCAGGTGCGTATCCCAGTCATTGAATACTTTTTTAAAATCCAAGAGATCAAAGGGCACGATATCATATTTTCCCCCCGCCCCAGCATCAATGAACATATGTCCGAAATGGAAGATCATATTCAATTCTTCACGATCTTCATCGACATAAAGCGGACCATTTTCTAAATCAATTCCAGGCCCTTCTCCAACGGTAACAGCTCCATATTTGCTGAGCACATTTGCATTTAATTCCCTTAAATACTGATGAACTTTTGGCCCATTAGCGTAGTGTTTGTTTATAATATCGTTGAAATCATCCAATTCAGTATTTGAGAAATTTTCTCCCTTTGAAATTAATGACACCACATCAAATCTAAATCCGTCTACTCCTTTTTTGAGCCAATATTCCATAATGTCATGTAATTCCTTTCTGACTTCTGGATTCTCCCAATTAAGATCGGGCTGCTCTTTTGTGAACAGGTGTAAATAATATTCTTTCGTGGTTTCATCGTATTGCCATGCGTTACCACTAAAAAAAGAAGGCCAGTTCGTAGGAGGCTCACCATTCGCACTTGTCTTCCAAAAATAATAATCTCTGTATTTATTTGTTTTAGACTTGCGCGATTCTTTAAACCAATAATGCTGGTCAGAGGTATGGTTAAGAACTAAATCCATCATTAGTTTCATACCTTTTTCATGAACGGCTGTCAAAAACTCTTCAAAGACATCGTTGCCTCCGTATTTTTCTGATATATTTTTATAATCACTAATATCGTAGCCATTGTCTTTATCAGGAGATTCATAGATCGGGCATAGCCAAATCATATCGACTCCCAACGATTTGATATAATCTAACTTTTGAATGATTCCTAGAAGATCACCGACGCCATTTCCTGTGGCATCATTATAAGATTTAGGATAAATTTGATAAATCACACTTTCTTTCCACCAAGTTTTGGTCATAGAGGTTTCGTATTATAGGTTGTTAAAAATTTTGGAATTTCATGATTTTACAGAGTAGGGAAGGCTATAAGCTCCAACCTTCTCGATAGGCTCTCTTAACAAATTGATTGGCAGCTTCAAAATTAGTAATAAGCATATTGTTACCATCCCAAAGTAACTTTTTCCTTCCGGGATAGTTATGACCACGATTTCTTCGGGGCTCACGCAGCATATAACTTCGAATAGCAAGATTGCCCATTAATATTGATTCGGTTAAAGGCCCGGCAAAATCAAAAGAGGAAGTTAAATTTTTATGTTTTTCTTTGCCAAAACCTTCCTTGCACGCTTCTACCCAGGCGATCTGATGTCCGTTTTCGGGTAAACTATTTTGATTTTCACTTTTGGAAGTCAGTAATTCTCCCGTTTTTAAATATACTTTCGGATTTCTTCCATATGTTCCGCACGTCATAATTCCTTTTTCACCTATCATTAATACACCATTCGTACTATTCGTATCACCTAAAGAGTGATCTGCAGGGATCAGGTCGGGGTGGAATGGCCTCAGTCCTCCGTCTGTCCATGTCATTGTTACATCAGCCGAATTTTTATTTGTGGCCTTGAACTTTAGCTGGGTTCTCGAAGATGGAGGGCAAGAATCGGGCAAATATTCTGGTTCCCAATCTCTCGTGTAAACGGCGCCGACACTACTTTCTACCTCGGTAGGATATCCAAGGCCTAGTACTCTATACGGTGGATCGATCAAATGACAGCCCATATCACCAAGGGCTCCTGTTCCAAAATTCCACCAACCACGCCATTTAAATGGGTGGTATAAAGGATGGTAATCTACCATTTTAGCAGGGCCTACCCATGAATCCCAATCGAGTCCATCCATCATTTTTGGTTTGTCTGTTGGGGTAGCAATACCTTGTGGCCATACCGGCCTGTTAGTCCAAACATGAACGGTATGCACAGTACCGATTTTATCGTCATCAAACCATTTTACCATCTGTTTCACACCTTCTCCAGAAGCCCCTTGATTACCCATTTGAGTGACTACTTTATGGGTATTTGCGGCTTCAGTTAACATTCTTGCTTCGTAAATATTGTGTGTTAAGGGTTTTTGAACATATACATGTTTGCCAGATTTTATGGCTGCCATAGCAATGACCGCATGCGTATGGTCGGGTGTTGATATGGTTACTGCATCAATAGTTTTTACTTCGTCAAATAACTTTCGGAAATCTTTGTATTTCTTTGCTTTTGGAAACTTTTTGAAGGCATTTTTAGCCATATTCCAATCGACATCGCAAATAGCAATAATATTAGAAGCTCCTTTATTCCAAGAATGAAGCGCATCTGTATACCCTTTACCACCACCTCCAACAACCGCAATGTTTAATCTGTCGCTTGGCGGAATATATCCTTGGCCCAAAACATGCCTGGGTACGATGGAAATACCCGCAAAAGCCATGGCAGAATTTTTAATGAAACTTCTTCGGGATGTCGTATGCTTTGGCTTCATTATATAAAGTATTTGGTTAGTCTTTGATTTCTAAAAGCTTTATATTTTTAAATTCAATAGGATGACTTTCACTTTGCAGAGCAATATATCCACTTCTTACTGGAGAATTTTCTTTGGCTTTCCAAGCTTCAGTGTCAGGAGTAAATTCTCCACCAATTACAGGTTTTGAATAGCGGATCACTTCTTTGCCATTTACACTATGTGTTATTAGTGAATCGTTCAGAACGAGCACTTCAATAGAAACCCACTCATCACCATAAAAAGTAGGGGCATCGGCCATTATACAATGTTCGGTAACTAAAGAATCTTTGAGTATGACATGCATTCCCGGCGTGCAAAGATTTCCTGTTGGACGTTCGATAGTTTCTTCTACACCACCTAAAAACTGCGCCTCGAGTGAAACAGGGAACCCCTGGTTTAATCCCATAGTTTCAGGTGCTTGCGAGTGCAACATCACACCGCTATTTTTTTTGGCCCAGGCTTGGCCATCAGCGGGCTGCTCTCCAACAAAACGATATTGTAAACGTAGTCTATAATTTGAAAAAGGTTGCTTGTAAAAAATGTGACCATACGATTCACCGAACTTATCATAGCCATCATAAGAAACCTTTAGTACACTGTCTTCGACTCTAAATGTGTTGTGAATGTTTTCGCCAAGAGGATATCCGTTAATCTTAACGATCCAGTTATCAAGATTGACGCCGTTAAAGAGTGTAATCCAACTTTCCGGTGGAGTTTGATGATTATCTTCAGCAGATACAGGTCGCTTCTTACAAGCAATCAACATGAATATCAGCGTCAATACTACTAGTATGGAGGAAGAAAATCTCATGGTGCATCTTTATAATGACCATGCTTTACCCCCGGTTGCTTCCTCTAACGATATACACCCTTGGTACGTGCCGGGCACAGGGTCATATGCCAATAGTTCAGTACCTACCTTTTGGCTGTTTGTGTAGCCCCAAATTGAGATACCTCTTAACCCCATTAAAGCTTCAAAAACTTGTTTTTCATTCTCATTATTTTGAAATGCTTCCATTTGCTCTGGGGTAGCCTTTAAAAACTTTGAGAGCAAGGCATCATAATCATTATCAGTAGCTTTAGATACTGGTTTTCCTATAGCTTCAGCAATGGCTTCCATACTTTTTCTAAAATTCTCCTGCTCTTCATTACTGGCAACTAATGCAGCATATTTATCGATAAACTCAGGAACATTTACGTCTATGGCACCTGGAAGCGCATCCGTACTCGGTAATATAAGGCCTACCAAACTTTTGATTGCCGTTCCTTCTTCGGGAGAAAAGAATTCTGGTTGCCAGCCCACCTTCGGATCACTCTTACAACTATGTAATAAACTCATGGCGGATGGTGTTGCTACCAATAGACCTAGTGACATTCCCAATCCTTTTATTGCGTCTCTTCTTTTCATAATCTTATACGTTCATTTTTTTAAATTGTTCGGCAGCATGCTGCGCTGCTCTTGCCGTTAGTGCCATGTATGTCAAGGAAGGATTTTGACATCCTGCCGAAGTCATACAAGCGCCATCAGTAACATAAACATTGGGTACAGTATGTACCTGATTATTACCATTCAATATGGAAGTTTTCGGATCCCTACCCATTCTTGCAGTACCCATTTCGTGTATGCCTAAGCCCGGTGCACCCGGTCTGTCCATGGGTTGTACATCCTTAAAGCCGGCTTTTTCCAGCATTTCCTTGGCCTGTTGTATCATGTCCTCACGCATCTTCCACTCATTTTCTTTCCATTCTGCATCAAAAGTAACTGTCGGTAAGCCCCATTCATCCAGATTGTCATAGTCTAATGTCATTTTATTTTCGTGATAGGGTAAGCATTCACCAAATCCGTTAAGAGACATTCTCCATTCGCCTGGTTTTAATACTGTTTCGGTAAGTTCGGGTCCATAACCGGCCTCAGCAACGTATTCTGAAGTACCGCCCCGGCCGCCACCGCCCTGGTAGCCATAACCTCTCAAGAACTCTTTTTTAGTGGCATCATCACCCAAATTTCTAAATCGTGGGATATAAATTCCATTGGCCCTTCTACCTTTATAATATTTGTCTTCAAATCCGTCAAATTTACCATAGGCACCTGCGGTAAAATGATGGTCCATAATATTATGACCCAATTCACCCGAATCATTACCCAATCCATTGGGGAAGCGTTCCGATTTTGATTGCATAAGTATGGCCGTTGAGGCGATTGCCGATGCGCAAACAAAGATGATCTTAGCATTGAAAGTGAGTTTTTCCTTTGTTTCTGCGTCAATAACTTTTACACCGGTCGCCCGTTTAAGAGTATCATCATAAACTATTTCATGTGCAATTGAATGAGGGCGCAAGGTCATGTTACCGGATCTTTCTGCCGCTGGTAACGTACATGAATTACTACTAAAATACCCACCAAATGGGCATCCGCGCATGCACCGATCTCTGAATTGACATTTTCCACGCCCTTCATATTCCTTATCACTGGTTATATGGGCGGTTCTACCAATAGTTAAAACTCGATCTTTATAGTTAGTTGCAATATTTTCTTTAAGATGCGTTTCAACGCAATTTAATTCCATTGGTGGTCCGAACTTACCATCGGGTAATTGCGGTAATCCTAAATTTTCACCGCTAACACCAATATACTCTTCAACGTAGTCATACCAGGGCGCAATGTCTTTATAACGAATTGGCCAGTCTACTGCAATACCTTCCTTTTTATTAGCTTCAAAATCCAGATCACTCAGGCGATAACTTTGCCTGCCCCACATAATGGAACGCCCACCAACGTGGTAGCCTCGCATCCAGTCGAACCGTTTGGTTTCATTATAGGGGTGCTTAATATCATCAACAAACCAATGCTTACTTCCTTCTCTGGTGGTATACCCTGTTCTACTTTGCTTTTCCTGTCTTTTTCTGGTTTCCTGGGTAATAATATTTACTCCTGGTTCAAAATCCCACGGGTCTTTGTTCATGGTAGGATAATCTTGAATATGTTTGACCATACGGCCTCTTTCTAAAACTAGTGTTTTTAAGCCCTTTTCGCAGAGCTCTTTTGCCGCCCAACCACCACTGATACCGGTGCCAATAACAATGGCGTCATAATTTTGTTCTAAATTCATTATCTAATTAGGTTGTTAATAATTTATCGTCTGAAAAATAAAGTAGTTGTATGAACTTTATCCTAAAAATTAAGGTATTGATAAAATAGTAGTATAAAATTAAAGAATATTGTAAAGTTAAGTAGTATTTTAGACTTGATTTATCAACACTAAACCGATTTAGTGCAGGCTGGTTATCCTATAAAAGTATTAATTCAATTAAAAATCATAAATTTAGACAACTCAAATTTAACCCGACTATGAAACCTGCTAATTTTACCAAACTGGTTTGTATTTGTCTTTTTATTAGTACGATTTCTTTATTTTCTTCGTGCAAAAAGAATAAAGGTCAGGAAGCAAAAACTGAAGTCGTGAATACACAGGATACCGTTTTTTTTAAATTATCACTGGCGCAATGGTCATTAAATAAATCGATACGATTCGAAGGTAAAGACCCTACTGATTTCGCTCAGCGAGCCAGTGAGCTTGGTTTCGACGGACTTGAATATGTTAGTCAACTTTATAAGAATCGGCTCGACTCAATAGGTATGGATTCATTACTTGTGGTCCTCAAAGCAAAAAGTGATAAATATAAAATTGAAAACTTAATCATAATGGTTGATGGAGAAGGTAATTTGGCTTCTACAGATGAAAAGGAAAGAGATCAGGCAGTTGAGAATCATAAAAAGTGGGTTGATGCTGCTGCGTATCTTGGATGTCACTCTATTCGTGTGAATACCTTTGGCACGAATGACCCTGAGTTGTGGGTTGATGCTGCGACAGATGGTTTACGAAAATTATCTCAATATGCGGCCACTAAGAGTATCGGGATACTGGTTGAAAATCATGGTTGGTTATCTTCTGATGCGCCTAAAGTTGTCGAAGTTATGAAAGCCGTAAATATGGATAATTGCGGAACCCTACCGGATTTTGGAAATTGGTGTGTCAAGAGAAAAGATGGAGAGAAATGGGGTGAATGCATAGAAGAATATCCAGACATGTACCAAGGCATACAATTGTTAATGCCCTATGCAAAAGCAGTAAGCGCCAAGTCATATGATTTTGATGAAAATGGCAGCGAGACAAAGATCGATTACAAAAGAATGATGCAAGTAGTCAAAGATGCTGGATACGATGGGTATGTTGGTGTAGAATATGAGGGAAGTCGATTAAGTGAAGAAGAAGGTATCAAAGCTACGAGAGACTTATTACTTAAAGTCGCAAAAGAACTAAATTAATCACTTAAACTAACTTTCTAATTTATGAAAAAGTCAACGCAGTTTCAGTTGTCTCTTATGATGTTTTTGGAGTTCTTTATTTGGGGGGGCTGGTTTGTGACTCTCGGCTCCTTTTTGGGAAATAATTTAAGTGCCAGTGGCGCCGAAACAGCCATGGCGTATTCAACACAGTCTTGGGGAGCTATCATCGCCCCCTTCATTATCGGCCTTATAGCTGACCGTTTTTTTAATGCCGAAAAGATTTTAGGTTTGCTTCATTTAATAGGTGCAGTTTTAATGTATAAGATGTCCCAGACAACAGACTTCAATGCATTCTATCCGTATGTACTGGGGTATATGATTGCCTATATGCCAACCTTGGCCTTGGTAAATTCTGTTTCATTCAATCAAATGTCAGACCCCGCCAAGCAGTTCCCATTTGTGAGGGTATTTGGAACAATTGGCTGGATCATTGCTGGCTGGATCATAAGTCTAGCATTCAAATGGGATTCGATTGAAAATATTCAGCAAGGGATGTTATCTAATACTTTCTTAATGGTTGCGATCGCATCGGCGATTTTAGGACTATTTAGTTTTACACTGCCAAAAACACCACCAAAAGGAAAAGGTGAAAAAGCGAGAATCTCAGATATTTTAGGTTTAGA
The DNA here is from genome assembly GCA_030065775.1 of Flavobacteriaceae bacterium. Taxonomy (GTDB): domain Bacteria; phylum Bacteroidota; class Bacteroidia; order Flavobacteriales; family Flavobacteriaceae; genus Aureibaculum. Next base: position 5,482 of record JASJDL010000076.1, on the reverse strand, counting down.
AGCTTTAGGCTTATTGAAAGATCGTAATTTTTTGATCTTCTTTTTATCGTCAGTGTTGATCTGCATTCCACTGGCCTTTTATTATCAAAATATAAGTCCTTTTTTGACCGAATATAAAGTGGAGAATTCTACCGCTTGGGCGTCGTTAGGGCAGATTTCTGAAGTTGCCTTTATGCTTTTATTGCCTTTTTTCTTTAAAAAATACGGATTCAAAAAAACCATTTTATTCGGGATGTTAGCCTGGGGAATCAGATACCTCTTGTTTGCTTATGGCAATGCTGGTGATCTGTTCTTTATGCTGGTCATAGGGATTGCCTTACATGGTATTTGCTATGATTTCTTTTTTGTTTCCGGGCAAATTTATACTGACGCAAAAGCTGGAGAAAAGGTGAAGAGTGCCGCTCAAGGATTGATCACTTTAGCTACTTATGGTGTAGGGATGTTGGTAGGATTTTGGGTAGCCGGACAAATAGTTGATCGAAACTTAATTAGTGAGGGTGTACATAGTTGGAAAGAAATCTGGACATTCCCGGCTATATTTGCCGTAGTCGTTCTTATGCTATTTGCGATTTTATTTAAAAATGAAAAAGTAGAATATAATAATTGACAATAAATGGCTTCAAAAATTAGACTGGGTATTTTAGGTGGAGGAGGAGATTCGTTAATAGGTGTTTTACATCGTGTTGCCGCTGCGATGTATGACCAGTATGAAATTGTTGGAGGTGTTTTTAATCCGAATTGGGAGGAAAATATCGGTTTTGCAGAGAAAATTGGGCTTCCGACCAATAGAATTTATAAAGATTTCGACACTTTGATTGTAGAAGAAACTAAGCTACCCGTTTCTGAAAGGATGCAGGTCGTGTCAGTGCTTACCCCTAACTTTCTTCATTTTCCGATGGCCAAAAAGTTGCTCGAGAATGGCTTTAATGTTATTTGTGAAAAACCTATGACCATCACCTATGAAGAAGCAATAATATTACAGGAAACCCTCAAACTGGCGAATACGGTCTTTGCCGTTACCTATACCTATACAGGGTATCCTATGGTTCGGCAAATGCGTGAAATGATTGCCAATGGTGAAATAGGGGAAGTTCAAAAGATCGATGCACAGTATTATCAGGGATGGATCAATCCTATTATTCACGATAAAGAAAAGCGCTCAACAACATGGCGATTAAATCCTGAAAAATCAGGTATTAGCTGTTGCATAGGTGATATTGGCACACATGCCTTTGATATGATTGAATATGTTACCGGATTAAAAGTGAATGCAATTCTGGCTGACCTTAACTACGTTTACGATGACAATAAAATGGATGTAGATGGCACTGTGTTGATCCGCTGTAGTGATACAACGAAAGGAGTTATTCGAACCAGTCAAATTGCGACCGGTGAAGAAAATAATTTTACCGTGCAGGTTTACGGTAAAAAAGCGGGTTTAAAATGGGCACAAGAAAACCCGAATTACTTATACCTTTTAGAGGATGGTAAACCGCTGAGAGTGCTTAAACCAGGCCATTCCTACAACAGTGAGATATCGCTTGACGGCACGAAGTTACCTCCCGGACATCCTGAAGGAATCTTTGATTCTATGGGAAACATTTATAAAGGCGTTGCCAGTGCCATACGAAAAGAACAGTATGACCATATGGAATTTCCAACAATCATTGATGGAGTTCGCGGCATGAACTTTATAGAAAAAGCGGTAGAGTCACATCAGAAAGGAAATATTTGGGTAACACTAGATGATTAATTATGAAAACTATTAAAGGACCCGCTGTTTTTCTCGCCCAGTTCATGGATGACAAAGCCCCCTTCAATTCTTTGGAGGGCTTATGCCGCTGGGCATCTGATTTAGGTTATAAAGGTATTCAAATTCCAACCTGGGAAAGTCGTCTTATCGATTTAGATCGCGCAGCAGAGAGTAAAGTGTATTGCGATGAACTAAAAGGGAAAATTAAGTCTTACGGACTCGAAATCACAGAATTATCCACCCATTTACAGGGGCAATTAGTTGCTGTGCATCCGGCTTACGACCTGATGTTTGATAATTTTGCACCTGATGAAGTAAAGAATAATCCTAAAGCAAGAACTGAATGGGCCGTACAGACTGTGAAGAATGCGGCGACCGCCAGTAAGCATTTAGGCTTAAATGCACATGCCACGTTTTCAGGAGCGCTACTATGGCATACTTTTCACCCGTGGCCGCAACGACCGGCAGGCCTCGTGGAAATGGGCTTCAGTGAATTGGCAAAACGTTGGCTTCCCATCTTAAATCATTTTGATGAACAAGGCGTAGATGTTTGTTACGAAGTGCACCCTGGTGAGGACATTCACGATGGCGATACATTCGAACGATTTTTAGCCGCTACCGGTAATCATAAACGCGTAAATATTTTATATGATCCGTCACATTTCGTATTACAGCAACTAGATTATCTAGCGTATATTGACCACTATCATGAATTTATCAAAGCCTTTCATGTCAAAGACTCTGAGTTCAACCCAACCGGTAAAAAAGGAGCTTTTGGGGGGTATAATGACTGGGGTGATCGCGCTGGCCGATATCGCTCTCCCGGCGATGGTCAGGTAGATTTTAAAACCATCTTTTCCAAATTGACGCAGTATGGTTGTGATGTATGGGCTGTAATGGAATGGGAATGTTGTATTAAAAGTCCCGAACAAGGAGCCCGTGAAGGTGCTAAATTCATTCATGATCATATTATTGAGGCTACCGAGAAGGCCTTTGACGATTTCGCTGGAGCGGATGTTGATAAAGAACAATTAAAAAAAATATTAGGAATTTAATTCGTAAAAAATGAAACGCATAGCTCTTTTTGCATTTATAGTAGCAGGTACGATGATTTGCTGTAAACAGGATAAAAAACAAGAGGAAATGACAGAAAATAAAACAGAAGAAACAAAAGTTCAAAAAGACTGGATTGTACTTTTTGATGGGAGTTCTTTAGACAATTGGCGTGGTTATCTCCTTGATTCGATGCACAGCGAATGGTCGATTGATGGCGAAGCCATGAAGTTTACCCCAAGTGAACAGGGCGGTAAGAACATTATCTCAAAGCAGAAGTTTACAAACTTTGTTCTTTCATTGGAATGGAAGGTTTCTGAAAAAGGGAATAGCGGTATTTTTTGGGGCGTCCATGAAGATGAAAAGTTTAAGGAAGCCTATGAGACCGGCCCGGAAATTCAGGTTTTAGATAATGAAAGACATCCCGATTCTTTTGTGGCTGAGGGCACTCATAAGGCTGGATCACTGTACGATATGATCGCGTGCCCACCTGAACTTATTAAGGCGGCAGGGGAATGGAATGAATGTGTATTAAAAGTAGACCATGAAAATAATATGGCCTCTGTGACCATGAATGGAAAAGAAGCGTTTACTTTTCCGGTTCATGGAGAAAAATGGGATGAAATGGTTGAAAATTCTAAGTTCAAAGGCTGGGAAGGCTTTGGAAAGTATAGAGAAGGCCATATAGGATTGCAAGATCATTCTGATATTGTTTGGTACAGAAATATTAAAATCAAAGAACTCTAAAAGTTCATCAAGAAAATTGCAAAACGAAAAGGTTAAAAATCTCAAAAGAGAGATTTTATCAGATAATTGGTATACTTTAAATAAGCTCTCTTACGATTACCTTACGAAGAAAGGGATTTGGGAACACCATGAACGCGAGGCATATGACCGGGGTAATGGTGCTACAATTTTGCTTTATAATAAAGAACAGAAAACAGTTATCCTCACCCGGCAATTCAGGGCACCAACGTATATTAACGGAAATGAATCGGGTATGCTCATTGAAGCTTGTGCCGGCCTGTTAGATGAAGATAACCCCGAAGACTGCATTAAAAAAGAAACGGAAGAAGAAACCGGCTATAAAATTTCAGACGTTACAAAGATTTTCGAGTGTTATATGTCACCAGGCTCAGTTACCGAGATCATTCATTTTTTTATTGCTGAATATTCTAAAGAGATGAAAATATCTCAGGGTGGAGGTCTGGCTGATGAAGAAGAAGAAATAGAGGTGCTGGAGCTTCCCATAGATGAGGCCATGACCATGATCACAACAGGTGCTATTAAGGATGCCAAAACAATAATGCTTCTGCAATATCTTAGACTTCATAAACTCTTATAAATCTTAGACTTCGATTTGTTTCGGAGTTGACCTTGTCAATCGCGTTGCCAAAACAGCGGCAATAATAAAGAATACACCCGCGAAAAGAATGGCTTTCACTGCATCATTATCTAGTAAATACTTAATAATCGGTCCGAAGGTAACATTTTGTATCGCCATAGGTATAACGATCATCATGTTGACAATTCCCATATAAACACCCCGACGTTCTGCCGGAACAACTTTTGAAACCATTGAGTAGGGGATACCCATCATACAGGCCCAGCCAATACCAAATAAGATCATAGGGAGTAATAATAGTGTGCTATTTGTAATGTATGGCAAGCTTAACATGGCAATTCCGGTTAGAAATAAGCTCGAAACGTATACGCGCTTACTACCAATTTTTCTTGCGATGGGTACAAGAGCCAGGGCCACGACCATGGTAACAAAGTTGTAAGTTCCATTGAGTTTTGCGGCTTGCGCCACGGCTTCGTCTTTTGTTATCCCCAATGAAGACTCTACTGATAGAGCGATATACTGCCAATAAATAAACAACGCATACCATTGAAACAAATATACAGCTGCAAGGCGCCATAAAAACTTGGGCATATCTTTGATGGCTCCGAAAATTTCTTTAAAAGGGCTAAAAAAACGATCAGAAAAAGGTAATTTCTTATGCTCTTCTATTTCTTTGAGCTCTTCTTCTGATGGTGGTATTTCCGGTGTTTTGAGAACGGACCATAAAATCGTTCCGATGGAAAGAACGGCCCCTAAGAAGAAGGAATAATAGAGCCACCGTGGGATGGTATTCGCCACTTCAGCTGATGGCCCTGCGCTAAACCAATCCTGAAATAAAAAAATGGAAAAGTTAGCCAAAACAATACCAGCACCTACAAATAAACTCTGCATTTGAAAGCCGGTATTTAATTGCTCGTCAGGGAGCTTATCGCCAACAAAGGCTCTATAAGGTTCCATAGCGGTATTGTTACCTACATCTAAAATCCAAAGTAATCCAACAGCGAACCACAATCCAGGACTATAAGGAAAAGCAAACAAACATAAGCTAGCCAAAATAGCACCAATCAAGAAAAAGGGCTTTCTTCGCCCACCCCATTTGGGAATCCAGGTTTTATCAGATATGGCTCCTATTATAGGCTGGACAATAAGGCCGGTAATAGGTCCCGCGAGATTTAACAATGGTAATTGGTCATGGTCAGCTCCCAGATAGGAAAAAATAGGGTTTATCGCCGTTTGTTGGAGACCGAAACTGAACTGAATCCCTAAAAATCCTACGTTCATATTCCAGATTTGCCAAAACGACAGTTTGGGCTTGATTCGCATTTGAGTTA
>JASJDL010000075.1 GCA_030065775.1 Flavobacteriaceae bacterium | reverse complement strand
AAATATGCCAGTAAAGGTTATAATAAATTAGAAATTGAAGACCTTAATGGCGATTATGTAATCACCACTTCAAAACTAATTTGCAAGATCTCCAAAAAAAACTTGTTGATTTCTATCTATGATGCCAAAGATAATTCACTGATTAATCAGGATGAGGCTGGTTTTCATTGGGAAGAGAGTTATGAATATGGCGGCAATATCGTCAAGATGAGCAAGACTATAAATGATCGTGAAAGCTATTATGGTCTTGGTGATAAACCAGAACATCCAAATTTAAAAGGTAAGCGTTTCGAAAATTGGGTTACTGACTCATATGCTTATGGTAAACATACAGACCCGTTATACAAAGCGATTCCTTTTTACACTGGATTGCATCATAACAAAGCTTACGGCATATTTTTCGACAATTCGTTCAGAAGTTTTTTTGATTTTGGAAATGAGAGACGTAATGTAACCAGTTTTTGGGCCCAAGGAGGTGAAATGAATTATTATTTCTTTTATGGCCCTAAAATGCAAGATGTTATTGAAAGTTATACTGACCTTACTGGAAAACCGCATCAGTTACCTCCGCTCTGGGCTTTAGGCTACCATCAATGTAAGTGGAGCTACTATCCAGAAAGTGAGGTAAAAGAAATTACCTCGACATTTAGAAAACTAAAAATTCCTTGTGATGCTATCTATTTAGATATTGACTATATGGATGGATTTCGATGCTTCACCTGGAACAAAGAACATTTTCCTGATCCAAAACGCATGGTTAAAGAGTTGGCAGATGATGGATTTAAAACCGTAGCCATTATTGATCCGGGGATTAAAATTGACAAAGAATACAGCGTTTTTAAAGAAGCTTTAGAAAAAGATTATTTCTGTAAGCGTGCTGACGGCCCCTATATGAAAGGAAAGGTTTGGCCGGGTGAGTGTTATTTTCCAGATTTTACACGTCAAGAAGTTCGAGAATGGTGGAGCGGCCTGTTCAAGGAACTCATTGAAGAAATTGGTGTAAAAGGCGTCTGGAATGACATGAATGAACCCGCGGTAATGGAAGTTCCTAATAAAACCTTTACAGATGACGTACGCCATGATTATGAGGGCAATCCATGTAGTCACAGAAAAGCACACAATGTATATGGAATGCAAATGGCCCGAGCTACATATCATGGATTAAAGAAATTTGCGTATCCCAAACGACCCTTTGTAATCACCAGGGCTGCCTATTCTGGCACGCAGCGCTATACTTCTACCTGGACAGGTGATAATGTAGCCACCTGGGAACACCTGTGGATTGCAAATGTTCAGGCACAGCGTCTGGCCATGTCGGGCTTTTCATTTGCTGGAAGTGATATCGGAGGCTTTGCAGAACAACCTCAAGGGGAATTGTTTACCAGATGGATTCAACTGGGTATATTCCACCCATTCTGTCGTGTACATTCGTCGGGAGATCATGGTGATCAGGAACCTTGGGCATTTGATGATGACGTAACTGACATTGTACGTAAGTTTGTAGAAATACGCTACCAGTTACTACCCTATTTATATACGGCCTTCTGGAATTTGATCGAACATGGAACCCCCATATTGAAATCTTTGGTCATGTACGACCAGGAAGATCACCAAACGCATTATAGAACTGATGAGTTTGTTTTTGGAAATAAAATTCTGGTATGCCCAATCCAAGAACCAAATGCAAAAGGCCGAAGAATGTACATTCCTAGAGGGAAATGGTACAACTGGTGGACAGACGCAATCGTTGATGGCGGCAAGGAAAAATGGGTGGATGCCGAAATTGATACCATACCCTTATTCGTGAAAGAAGGTGCTATCATTCCTAAATATCCTGTTCAGCAATATGTTGGTGAGAAACAAATTGACGAAGTGACCTTAGATGTTTATTATAAAGAGGGCAAAGAGCTTTCTCAACTTTTTGATGATGCACACGAAGGCTATGACTATACCAAAGGTCGTTATAGTTTACGTACGTTCAAACTTACAGGAAAAAAGAAAGAACTCATCCTGCAACAGCATAAAGAAGGAAAATTCATTACAACGTATGAAACCTTCAAACTGTGCATCCATGGGTTACCCTTTGATATTAAGGAGATTGAAGTAGACAATGAAGTAATTCCATTGAAGCATGTGAAAACAAATGGCACGCACTCCATGACAATAGATAAAAACTTTTCTGAATTGCACCTTATCGGTAAATAAGCCTACACGTAGCTTTCTAATTCTTTACCCATATAAATGAACTCATATCCGTTTTCAATGTTGAGTCCGTTTAAAGACGCGGGAATAATTTCGAGACTACCCGTCTTGGTTTTTATGAACAATGGTATCGAATGACTTTGATTACTCATAGTTTCCAGCAACTCGTTAAAATGTTCTTTTGAATCAATTTTAGTTTCATGAATTTCTGGGAATTCACGCACAACGTCGGTAAGTTTCACGAAATCATCTGTATGTGAAAACAATCCCTCTTTTGGGGTGTTTTCAGGATCATTCATTTCATCAGAAGTGATCAATCGAAAACTGCCATTTTCACCAAATTGATCTCGAAATTTATTGATCGCATAGGTATTGATATCTGCATTTCCCGTAAGTGCCAATAAAAACCCAATATCACTTAACTCAATATCATTTGAAAGGTCTTCTGAATAAATATCACCCTTAGAGGCTTCTAATCCGATTTCTTTCGCTTTTTCAATATTGGCAGCATTACTGTCAACCAATACCACATGTCTATTATTATCTTTTAAATATTTAGCAATTAATCGCGATAACCTGCCTGCCCCAATGATGAGTATTCCATCAGATTTAGTTAAGAAAACTCCCAACATTTTTGCAACCGCCCTCGCTGTAGTGGCATTGAGCAATACTGTACCTAGAACGATCATAAACACAAGAGGAGTGATGTATTCAGCTCCGGCAATTCCTTGTTTCATTAATTTTGACCCGAAAAGTGATGCGATACCTGCGGCAACGATACCTCTAGGCCCTACCCAGCTTACAAAAAGTTTTTCATTTACTTTTAATTTAGACTGGCCCGTACTCAGAAAAACGGCCAATGGCCTGATGATAAACACAACAGTAGCGAAAAGTAGTGCTGTCTTCCAGTTGTACAAAAGAAGCATATCGGCCATATTGATATTTGCTGCTAATAGAATGAACAAAATCGATATAAGCAGGACACTCAATGACTCTTTGAAATATAGTATCTCGTTCAGGTTCTGTAACTTACTATTACCGAGCACCATACCCATAACAACTACGGCTAGAAGTCCGGATTCATGGGCAAATATGTCAGACTCGACAAATACCAGGAGTACTGTTGACAATGACACCACGTTTAATAAATAGTGCGGTATCATATTTCGGTTAATCACAAATTTTAAGGCATGTGCGAAAGTAAAACCAAAAGTTGTACCAAATAATAGAATTTTACCGAATTCAATAAAGGCTGTTTTCGTAAATCCGCTTCCTCCCCCAACACTAATGAATTCAAAGACAAGTACGGCCACAAGTGCACCAATCGGATCAATAAGAATTCCCTCCCATTTTAAAACAGCTGAGACATCTTTTTTTAAGGGGATATTCCTTAAAATCGGGGTGATTACCGTTGGGCCGGTCACTATAATTAATGCTGAGAACAAAAAACAGATTTCCCAGTTTAAATCAAAAAAATAATGCGCTGCAACAGCACCGCCAAAAAAGGTGACCACTGAGCCGAGTGTTATTAGTTTTGTAATGGCGGGGCCAACATTCTTAATTTCTTCTTTTCGCAACGTAAGGCCTCCCTCAAATAGAATAATACTAATAGCTAAAGACACGAAATAATACAACCCGTCTCCCGGGAAAAGTCCCTTTTCTCCATTCCAAACAGGTTCTATCCATTTCGAGCCATCTTCAGAAATATATTCAGCGGCAATTGGGCCAACAAGCAGTCCTATGAGAATTAATGGTAAGATTGCAGGAATTTTAAAACGCCATGCTACCCATTGCGCTAAAATTCCTAAAATTATGATACCGGCTAATTCTAACATTTCATCAAATTTTGGTGAAAATAAGAATTTAAAGTTAAACTTTTATAAAGTAAATGGTTATTAGAAGCTTGGAGGAAGTCTTGATGCTTAAAGAGACGCATTCAATTGCATTATAGCCCCTGAAAAACCTCATTCGACAATTCGGTCGCAATGATATGATTGGTTAAAATCTTATCGACAATAGCTTGTGTATTATCAGGAAAATTTAGATCGACAATCGCATCAGACTGTACCCATTGTTTTATGGCTGGCACTTGTTTTTTACCTAATCTTTTCAATACAGGTACCCCTAATCGCTTCAAGCTTTCTGCGTTATAGGCTTGTTCATACTGACCTTTCATTGGAACCACCATAAGCTTCTTTTTTAAGAAAAGAGCTTCTGCCGGTGTTTCAAAGCCAGCCCCGCACAAAATTCCTTGAGACCAAGCCATACTTCGTTCAAAAGACTCATTGGGTTTTATAGGTTTAATAAAGACGTTCTTGCGCTGATAAGGTTTCTTACAATACTTGGAAAATACTTTCCATTTTATGCCTTTTATCTTTGATAATACTTTAATGATTTTGTCATCACTATAAGCAGGTAGATAGACCGTGTAATATCTTTTGTCTTTAATTTTTTGCTTACGGATGGCATGCCGAATCACTGCAGGATAAATGCGTTTGTCATAACTCTTAAAATGGAAGCCATATTTTTCAAGCGAAGGTGCATAATTTTTTAAAATGAAAGTACCTGTTCGGCTTTTTTTTGCGGGTCTTGGTACTTTTTTGTTTCGTAAAATACCTTGATGACTCAACGCCACACAGACTTTATTTTTAAAGTAACAAGCCCAAGCAGAGATCGGTTCGAAATCATTAATCACCATATCATACTCTTTGACTTTACACCTTCTAACCTCTTTAAAGATTCGAAATATATTGTTCTTTCTAAGTGTTTTAAGGTAATTAATACCGCCGTTTTTACCGAAAATAAAACTAATACCTTTAAACTTGTATTTTACTGGAAAGGGAAGTTCCACTTGAGATTCTGTACCACTTATCAATACGTCAACCTGTGCCCTGTTCATGAGCGCAGGTATGACCTCCTTGGCCCTGCTAATATGACCATTGCCTGTTCCCTGAATTGCATATAAAATCTTCATTTCCCTTAGCTTCTCCGTATATTAAAATCAGCTAAAAGCTCATTGAAAATTTCTTTGTTTGATTTTTCTGTAATATCATCTTCTATGACTTTCACCCCCTTCACTGCCATAAAATGCGTTTCATCATATCGGTAGATACTCCATTTACTCTTATGATATTCCAAGGCCGTCAAATTTTCGATCCAATCACCCGAGTTTAAATATGTAACTTTTCCATTGCGGCTATTGTAGGTCTTGATTGTTGGCTGATGAATATGCCCGCAAACTACATAATCAAATCTATTTTCAACAGCAATATCAGCAGCCGTTTGTTCAAAATTATTAATGTACTTGACGGCGCTTTTTACACTGTCTTTAATTTTTTTTGATAGTGATATTTTCCCTTTACCAAGAAACTTGCCTATGGTATTTACGCCGCTATTTAATAAAATTAACGCGTCATATCCCACCGCGCCTAATTTGGTTAACCATTTTGAGTGTTGCATAGTCACATCAAAAACATCACCATGAAAAAACCAGGCCTTTTTACCATTGAGCTCCAGCACCACTTTGTTCTGTATTGTAAATGAATTGATTTTGAAATTCACAAATCGACGTAACATCTCATCGTGATTACCCGTGATATAATGTACCTCCACACCATTGGTTATCCAACCTATCAAATGCCTTACAACCTTCATGTGAGCCTTTGGCCAGTAATGTTTTTTAAATTGCCAGATGTCAATAATATCGCCATTAAGCACAACCTTTTTAGGCTGTATACTCTTCAAATAGTTAAGAAGTTCTTTGGCATGACACCCATAAGTGCCCAAGTGTACATCTGAGATCACCACCAAATCGACCTTTCTTTTCTTGGTATTTTTTTTAGGCATAAAAAACTAACTCTCTAATTTGCGCTGCAATGTAACACATGGAGTTAAACCCTTTGTTCCCCTAGTATTACGTATAGATTAAATAAAAAAGAAAGACATCACCTGATCGTTACCAAATGATGTCTTTATTGTTAAGTAATAGTTAGTCAATCTATTGTTTCGCCTTCCTATCTTCTAAAATGCTGTTAATAATGAGCGCCAATCCCCCAAAGAGGAAGATCATTGAAAAGTAGCCCACTTCTTCCGGCAAAGTGGTATATTCATCGATGAATGATCCGACCAAAATACCTAATGCAATTCCAACAAGCAACATTCCAAATTTCAAGGTCATGTTCGCATAATTTCGTTTGGTTGTAAAAATTGACGGATCTACACCTTTGTCAATCATAGACATTCTTTCTCTGTTTCTCGCGGTGAGGTATACGTATATAATTCCGAATACTGAAGCAAAAAATGCTAAGGGGATTAATATTTCTTCTGCCATAATACTTATTTTTTAAATTATTAGTGTTTACATTAGCTATGACGTTGCATGTTTCAAAATGGTTACACATCCTATTAAATTTGTACTTTTGATTCGATGAGAATCATTATTATTCTGCTATTCCTGAGTGCCGGTACGCTTACTTTTGCGCAAAAAAATCTGACATTACAGCTCATAGACTCTATTTCGCTTGATGCGGATGTCTTTGCAGGAGTTGATGATTTTGAGAATATCTATTATACCAAAGGAACTACCTTTTATAAAAAAACTGCACAGCAGACCTATTCATATGCCAATACACCATTGGGAACCATTGCTGCTGTGGATATTACAAATCCTCTTAAGATACTGATCTTCTACCGAGATTTTAACACCCTGGTTATTTTAGATAATCGTTTAAATGAACTTTCAGACCGTATTAATTTAAGCGATGCGACCTACGGTAAAAATGCAGTATTCGCAACTATTTCTTCTAATAATAATTTATGGTTGTACAGCCTGGATGATAATGTTTTAACACTTTGGAACTATGAAACCAAACAAGCAATTTTCGATTCTCAACCCTTACAGTTTTACAAGGATAGTTTTGAGGCTAAAAACCAAGTAAGCACTTATGAAAATTGCTGGTTGCTTTCTGAAAAAAGTATTCTGGAGTTTAATGAATATGGGAGCTTTATCAAGGAAACAGCACTTGCCAATGTTTCAATGATGACGCCTTACAAGCGTGGATTTATTTATACTAAAGGAACAATACTATATTTTCACGAAAATGATACAACTACGGAAGTCACGGGCATGATCCCTGAACACTTATCAACAAATTATTTTGTTAATAAAAATACATTCTATTTTTTCCGTTCAGGCTGGCTTTACCGATACAGCATTTTAAAAAATTAGTACCTTTAGCCCCGCAAACCATCAAACAAAAATCTAAACAATGCATGTTGCTATTGCCGGAAACATTGGTGCCGGAAAAACTACCCTTACGAAACTTTTAGCTAAACATTATCGCTGGAGCCCTCATTACGAATCGGTGGAAGAAAATCCGTATCTCGATGATTTTTATGCCGAAATGGAGCGCTGGTCGTTTAATTTACAAGTGTATTTCTTAAATAGCCGATTTCGTCAGATTCTAGAAATCCGCGACAGTGGTAAAAATATCATTCAAGATCGTACCATTTATGAAGATGCCCATATTTTTGCACCTAACTTACATGCTATGGGGTTGATGACCAATCGCGATTACAGCAATTATTCTTCATTGTTTGAGTTAATGGAAAAATTAGTAGCGCCACCCGATCTATTAATTTACCTGCGCGCCAATATCTCTACCTTGGTAGATCAGATCCATAAACGTGGTAGAGAATATGAAAATACAATTAGTATTGATTACTTAAGCCGCTTAAACGAGCGCTACGAAGCTTGGATTTCAACCTATACCAAAGGAAAACTACTCATTGTTGATGTAGACAATCTGGATTTTGTAGATAAGCCCGAAGATTTGGGCGCTGTCATCGATAAGATTGATGCACAAATTCATGGTTTGTTTTAGTTTTTATTTGTAGCACTTAAGAAATTGCTGTGAATTTTATTCTTAATTCACTATACAAAAACTATAGTGTAGTGCACGATTTGTAATACGAGCACCTGTTTCTCGTCCAAAGGTTGTAAATTAGAAGCTCTCTTTCTAAACTGACCACCTTATGACAACCAGCAAAATAGAAATCGCCAAGATTTCTTCACTCAAAGAGAAACAACCTGCCTATGCTCTAGTCAGAAACACCGATTTGGTTATTGTAAAACACGAGACTGGAATTTCTATTTTATATGGTAGATGTCATCATCGGGGCGCACTTTTAGCTGATGGTCATATTGATGGTAAAAATCTTATTTGTGGAGTGCATGGATGGGATTACCGCTATGATACCGGTATTAGTGAATACAATAATGATGAGCAACTTCACAAATTTCAGGAATACATCGAAGGCGACTCTTTATTGATCGACACGTCTGAAGTCGAAGCTTTTGAAATAGAGCATCCGCAACCGTTCAACCGTGATGAATATTTGGGTACTTATGCGGATACACATCCCGAAGACACTGAACCATACACAGGATATATTAAAGAGCTCGCGAAAAACGGATTAAAAAATTTGGGTCATCATGGTTTTTCCGCTTCCATGGGCGTTGACAGAAATTCTTTACCTAAATGGACTGACATTCAGTTTTTACCGGCACAATTGTCATCACGGCCATTATTAGACCATGAAGACGTCGCCACTAGAGTTGTTATTGGCCCTAATGCTAAAAAGCCTTTAGAATTAGAGATCCCACTATTTGTGAGTGATATGAGTTTCGGTGCCTTATCTCGTGAGGCAAAAATCGCCTTATCCAAGGGGGCAGAAATGGCCGGCACGGGAATTTGCTCAGGTGAAGGTGGTATGCTCCCGCAAGAACAGGCTAATAATTCGAGATATTTTTACGAATTGGCCTCAGCTCAATTCGGATTTTCCTGGGATAAATTAGATAACGTACAAGCTTTTCATTTTAAAGGAGGGCAAGGAGCAAAAACAGGTACCGGTGGGCATTTACCAGGCAATAAAGTAAGCGCTGAAATTGCTGCCGTACGCGGACTCAACGAGGGCGAAGCAGCAATTTCACCAGCAGCGAATCCAAATTTTCATACTGTCGAAGATTTTAGAATTTTCTCTGACAAAGTACGCGAGCGTACAGGAGGTATTCCTATCGGATTTAAAATTGCAGCTAGTCACATCGAGAAGGACATTCAGTTTGCCTTAGATGTCGGTGTTGACTATATAATTCTAGATGGTCGTGGTGGCGGAACTGGCTCTGCACCGACTATACTAAGAGATAATATCAATGTGCCCACCATTCCGGCCCTGGCCAGAGCCAGAAAATATCTGGACGAACAAAATGCAAAAGACATCACCCTTGTAATAACCGGAGGTTTGCGCATTGCTGAAGATTTTGCGAAGGCTATGATGTTAGGTGCTGATGCCATAGCCGTTTCTAATTCAGCAATTCAGGCCATTGGTTGCCTGGGGATGCGTGCTTGCGGATCTAATAATTGCCCCATTGGTATTGCCACTCAAAAAGAATCGTTAAGAAGCAGATTAATCGTTGATGCTTCTGCTAAGCAGCTTTATAACTTTTTTACTGCTACCAATGATCTCATCAAAGTGATTGCAAGAGCTTGTGGTTATAACGATATCTCAAAGTTTAATAAAAATGATCTTTCCACTTTTGATAGTGATATACATAAACTTACTGGAATACCATATGCCGGCGTAAATCATTTCTAAGTCATGAGCTCAATAGACCCTATTTCGAGTTGTTTTTCAGAAAAGATAAAAATTTTAGAGCGCCAAAGGAGTTTACCCGAGATATCGTATAAAATTTTAATATAAAACCTGCAAAATATGGCGGAAACAAAAGTTATTTGGCACAAGGTCCTCGAACACAAAAGAGAATTACCTGAAGGTAGGGTAAAAACAGTTACCGCAGCTCATAAGGGCATTTGCCTTACACATTACAATGGTAAAATTTCTGCTCTTGACAATCGATGTCCACATCAAGGTGGGCCATTGGGCGAGGGTTCCATAGAGAATGGACTGTTACGTTGCCCGTGGCACGGATGGGACTTTGACCCTTGCACAGGACAACCCCCCGGTGGTTTTGATGACGGCATAGACACTTTTCCTGTTAAAGAAGAAAATAATACGATTTATGTTGGTTTGAAAGAAGAAGAGAAGCATCAAACTACGGTTTCAGATATTATGGTAGAAACTATGATTAATTGGGGTGTCACAAAAGTCTTCGGTATGGTGGGGCATTCAAATTTGGGATTTGCTGATGCCATGCGCCGGCAAGAAGAAAAGGGTCATTTGAACTTTTATGGAATCCGTCATGAAGGTGCAGCAGCTTTTGCCGCCTCAGCCTATGGAAAGCTCACCGGAAAACCTGCGGCTTGTTTCTCAATTGCCGGGCCCGGGGCCACCAATATGCATACGGGTATGTGGGATGCCAAAGTAGATAGAGCACCCCTTTTGGCTTTAACCGGTCAAGTTGCGACTCAAGTAGTCGGCACCGGTAACTTTCAGGAAGTGGATCTGGTTCAAGGTTTTACTACGGTTGCAGAATTTAATCACCGGGTGCAAAGCGATAGCAAACACGCTGAGCTCATGTCTTTAGCCGTAAAACATGCGATCTTAAAACGTGACGTTTCTCATTTAACCTTTCCTGACGAAGTTCAAGAGCGCCCTGCCCAACCTAATTCAAAAGCCCAAGGACCAATCAATAGAATTACCACATTAGATATCGCACCTCCTCAAAATGCTGTTGAAGATGCAATAGCATTGATAAAGAAATCCAAGCGCCCGGTCGTTATTATGGGCCACGGGGCTCGAGTTCATAAAAGAGCAATTGTGGCGTTTGCCGAAAAATTGGGTGCTTGCGTGGTTACTACTTTTAAGGGTAAAGGACTCATTGCTGACAATCATCCCCTTGGTGGAGGAGTATTAGGGCGAAGCGGTACTCCGATAGCCTCCTGGTTTATGAATGAAAGTGACCTATTGATTGTTTTCGGTGCTTCATTTTCTAATCATACAGGAATCACTCCAAAGAAACCTATCATTCAAGTTGATTTTGATCCTTTGGCATTGAGCAAGTTCCACCAGGTTGAAGTTGCGGTTTGGGGTGAAATATCCAGAACTTTAGGAATATTTTCCGATGAGCTAGAGCATTACAAACCGCAAATAGATCAACGTGATGAAGTGGCTGAACGCTGGAAAATTTGGAAAGCGGAAAAAGCGAAACGTTTATTGGAAACCTCGGAGAAAGGAATAAGTTCTATAGCTGTTTTCGATGTCATGAACAGACTCACCCCAGATAATGCTGTAATGTGTGTTGATGTCGGCAACAATGCCTACTCCTTTGGTCGTTATTTTGAACCAACAAATCAGGATTTTCTGATGTCAGGTTACCTGGGTTCCATTGGTTTTGCTTTACCAGCAGCAATTGGCGCCTGGGCCGCAGTTGGAAATTCGAGGCCCGTAATTGCTGTAGCCGGTGACGGAGGTATTTGTCAATACCTCGCGGAGATCACCACTTTGGTCAAATACAAAATGCCCGTAAAACTGATTATTTTGAATAATCACGAATTGGGTAAGATATCAAAAGAACAGCGCGCAGGCGAATTCGATGTTTGGAAGACTTCATTGTCAAATCCCAACTTTGCTGAGTTCGCACAATCATGTGGTGCCTGGGGTAAACGCATAACTAATCAGGATGATTTAGAAGTTGCGATGAAAGAGCTATATAAACAACCAAAAGCGGGAGTATTGGAAATTATAGCAGATGTAAACCTTATTTAAAATGGAATTATTCATTAGTATATTTCTTACTGCTCTTGCAGTTTATTTTTCTATAGGATTTCTGTTTGGAATATATTTTCTTTTTAAAGCACCTAAAATCGACCCATCTATGGCAGTCACAAAAAGAAGGGTACGGTTCTTACTCTTCCCTGGTATCACTGTCACCTGGCCATTTTTAATTCATAGACTTTTTAAATCAAAAAAGGCTTAATATGGATGCATCACAAAGAAAAGTCCATCGCATTATTTGGATGTCAGTAGCAATTGTAGTTCCATTGTTTATTCTTTTCTCAATTAAAGATTTACATTTTAACACCGCCGAAAAAAAATCTTCACCCGTTGAAACAGCTTCGCAAGAATTGGTTTTGAAAACAGCCGAAAACGAGTTCATGAAGACTATTTTGTATGAGGATCATGTGGAAATCATTTTGAAATCTCCTCTAAAAAATGCTTCGTCCATTGTTTATACGGCAGATACCACTGGAAAACCGCTTAAGATTATAGGGCAAATAACTGCATCAGGAATTTATAATTTCGATATTCAAAGTGCACCTGAAGGAATCGCTTTATATGACGGCATCAAGCAAACCGAAATAACCAAAATTCTTTTCTAATGGCACTCGATTATAAACTGGTTATTTGGAACTCCTTTAAAAAGCAATATGACAAGATCATTGCAGTAAGTATGTTGCTCTATATAGTCGTTTTTGCCATCGTGACATTTACTTTCAATCCTGAATCAAGTATTGAAACACTTATCATTAGAGCATTTGGAAGCTTAGCTATTGTTATGTTACATATCATTTTAGCGATAGGTCCCTTAAGTAGGTTGAATGATCAGTTTCTCCCCATATTGTATAATCGAAGGCACTTGGGCGTCAGCATGTTTTTCGCTGCGTTGGTACATGGCGGATTTTCTATGTTTCAATTTCATGCTTTAGGTGATGTTCATCCTATTTATTCCTTATTTGCCTCTAATATGGATTACAATTCTTTGATCAATTTTCCCTTTCAGGTATTAGGATTTTTGGCCTTACTTATTCTTTTTGCAATGGCAGCTACCAGTCATGATTTTTTCCTAGCCAATCTTTCGGCCCGTGTATGGAAACGATTACACATGTTGGTTTATGTTGCCTATGTTTTAATTATCGCTCACGTATTTCTAGGCACGTTTCAACAGGAAACCTCTCCTTTTACAATCGGTTTTTTGATTTTGGGATTCATAACGATTAGTGGTTTACACCTGGCAGCGGCTTTTAAAGAGCGGAAAACTGATAGTAACAAAACGGAAGAGGACGAAGGGTGGATAAAAGTTTGCACCGTAGATGAAATAGAAAACGACCGTGCAAAAGTTTTTAAGTTGGCCAATGACCGCGTCGCTATCTTTAAATATGACGGAAAACTCGCAGCAATTCATAACGTATGTAAACATCAGGGAGGCCCATTAGGAGAAGGAAAAATCATTGATGGTTGTGTCACTTGTCCATGGCATGGCTACCAGTATTTACCGAATAATGGACAATCACCTCCACCATACACTGAAAAAGTCGCGACGTATCAATTAAGATTGAAAGATGCTATTATATATATAAATCCAAATGCTTTGGAAGAAGGAACTGAAGTAGAACCAGTATATTTTTGATATGGCCAAGAAAGAATTTTATGTATCCTATGTTGAAGGAAGCTTAGGAACTAAAACCAAAGTGACCTTAAAGCGATTTGTATGGATCTGCCTTGGGTTCACCATTGCTGGGGCGTTTTTATTCAGTTTTTTTCAAAAACCTTTCAAGAATAGCACATTCGAATTAACAAATACCACTAATATCACAGGGACTTTTCATCAAAGTCCTTATCCAATGCTTCGTGTCAAGGTAGCAGAAGGAACTTATAAGAATATTGTTCTTTTGGGCTTTGGGAAATCAAGCGCTAATCCTTATTTAGATAACCTACTAGCCCAAGAGAAGGATTTGCATGGAAAAATACTAAGTATATCGGGAAATCTTATTTACTACAATGGTAAGACTTTACTGCAAATCACAGATGCTGAAAAGGTAAAACTGGAAGATCAAAATGGGAAAGTCCCTAAGAAAGAGTTCCTGGGAGAAATGGTCTTTGAAGGAGAAATTATTGACCCTAAATGTTACTTCGGTGTTATGAAACCTGGCTTTGGAAAAATTCATCGCAGTTGTGCCGTAAGATGTATTTCAGGAGGTATTCCACCTGTGCTTGCCACTACAGATAAGAATTCCATTGCTGAGTACTATTTGCTCACAGATTTACAAGGAAAACCCATTAATGATGAAGTGCTATCCTTTATAGGCAAACCGTCAGAAATTAAAGGTATCGTAGACAAGCTAGAGGATTGGTACATTTTGAAGATTGACCCAAAGAATATTTTAATTCTTAACAAGAATTCAAGTATTTACTAATCATGAATACAAGGTGCAATTCATAACACTCCAGACTTATTGGTAAAATTAATGCGCACCAGCCAATAGGCTAAAATAATTTTAACTTCTCTGATTTCCTATTTATTTATAAATATTTATTTATGTAATATATTAAAAATATAAATAAAAATATATGATATATATCTTGTAATTTTAAGATCGAAAGTTTAAGATATTCTAGTAACACCTTTTAAATAATAATTATGAAAAGATTCGTCTACATCGTGCTCTTAATGTTAACCTGTGTTAATAGCTTCGCTATTTCTTCTAATTGTTTAGGCATTCATGAATCAAGACCTTATAACACA
>JASJDL010000074.1 GCA_030065775.1 Flavobacteriaceae bacterium | reverse complement strand
TTCCACCACTTTCGCCCGAACCAAGAGCTTTTATCCTTAAACAGGGGTTGTTTTAATTTGTCTAGATTCACAAAGTCTTTGGTTTCTGAATATATAAAAGGCTTGGAAGTCGTATGTGAATTTTACTATCACAAAGCAGAAAATTCACATACGACTTCCAAGCCTTTTATATATTCAGAAACCAAAGACTTTGTGAATCTAGACAAATTAAAACAACCCCTGTTTAAGGATAAAAGCTCTTGGTTCGGGCGAAAGTGGTGGAATGAACACATGTTTCTGGTGGAAGAAGAAAACTTTTGGTTTACAATAAATCCAGGCGCCGATCTTCAGGTAGGCAAGGACAATTCTGACGCCATTGACAATACTTATAACAATACCCGCTCAATTCATATCCAAGGTGGCATCGGTAAACAATTGAGTTTTTCGACTTTTTTTTATGAAAGCCAAGGCCGTTTTGCTAATTATGTAAATCGCTTTGCCAGAAGCAGCCCTCCGTTAGGAGCAGCTGGAACAGTGCCAGGAAGAGGTAAAGGAAAAGGATTTAAAGACAATGGCTTCGATTATCCAGTGGCAGAAGCCTATCTATCATATTCACCAAATGAAACCTTTAATTTTCAATTCGGTAATGGTAAAAATTTCATAGGTGATGGTTACCGCTCTTTTATGGTTTCAGATGTTGCTTCACCGTATCCATTCTTAAAGGTCAGCACCAAATTCTGGAAAATAAAATACACCAACTTGTGGATGTGGATGGATGATGTAAGAAGAGATGTAAGCCTTAATAACACCAACTTTCGAAAATATGTTGCTGTACATCACTTGAGCTGGAACGTTAATAAGCGACTCAACCTAGGACTATTTGAAGCGGTAATCACAGATAATCGGGCCAGAGACGGATTTGATGTAAGTTTTTTCAATCCTATAATTTTTTATCGTGCTGCAGAATTTACACGTGGTTCTGAAAGCGGCAATGCCATTATTGGATTAAATGCCAAATATAAAGTATCAAATAATGTTGCCTTGTACTCACAATTTGTTCTTGATGAATTAACTGTAGGCCGTTTTTTTGACGGCGATGGATATTGGGGCAATAAATTTGCTTTTCAGATTGGAGGAAAATATTACAATGCCTTTAAAGTCAATAACCTATTTCTACAAGGTGAATTTAACCTGGCACGTCCTTACACTTTTAGCCATTTTGATGACAGCACCCTTAATTATGCACATTTTAACCAGCCTATAGGTCATTTATGGGGTAGTAATTTCTGGGAGCTTGTAGGAATTGCCCAATACAGAAAAGACCGTTGGTTCGGCAATGCGAAATTAGTCGTAGGTAAAAAAGGATTTGATTTCGAAAACAATCCGACCAGCTTCGGTGGTGATATTTATGCCTCCAATAACAACCGCACCGGTGATACCGGCGTAGAATTATTACAAGGTAATGAAACAAATATACTTATTGGAGATTTGCAAGCCGGTTACATTGTAAATCCATCGACGAATTTACGGTTCTTTGCCGGGGTAACACTTAGAAATTTCGATCCAGCAACTCAAAGCACTAATTTTCGCGAGGAAAACACTACCTGGTTTACGGTAGGACTAAAAACAGACTTATTCAACTGGTATTTTGATTTTTAATAGGATATGGATCGTATAAAAAATAATCTTTTTGTACTCCTCTTATCTTTTTGTTTTGTCGGATTTGCTCAGCATGAAAAAAATAATCATTTTTCGTTGCAACTCGATTACTTTTACGGTAATGTTATCAAGCATAAAGACAAAATTTCGCATTTGGCTGTTTCTTTTCCGCGAGGATTCATCCTGAACTGGAATAAAAAAAGTGAGAATACCGCGGCCATGCGGCGCTATAATTATCCCGAATACGGCTTTTCGTTTATTTATCATGATTTTCAAAATTCTATTTTAGGGGAAGCATATGCATTGAACATCAACTACACGTTTTATTTCGGAAAGAAATCAAAGAAGAATATATTTTATTTACGACTAGGGCAAGGTATTGCCTATAATACCAACCCTTTTGACTTCGAAACCAACAATAAGAATATTTCTTTTGGTTCACATCTTTTGGCCAACACAACCATTGGATTTAATTATAGAAGAAAAATTACTCCAAGCATCGATGCAAATGCCGGAATATTACTGAATCATTACTCCAATGGCTCCATAAAGTCACCGAACACGGGCTTAAACCTGTTTTCATTTAATACAGGACTGAGTTATAATTTTGATCATCAGAGCCCGATTGATTATTCAGAAGTGCCAAAAGAGGACGAAGAAATTATCGAAAAGGAACCCATCAAAATTAATTTACAGTTTAGCGGTGGAGTAAACAGCTCTTCCAATATTGGTGGTAAACAATTTCCATATTATGTAGGTACCATCTATGCCGACAAGCGCATCAACAGTAAAAGCATTTTACAAGTTGGTAGCGAAATTTTCTTTTCGAATTATCTCAAAGAGCTCATTAAATTCAATGCCATTGCGTTTCCCGAAAAAGGCGAAAGTGGAGATGCCGATTACAAGCGTATAAGTCTACTCATTGGCCATGAATTAGATGTCAATAATTTTTCGATCTTGACCCAAGTGGGGTACTATGTATACTATCCATATGACAATGAAACCCGATATTATGAACGTGTTGGAGTTAAAAAATATTTTGGCGATAAATGGTTTGCTTCAGCATCTATAAAGGCGCATTTATTTTTGGCAGAATCCATTGATCTGGGAATTGGAATACGATTATAATGAAGTATCTAATGTACATATCGATGATCCTATTTTTTGCCGCCTGTGCCATTGAAGATCCCACAGCTTGTTTTGAAAGTGCAGGAGAAGAAATCTCTAAAACCATCAAGCTCGACGATTTCTCAAGAGTCATCGTGCGCGAAGGCATTGAATTAGAAGTCCAACAAGGTTTAGAAAATAGTCTGACAATCGTACATAACGAAAACTTTATGGATGATATTTCTATCAAAATCGTGGAAGACAGGCTTATAATGGAAAACGATAGTGAATGTAAATTTTTTAATGGTTACAGATCTGCTAAAGCTTTTTTAACAGCCACGAATATCACAGAAATCAGAAACGCTTCCCAGTTTACCGTTACAAGTAAAGATACCTTGCGATTCGATGCTTTTACAATAATTTCTGAAGATTTTCTGGAAAAAGAAGTAAACGTGGGTGATTTTGATATTGTAGTGAACAATCAAATTTTAAGAATTATAACCAACGATGTGTCCAATTTTTTTGTTTCGGGTAAAACCCAAAGTTTTGATATTAATTTTGCCTCCGGTCAAGGAAAATTGATAGCTGATGAACTAAGAGCACAAACCATTCTTCTTTTCCATAGAGGCACGAATGACCTGTTTGTCTATCCTGTTCAAGAAATTAAAGGCGAAATTCGCGGCACCGGTAATGTAATTTCCGGCAACCGGCCGCCTACAATAGATGTCGGGGAATTTTATACCGGTAAATTAATCTTTAGAGATTAGAAGTAGAAACCAAAACCACCTTTAACCGCAAATTTTGTCGCTCCAGGAAGGTCTAAATAATTTCCCCGAAATACGAAGTCGATTCGCAATAACTTGAAGATATTGTCTACACCAAGGCTATACTCATAATATGGCTTAGTAGGAGCCCCAGCCGGCAAATTTCCATCTGCATCTTGCACGTTGAAAAAATTACTCATAGTTCTATTTTCTTCCGAAAGGCCACCGACCACAGCCTTAAAACTAACAATTTCACGGAGGTTCAACTTTCGTAGTAATGGAAGTCGCGAAAGAATTCGTCCATTGAAATTGTGCTCCAGATGCAATGCTGCATACTCGTCTGTAACAAATTCGTAAAAATCGAGTAAGTCATACGTTCGATCTGCTAAAAATGGGGTTTGATTACCGGGTACGACATCCAGCAAACTCAAAGGTACAGTACCAAATGTTTTACCCGCTTCCAAAGTGTAGCGCAGCTTGCCAAAACCACCCATCAAAATACGATGCCTATAATAGAATTGAAGTTTATCGTATTCGAAATCACTATTCAACACATCTTTCAACCCGCGCGTATAGCTTAGGTATAGTATGGGGTAGCGTCCTTCATTGCTAATACCTCGCTCGACGCCAAAGCCCGCATTTTTTTTACCAGGCGTATAATTGACCGCAAAATCAACTTCTGATTGCCTGACTTCTGATTGCGTATTTCCATCAAGATCTGTATAGGTCAAATCGAAAAGATCGGGGGCTGCCGCACGCAATGTCTTATAGGTTGCGCCGAGCCTAAAGTTTAAGTTTCTTACAGGTTCTATATCTATTGCAACATTGGTCAAGTTCAGATTTGTTAATCTGAAATTCTCCCCTCTTGTGAAGAATGCTGCCGAAGCAAAACTTCTATTCAGTACATCATTGGCCGTAGTTAAACTAACTCCCGTTTGTTCGACATCGCGTCGGTTACCACCTGAAATGATAATTCGGTTCTTTTTATCGATCATCCATTTACCACCAATACCATATTTCACTTTCTGGTCTTTAAAACCATACGCCATGAATGCTTGAATGCGCCATGGGTCATTCTGATTAAAATAGGTTCTACCACCAATACGAACACGTGTCCCCTCAACATCATTGTTTCCAAAAGATGAGAAGATCGGGCCATAATCAAAACCTTCAAAAACCTCCCAATAACCAGATGCCAAAATTGTACCTATATTATAGAGCTGCTTGAATCTTCTGACTGTTTTTAAGGTGTCCAACATCTTATAAATACCTGCTTCGTCATCATTTAACTTTTCCATTCGATTCTCTTTCCAGAAGTCATCGGGACGGTTAAAAATTTCTTCTTTATAGGCATCTACCCTGGCCGCATAGAATTTATCTTCGTGCTCCTTTTCAAATTCGTAATTGTCAAATAGCGTTGTTCTTCTTCCGTATACACCTTTTGATTTATCCTTTTTTCTGAAGGCAAAATCAGACATCATATGGTCTCGCTTTAACAGGAAAACAGAATCATTAAGTACATTGAATTCCTGCTCTATATGAATTTCTTTTACCCAGTTAATATTGGCACTACGGGTCGCATCCATTTCGATTTGCTTGACAGCAAAGGTGGTATCATTGACCCAAAAATCGCCCTTGAAGGTCAATTCACTTTTGCGGCGAGGATAAAATAAAATATTATAACACCATTTATTATCAATAAAAGCGCTATCTGTAAGCACATAATTATAGACTGATACACCCGTTCGAGATAAAGGACTGGTAAAACTTTTGTCAAAAAACTTTAGATAATTATCGTAGATATTATAATCAACATACAGTTGCTTGATAAATTCTATTAGTTCCTGGTTACTGTCAAAACCTGAATTTTTATTGGCAACCAATTCCTCACGAAGCCTTTTCGAAGGACGGTTCTTACCATAGGTCTTATAAACGGCTTCATTGATGAAAATAGGCAAATATGGTTTACCCGTAATTCGAGAAGTATCTACTTTATCAAAAATGAATTCCATCCCGCGAAATATCCTATTCTTCTTGAATTTCTCATCAATATTGTTGAGGTCGAATTCTATTTTCTCATACTTGTCATATTCGTATTGTGGATATAGATAGACGCCGTTCTGGCGTTTTTTTGCCCAAATCTTTCTTAAGATCGCTATAGCAGGATTTCCTTTTTTCTTTTGTCTACCGGAATAGACGACTACTTCCTTCAATGTATTTCCCTCAGATAATACAATGCGCAAATCAAAATTTCGCGCTTTTAGCGGAATGGTTTTCGTCTCAAATCCTAAAAAGGAAACGACCAACTCCTTATACGTTTTATCCGACTCCAAATAAAACGTACCATCTTCCTGGGAAACCGTTCCGGTGGTTGATCCCTTAAAAACGATATTGGCAAAGGGAACGGGGTTATTATCCTCGTCTAGTACAATACCACTAACTTTTACTTGAGAAAATACCAACGCTGAAAAGAAAATCAGTAAAAGCGTTACTATATATTTTTTAGACATAGACTTCTTTAAAAGAAAAATTCCTTCCATATAACGAATGAAAGGAACCTTTAATACAATTTTTGTACCAATTATTTGACGTATAATACTGATTTAACAGCCTTCACCACATCATTTGCATTTGGTAGCCACTCTTGTAATAAAACAGGAGAATATGGGGCCGGTGTATCTGCCGTGGTAATTCGCTGAATAGGAGCGTCTAAATAATCAAATGCCTGCTCTTGCACCTGGTACGTGATTTCAGAAGCAACATTACCGAAAGGCCATGCCTCTTCCAAAATAACTAATCGATTTGTTTTCTTAACGGAATTTAATATTGCATCATGATCCATAGGTCGCACTGTGCGCAAATCGATGACCTCGGCAGAAATCCCTTCCTTTTCCAGCTCATCTGCCGCTTTGTATGCCTCTTTAATGATCTTTCCAAAAGACACTATTGTTACATCAGTACCCTCTCGTTTAATGTCTGCCACACCAATAGGTAAAATATATTCACCATCAGGTACTTCACCTTTATCACCATACATTTGCTCAGATTCCATAAAAATCACCGGGTCATCGTCACGAATAGCGGCTTTCAATAAACCTTTGGCGTCGTAGGGATTGGATGGAACAATTACTTTCAACCCCGGGCAGTTGGCGTACCAGCTTTCAAACGCTTGCGAATGTGTAGCTGCCAATTGTCCCGCTGAAGCTGTTGGACCACGAAATACTATAGGAATGTTAAATTGTCCGCCAGACATCTGCTTCATCTTCGCGGCATTATTAATAATCTGATCTATACCCACCAACGAGAAATTAAAGGTCATAAATTCTACGATAGGCCGGTTGCCATTCATGGCTGAACCCACAGCAATACCCGCAAAACCTAATTCAGAAATAGGTGTGTCAATTACGCGTTTGTCGCCGAACTCATCTAACATGCCTTTTGAAGCTTTATAGGCGCCGTTATATTCAGCCACCTCTTCACCCATTAGGTAAATTGTTTCATCCCTGCGCATTTCTTCGCTCATAGCTTCGCAGATAGCTTCCCGAAATTGAATTGTTCTCATTTGAGTCGATTAAAATGAATAGCAAAAGTAAAAAATATAAAGATAAGAATCAGTCAATTTTTTTTATTATCCAAACATCTTGCTGTGGCTTATTATTTTTTATTTCTCCTTTCACATGTTCCAGTATTTTAAAACCATTACTTTCTGCCAAATTTCTAAAAAATTTTACGGGTTGATAGGAGGCATAAAGTCTATTTCCTTCAACTTTAAATTTATGGGATACCAACTTACCACTATCAAATAAAACCCGCTCTTTTTGAGAAAGGTTAATTTTGAAGCAATCGCCATGAACAGTCAGTAATATGACTCCCTGATTCTTGCAAACCCTATTTAATTCTTGCATCCACTTAAAATGCATTTCTTCAGATAAATGTGTAAAAATCGATATTCCATAAATAGCGTCAAAAAATTCATTCTCAAAAGACAATGGTGGATACAGTTCATTTTTTCTTACCTCAACATTTCGAAGGTTATTATTACACCAAATCACGTACTGCGCATTATAATCGCAGCCATATACCCTATTAGATGAGTTAACGATATCTGGCATATGCCTTAAAACTCTGCCTGGACCACAACCCCAATCAAGAATGTTACCCTTATAAATATCAGCATATTCAGAAAGTAAGTTCACCACCCACTCAGCTGTGTTGAACCCTCCATGATAAAATTTATCATAATTTAAATTATGCGTTTCGTACATATAAAAATCAGGAGGCATTTTTATACTGCTATTGTCTTCCAGAAATCTATCGTTTGAATTCTTATTTTTAAATTTTTGCACAAAAAAATTTGCTTTTTCCATGAAAGGCTGTAGTCTCATTTTTTTGAAAAAAAACTTCAGATATCTTTTAAACATACGCTCAAATCTATACGGCAAATCTAGATTATAAATACGGATGCAATTAATAAATAACACAAATTTTATTATGCACGCATAGTATTTTGAAAAAAAAGTGGTAACTTCGCTCGCACTTATAAAGTACATAGAATTTATACTTAAAATACAGTAAATAATGAAGATATTAGTTTGTATAAGTCACGTTCCCGATACAACTTCAAAGATCAATTTTACAGATAATGACACAAAATTTGACACCAATGGTGTGCAGTTTGTCATTAACCCTTACGATGAATTTGTCTTAACACGTGCCATGTGGTTCAAAGAAAAGCAAGGGGCTTCAGTAACAGTTGTTAATGTTGGTACCACCACTACAGAACCTACTTTGCGTAAAGCCTTGGCTATTGGTGCCGATGATGCAATTAGAGTCAATGCTGAACCAACTGATGGTATGTTGGTCGCTAAAGAATTGGCAGAAGTGGTTAAGAATGGCGCGTATGATCTGGTATTGGCAGGGAAAGAATCTGCTGATTATAACGGACAAATGGTGCCTGGTATGTTGGCCTCATTAACCGGCTATAATTTTGTCAATGGCTGCGTGGGAATTGAAGTAGACGGAACGTCGGCCACTCTGGAGCGTGAAATTGATGGTGGTGAAGAAAAAGTGATCTCAACCTTACCAATGGTAGTAGCCGGTCAGAAAGGAATCGTAGAAGAAAAAGATCTGCGCATACCAAATATGCGTGGTATTATGATGGCACGAAAAAAGCCATTGAACGTCATGGAACCAACAGGCGCTACTGCAGCCACGACTTCAGAAACTTTTGAAAAGCCAGCGCCAAAAGGAGCAGTAAAATTAGTGGATAACGTTGATGACCTGATCAATTTATTGCACAACGAAGCGAAAGCAATTTAATAACGAATCAAGAACTACGATAAAGAAGAATCGTAATTCATAAACTAAAAATAATAATATGTCTGTATTAGTTTTTGCCGATGCATCGGAAGGAAAATTTAAGAAAACTGCCTTTGAGGTAGTCTCATACGGAAAAAAAGTAGCTGAACAGCTAGGCACCAACATGGTTGCCTTGACTATAAATGGTGGTGATGCTACCGAATTGTATGCTTATGGAGCTGAAAAAGTAGTAGAAGTAACAGAAGGAGGACTGACCTCATTCAATGCAAAAGGATACGCTGCTATTATCCAGCAGGCAGCGGAAGCGCATGGAGCTAACCTTATAATAATTGATTCTTCTGTGGATGGATTGACTGTTGCACCTCTGGTTGCAGTTAGTCTGGATGCGGGTTATGCGTCAAATGTAGTGGCATTACCAAGTAGCACAAGTCCGTTCATCGTAAAGAGAAAAGCATTTTCAAATAAAGGATTCAATAATACTATAATTTCAACAGATAAGAAAGTGGTTGGAATCGCCAAGAATTCTTATGGCGCTCATGAAAATAAGGTTTCAGGTTCTACTGAAAGTTTTAGTGCTTCATTACCTGAATTAGGTGTTGAATCAAAGAGCATTAATAAGGCAACCGGTAAAGTGACCATTGCCGACGCTGATGTTGTTGTTTCAGGAGGTCGCGGATTAAAAGGGCCGGAAAATTGGGGCATGGTGGAAGAATTAGCCGATATTTTGGGTGCTGCCACGGCATGTTCGAAACCGGTCTCTGACCTGGGCTGGAGACCCCATAGCGAACACGTTGGACAAACAGGTAAACCTGTTGCTTCAAACTTGTACATTGCCATAGGTATTTCTGGTGCCATCCAACACCTGGCCGGAGTAAATGCCTCAAAAGTAAAGGTGGTGATCAATACCGATCCTGAAGCTCCTTTCTTCAAAGCTGCTGATTATGGGATCGTTGGCGACGCATTTGAAGTTATACCACAACTCATTGAAAAATTAAAAGTGTTTAAAGCGCAAAACGCATAATTTTTTATAAATTGTGCCGCAAAGGCTGTCTGATTATGGACATACAAGTCCTTAGTTAGACAGTTTTTTTATATTTTAGTTTTTAATGAGCTTAGTACGACTAAATATTAAGGGGATATCATACAGCCAAACCCAAAGCGGCGCCTATGCCTTGGTCTTGAATGAAGTGGATGGAGAACGTACTTTACCGATTATTATTGGCGCCTTTGAAGCGCAGTCTATCGCCATTGCCTTAGAAAAAGAGATCAAACCTCCACGCCCGCTTACCCACGACTTGTTCAAGACATTTTCAGACCGGTTTCAGATTAAAGTAAAGCAAGTTATTATTCATAAGTTGGTAGATGGAGTCTTTTATTCAAGTTTGATCTGTGAGCGCGATCGTATAGAAGAAATCATTGATGCAAGAACCTCTGATGCGATCGCACTGGCCACGCGTTTTAATGCGCCCATTTTTACGTATGAAAATATTTTAGATAAAGCCGGTATTTATCTCAAGTCTAAAGAAGAACCCGAAATGGAAGCTTCAAAAATTGAAGTAGAAGAGCTGTTGGAAGGCACACCAGACGATACTTCTTATCAAGATTTTACTTTGGCAGAACTCAATAATAAATTAGACGAGGCTGTCGCCAATGAAGACTACGAACTGGCCGCAAAACTACGTGACGAAATTTCTAAACGTCAGAAATAACATTCCTACTACCATGCGAAATTTTTTGTGCATTCTAATTGCTTCTTTTGCCTTGACAGTTTCGGCACAGCAATTAGATAAAAAGTGGCTGTTTGATACCGTTAACAACGAAAACGGCGAATCGCTGTTCACTATCGACACATCAGATGTTTTAATTCTGGAGCAAGGGGCATTCAGCTATCGGCTTAAAGCGAAGAACAACTTAAAAGCGTCTGGAAACTATATTCATCAAAATAATTTACTGGTATTTTATTATGATTCACCTAAAGATACCACACGCAGCTATAAGATTACAGAATTGACTGATTCTACGCTTGTTTTTAATGAAAAAGGTGTTGATTATAAGTTTAAAACCAAAAAAGATAACACAACGGTAACCAATGTAGCTGAAGCTGAAAACAATAACATCATCCCTAATCAAGGATTCTCAACTCAAAGTCTTCTAAGAGGTATTCTAGGAATGGCAGTGCTTATTTTTATCGCCTTTTTATTTAGTAGCAGTAGAAAAGCCATAAACTGGAAAACCGTTGGTATCGGACTTGCTATTCAGTTAATGATCGCAATAGGTGTTTTAAAAGTACCCTTCATTCAAAAAGGTTTTGATTTCGTTGGTCAAATTTTTGTAAAGATATTAGACTTCACCAGGGCAGGTAGTAAATTTCTATTTGAAGGCTTAGTTGTTGATATGGACACTTTTGGATTCATATTTGCTTTTCAGGTACTTCCGACGATTGTCTTCTTTTCTGCATTGACATCTGTACTTTTTTATTTGGGCATTATACAGAAGGTTGTCAAATTTATGGCGATGCTTTTAACCCGATTGTTGGGGATTTCGGGTGCAGAAAGCCTTTCTATTGCAGGAAATATCTTTTTAGGTCAGACCGAAGCACCTTTATTGATCAAGGCCTATTTGGAAAAGATGAACCGTTCAGAGATGCTTTTGGTAATGATCGGTGGCATGGCCACTGTTGCCGGAGCTGTATTAGCAGCTTATATCGGATTTTTAGGTGGTGACGACCCTGCATTGCGGCTGGTTTATGCCAAGCACCTGTTAGCTGCGTCTGTCATGGCAGCTCCAGGAGCCATTGTCATTTCAAAAATACTATATCCACAGATTGAAACCATAAATACAGATGTAAAGGTTTCTCAAGATAAGATCGGTTCAAACGTATTAGATGCTATTGCCAACGGAACTACCGAAGGCCTGCGTTTGGCTATAAATGTCGGTGCTATGCTTCTCGTGTTTATCGCATTTATAGCAATGATTAATTACGGACTTGGTAAAGTAGGTCACTGGACTGGTCTGAATAATTGGCTGGCATCGAACACTGCGTATACCAGTTTTTCTCTTGAAGCTATCCTGGGAACTATTTTTGCACCCCTCATGTGGCTGATCGGTGTCGCCAAAGAGGACATGATGCTTATGGGACAGCTATTAGGCATCAAGCTGGCCGCTAGTGAATTTGTAGGTTATATACAATTGGCTGATCTCAAAAACCCGGCCAGTGCGGCACATTTAACTTACCAGAAGTCCGTTATTATGGCTACATATATGTTATGCGGCTTTGCTAACTTCGCCTCTATCGGAATTCAAATTGGAGGAATTGGCTCTTTAGCCCCCGGACAGCGGAAAACACTTTCTGAATTCGGTATGAAAGCGCTGATTGGTGGTTCTATAGCATCTTTGATTTCTGCCACAATTGCCGGAATGATTATTGGATAGTTAATAACTTTTGATACAATTTTAAACTCCTGTCTTTTTGATTTGGAGCTTTTCTTTACTTTTATTTCCGAAGAAAAGATGACGAAATGAAGCAATATCATGACTTAGTAAAGCACGTTTTAAATAATGGAAGCGTAAAGAGTGATAGAACCGGCACCGGTACCAAGAGCGTGTTCGGTTATCAAATGCGATTTGATTTGGCTGAAGGTTTCCCAATGGTGACCACAAAAAAACTGCATTTAAAATCAATTATTTATGAACTTCTATGGTTTATAAAAGGTGATACCAATGTCAATTACTTGCAAGAAAATGGTGTGCGAATCTGGAACGAATGGGCAGATGAAAATGGTGACCTCGGACCCGTTTACGGACATCAATGGCGTAACTGGAATAGCGACGAAATTGACCAGTTAAATGAAGTCATTGAATTACTAAAGAAGAACCCCGATAGTAGAAGAATGCTGGTTTCTGCCTGGAACCCCAGTGTACTGCCAGATACTACAAAAAGTTTTAGTGAAAATGTTGCAGAAGGCAAAGCCGCTTTACCTCCTTGCCATGCCTTCTTTCAATTTTATGTGGCCGACGGAAAATTATCGTGTCAATTGTACCAGCGCAGTGCAGATATTTTTTTAGGTGTACCTTTTAATATTGCCTCTTATGCACTGTTTACAATGATGATGGCGCAGGTTTGTGGTTATAAGGCAGGTGAATTCATTCATACCTTTGGTGACGCCCATATTTACAGCAATCATAGGGAGCAATTAGAATTGCAATTATCACGTGATCCTCGCCCACTTCCTAAAATGGAGCTTAATCCGGAAGTGAAAAATATTGAAGATTTTACCTTTGAGGATTTTATTCTGACGGACTACAATCCGCATCCTCATATTAAAGGTGTAGTCGCCATCTAAATAATGTCTGTATAACACAAGAGGGCCTCCCAAAATGAAAAGCCCTCTTGCCTATTTAACCAATTACATTTATAAATTTAATACACTATTTTCTGAACCTGCAAAGTCATTCCAGACATAGGCATCGGCCTGCTCTTCATTTACATAGTCACCGTCGATCACATATTTGAACTCATAAGAGTGATCCTTTTCCAGATCAACGATTCCCTTAAAGGTTCCATTTTTTAATTTTCTCAGATTTAATACATCTGTTTTCCACTCGTTGAAACTACCGGCCACAGAAACTTTTGAAGCATCTTTCGCCGGAACCGTGAATGTTACTTTACAAACAGGTTTACTCTTTAAATATTGTTTTTTAATTGCCATCTTAATTTGGTTTAAATTACTACTACAAAGATACTTAAGAATGTAACTACCCGATAAAATAATTGTTAGGATAGGGTTATTTTTATGAATGCGGCAGTTTAAACTTTGAAAAAAAAGAATATGAAAAAATACGGTATGAAAAATTTTCATTTTACCGTTTCTTTAACATGAAGAATTACTAAAAAAAGGTAATTTTAAATGGTTTTTAAAGGTATTTTATGACTAAAAAGCTTAATTTAGGCTTAACATTAAAGAATTGCTGATTAAAATATAAGGGGTTAATTTAGAAAGAAAAAATAATGGAAAAAGAACAGCTTAAACATCACATACTTCAGCGCATAGAAAACATAAACGATATGAATGTTTTAAATGCCATTCAATCTATTTTAAACACACTTGAAAACGAAGAGATTGACTTTAATAATATCAATGAAGTTTTAGAAAAAGAAGATTTTACAGATTACATCAAAGAGTGGGTTAAGAATATGTAAACTGCTATATTTGCAGCTATGAGAAAGATATATTTGTCTTTGTTATTTAGTTGCTTTTTAGCTTTGGTCTTTGGCCAAGAAAAAGATACTATAAATATCGATCAAGGCGTCCGCTTTGTGGTCGTTGAAAACGCACCTACCTTACCTGGATGTGAAACGCTACGTCAAGACTTACAGAAATTGTGCCTGCAAAATCAAATCAAAAAACTTGTAGCGCGAAATTTTGATATGTCAATTACCGATAGCTTGAATTTAACACCTGGCCAACAAAGAATCTATGTGCAATTCCCGATCACCAAAGATGGCGATATTACCCAGATTAGGGCAAGAGGAACTCGTAAGCGTTTAGAACAAGAAGGGATGCGGGTTGTTTCGCTATTACCGAAAATGATTCCAGGTAGACATCGAGGCAAGAATGTAAATGTGAAATATACCTTACCCATCACATTTTTAGTAGAAGGGACATCAAAAATAAAAAGCAACTAATGGAGCCTAAAGAGCAGCATGAAGTTTATGAAAACGCACGTAAGCGCATTCAGCAGAAAAAGCGTTTGTACTATCATTTCGTATTATTTTTAGTAGGATCAGTTTTCATCATTGTGCTTAATTTGTTTTTTAATGTTGGTGAGCAGTTTGGTGAATGGTTTAAATATGTTATTGCTGTCTGGTTCTTTTTGTGGATTCTCCATTTT
>JASJDL010000073.1 GCA_030065775.1 Flavobacteriaceae bacterium | reverse complement strand
TCCTTTGAAAAACTCGACGATGAGCTTATAAGAAGTTTTCCATCGAGGTTATAAATATTGATATCTAACTGATTAATATCTGAAATATCATAGATACGTTCTTTAAAGATTTTGTCTAAATAATCCGTTTCGACCGGATACGTGGTTCTGCGTCGTAATTCAAGGTCGATACTTGCCATGATGGCATTTTCTTTACGCACAAGCCTACCTTCATGATAGTCTTTGGCCTGCTCATTATATTGATAGATGGTAATTAATGCTATTAAAACTGAAGCGATGACCACCAAAAGGATCATAGCTATAAAAATGCGCGTGCGTAATGAAGTTTTTTTAAGCTGCATTTAAGATTCTGTTGCGGTAAAGATAGCAAATATCATTCCTAAAAATCACTTAATATTCTTCGCTTTTTCAATGGGTTCCCAGGTATCCCAAATAGCCTTTAAACGCGCGGCAAACTCAGTTGAATCCAGGCTTTTCTCAATGATATCGAAGAGGTCATGCATTTCTCCGCGAAGCTGATCATGCCGGTCTGTGATCGCTGTCATTTCATTCCAGGCAGAAATATGATCTTTAAAGGCCTTTGAAAAATCTTCAGGGCAATTTGAAAAGTCAAGCTCATTCAGGCTTGAGGTATATTGCTGAATGGTCGTGCTTAAAGAAATTTTTTCACAAGAATGATTTCTAATGGTTCCTAAAGAATCGTCCTTTTTTAAGATATAAGTGACACATTGTTCTGAAGTTCGTGCAATGGAATCCTCTTTTTTCGTCTTTTGACAAGAGAAAATCATAAGAAGCAATAAGCTTAGCGTATATGTCCTAAATAAGGCCATGGTTAAAATTAAACTTTATATATGCTTTTGGCAAATGCATCAATCGAGTCTACACCGCTTTTTGAAAGATTTTTAATGAATGCAGAACCGATAATTGCGCCCTTAGTAGATTCGGTAGCTTGTAAAAAGGTCTCGTTATTGCTGATTCCAAACCCAACGATTTGTGGGTTTTTCAGGTTCATGTTAGCTATTCTTTTAAAATAGTTCGTCTGTTCATCTCCGAAGCCGGTTTTGGCCCCGGTAGTGCTCGCTGAACTTACCATATAGATGAAACCATTGGAAATTGAATCTATAAATCGTATGCGTTCGTCACTGGTTTGAGGAGTAATTAAAAACACATTTATTAATCCGTATTTCTGGAAAATAGCCTGGTATTCGTCATGATACACATCCACCGGAAGATCAGGAATAATGAGTCCGTCTATACCGATCTCTTGGCATTTTTGACAGAATTCTTCAACGCCGTATTGCAGCATTGGATTAAAATAACCCATGATGATTAATGGAATTGTTACGCTATCGCGGATTTTTTTCAATTGATCGAAAAGTAGTTCAGTTGTCATACCATTTTTTAGAGCTTGG
Source organism: Flavobacteriaceae bacterium (assembly GCA_030065775.1). Classification (GTDB taxonomy): domain Bacteria; phylum Bacteroidota; class Bacteroidia; order Flavobacteriales; family Flavobacteriaceae; genus Aureibaculum. The sequence continues at coordinate 13,033 of JASJDL010000073.1, read as the reverse complement.
GTAGAGCTGGCCTGAATCGTCGGTCCATCTGCTAAGGGATCACTAAATGGCAATCCTATTTCTATCATATCGACACCGGCTTCTTCTAAATTTTTAATGATAGTAACCGTGTCATCAAGTTTAGGATACCCCGCCGTAAAATAGATAGACAGTAACTTCTTATCTTCTTGCAGTTTTTCTTGTATTTTATTCATTACAAATTGAAATAATCTATATAATTCTGTAAATCTTTATCACCTCTTCCGGAAAGGCTTAGTACCACAATATCCTTTGGTTCAAAGGTCTTATGCTTGAAAATAGCTAAGGCATGACTGGTTTCAATCGCCGGGATAATCCCTTCTAATTGAGCTAATTCCAGTCCTGCTTGCATGGCTTCGTCATCAGTGGCTGAAAAAAATTCGCCTCTCCCTGATTTATATAAATGTGAATGCAAAGGGCCGACACCCGGATAGTCCAGTCCGGCAGAAATCGAATATGGTTCAGTAATCTGCCCATCTTCGGTTTGCATTAATAAGGTCTTACAGCCATGTATGATACCTTCTTTGCCCAATACCGAAGTTGCGGCACTTTCGCCTGAATGAATTCCTTTTCCTGCTGCTTCTACTGCAATAATTCCAACGTCCTTATTATCCAGAAAATGATAATAAGTACCCGCAGCATTGCTACCACCACCGATACAGGCCACAATATAATCGGGACTTTCTCTCGCCTCTTTTTCCTTTAACTGCCATTTGATTTCTTCAGAAATGACAGATTGAAAACGCGTTACCATGTCAGGATATGGATGTGGGCCAATAGCGGAACCAATAATATAATGTGTGTCCACAGGGTTATTGATCCAATCTCTGATCGCTTCGTTCGTCGCATCTTTTAAGGTGCGACTTCCTGATAAAGCAGGACGTACCTCAGCTCCTAACATTTTCATCCGGGCAACGTTAGGTGCCTGGCGGGCTATGTCAATTTCACCCATATATACAACACAATTGATCCCCATTAAGGCGCATACAGTCGCGGTAGCGACTCCATGCTGACCCGCACCGGTTTCGGCAATTATTCGGTTCTTGCCTAATCGTTTTGCCATTAAAATTTGCCCAATGGTATTGTTAACTTTATGAGCACCGGTATGGTTTAAATCCTCCCGTTTTAAGTATACTTTCGTATGGTACTTTTCACTTAATCGTTTCGCGAAATACAAAGGTGAAGGACGCCCTACATAATCCTTTAATAACTGTTCAAATTCCTCTTGAAATGAAGGTTCAGCCATTATTTTTAAATAGTTCTGGCGTAATTCTTCTACATTGGGGTATAGCATTTCAGGAATGAATGCACCCCCAAATTCGCCATAGTAACCTTTTTCACTCACGTGGTAACTCATAGTAGTGATTTAAACTTTTTTAACTGTTCAACATCTTTTAATCCAGGTTCCATTTCAAACCTGCTATTTACATCAATAGCATGACAAAATTCTGCAGTTTTTGACTTTAAAAATTTATGAAGCCTATCGATTTCATCTATCCCTATGCCACCACTCAAAAAGAAGGGTTTGGTCGATGGGTAATCATTTAAGGCATTCCAGTCAAACGCGTAGCCATTTCCCCCAGGCAATTTTCCTTTTGTATCAAATAAGTAAAAGTCGACGACTTCTTCATAAGGTGTCAATTTCGAAAAATCAAATGAATCCTTGATTGAGAATACCTTGATGACTTGTGTTCCCGATTCTTTTAAGACTCTGCAATAGTCAGGTGATTCATGGCCATGTAGCTGCACCGCATCTAATTGATAGTTTTCTATCTTTTTGAGAACTTCCTCTTCTTTAGCATCTACAAAGACGCCTACTTTTTTAATTTTTTTAGGCAATTGCGGAAGCTCAGCTGAGAAATCACGCGGACTTTTATCATAAAAAATAAAGCCTAAATATTCAGGTTGCAACGCCGCAACTTGTTCAGGATTATATTTCATTCCGCAAACTTTGAGCCTCATTTTTCTAATTCATTTATAAACTTTTTAGCACTTTCTCCCGGATTAGGAGCCTTCATGAAATTCTCACCTATTAAAAATCCCTGGTACCCATATTGCTTTAAGTCTTGAATAGCTGCTACCGAGCTAATACCGCTTTCTGATACTTTTACAAAATCATCAGGAATTAAATCGCTTAAATCCTTACTGATCTGGGTACTTACTTTGAATGTTTTCAAATCACGGTTGTTAACACCCAACATGTTTAGACTTGGCATGATCGATTTTTGTAGTTCTTCTTCATTGTGAACCTCCAATAAGACATTTATATTAAGACCTTGGGCAAGTTCAGAAAACTGTTTGATCACTTCTCTGTCAAGAATAGCCGCAATTAGTAAAATGGCATCTGCTCCATGGGCTTTTGCCTCAATAATCTGATAGTCATCAATGATGAACTCTTTTCTTAGTAAGGGTAACGTACAACTGGCTCGTGCTAATAACAAATCATCTAAAGAGCCCCCGAAATACTTACCATCAGTCAAAACCGACATTCCGCAAGCTCCTGCCTCTTCATAACCCTTCGCCACATCTTGAACGTTCAATTGCTGGTTAATTACTGCTTTTGACGGAGAGCGTCGTTTATGTTCTGCAATGATCCCTGAAGAGCTATTTTTTAATTGATCTATCAATGAAATTGTTTCTCGTTCGAACAAGATAGATTGCTCCAATTGTTTCAACGGAACGAGCTTCTTCTTTAAATCGACTTCTTTTTGTTTATCTGCGACTATTTTATCAAGAATTGTCATTTACTCAGCTCAATTAATTTTTCAAGTGTATCTTTTGCTTTTCCTGAGAGCAGGGATTCCTTTGCCAGCTCAAATCCTTCTTTAGGAGCCCATCCTTTTACCGTTGCTATCGCCATTCCGGCATTAGCCGAAACAACATTATTTTGTGCATCGGTCCCGTTTCCTGAAATTACATTCATAAAAATTTCTGCAGATTGTTGTATGGAATCCCCACCAAAAATATCCTCTTGGCTGATGGTTGTTACACCGAAATCTTCTGGTGAGTACATATCTTCCGAATTTCTCGAAATCATTTTCGTTTTGCCCGTAAGAGAAATCTCATCATAGCCATCTAAAGCATGCAATATGGTGAAATTTTTATCAGATTTTTGATATAAATAGCCATACAATCTTGCAAGTTCTAGACTAAAAACGCCCACCAACTGATTTTTGGGGAAAGCAGGATTTACCATAGGGCCTAACATATTAAAAAAGGTCTTTACACCCAACTCTCTTCGTATCGGCGCTACATTCTTCATCGCAGGATGAAATAATGGCGCATGTAACACACAGATACCTGCTTCTTCCAGACTACGTCGCAAAAAATCGCTTTCATTACTGAATTTAACGCCCAGATACTCCATTACATTACTCGACCCCGAGATTGAAGATACGCCATAGTTGCCATGTTTTGTAACATGAATTCCAGCCCCGGCGGCAACAAATGAAGCTAGTGTTGAAATATTAAACGTATTTTTACCATCGCCTCCTGTACCACATAAATCTATCGTATTGTAATCAGACACATCAAGCGGAATACATAGCTCCAGTAGGGCATCGCGAAACCCTTCCAATTCCTCAACCGTAATGGTGCGCATCATATACACCGTTAAAAAAGAAGCGATTTGACTTTGATTGTATGCTCCTTTTGAAATATTTACCAATACATTTCTAGCCTCTTCTTTTGAAATGGTCTCATGATTGATCAATCTATTTAATAATGCTTTCATAAATTAAGAATTGATCCAGTTTTTGAGAATTTGTTTTCCATTAGGCGTTAAAACTGATTCAGGGTGATATTGCACTCCTTTGACATCATATTCTTTGTGACGTATGGACATAATCTGTCCGTTTTCATCGAAAGAAGTTGCCTCCAAGCTATCCGGTAAATCCGTATCGACAACCCAAGAATGGTAGCGCCCTACCGGAAATTCCTTTTCTAATCCGTTAAACAATTCTTCATCATTGACACTCAAAGTAACATTGGTAGCGACACCATGATATACTGTATCTAAATTGCTAATACTCCCGCCAAAAACCTCACCAATGGCCTGCTGGCCTAAACAGACACCCAAAATACTTTTTGTTGGAGCATATCTTTCAATAATCGATTTTAGCAGGCCGGCTTCATCAGGTATACCAGGACCTGGAGATAATACAATCTTTTCATAGGCATCGACTTCATCGAGTGTTAATTTATCATTACGCTTTACCACCACTTCGCAGTCCAGGTCTTCTAAATAATGGACTAGATTGTAGGTGAAACTATCATAATTATCTATAACTAATACTTTTTTCATCTAATTTTCATTTAATACGTTCTGCCGCTTCTAATGCATTTGTTAAGGCGCCTAATTTGTTATACACTTCTTGTAATTCATCAGCCGGATTTGATTTCGATACCAAACCTGCTCCGGCTTGCCAATGCAGCGTATGGTTCTTGCTTAAGAATGTTCTGATCATTATGGCATGATTGAAGTTACCTTCAAAATCCATGAAACCAATCGCACCGCCGTAGAACTCACGGCTCGTTTTTTCGTATTTTTCGATGAGTTGCATGGCCATATGTTTTGGTGCACCACTCAAAGTACCTGCAGGAAATGTATCAGCGACCACCTGCATCGTTGATGTTTCTTTATGTTTTTTGCCGGTGACTTTACTGACTAAATGAATCACATGTGAGAAAAACTGTACTTCGCGATAGCGTTCTACAGTCACTTCGGAGCCATGGCGGCTCAGATCATTTCTTGCCAGATCAACCAACATTACATGTTCTGCGTTCTCCTTTTCGTCCTTTGATAGTTTCTTGGCCAGTGCTGCATCTTTTAAATCATCGCCTGTTCGTTTGAATGTCCCTGCTATTGGGTGGATTTCTGCTTGTCCATCTTTTACTACCAGCTGCGCTTCGGGAGAGCTTCCAAAAATTTTAAAATCTCCAAAATCAAAATAAAAAAGATAAGGTGATGGGTTGATGGTTCTCAGTGCGCGGTATACATTGAACTCGTCACCTTTAAACTTTTGAGAGAATTTTTTTGACAGCACCAATTGAAACACATCACCTCGCGCGCAATGCTTTTTAGCCAAGGCTACATGCTCTGTGTACTCATCGTCAGTAAGGTTCGAATCAATATTACCATCTGTTAGGAAATCAAATGTCGCGTAATTCTTAGCTTTTAACAATTGATGAATCGTGTCAATATTATTAGATGCGTCAAAGCTATTTGAGAAAATATAGGCTACATTTTCAAAGTTACTGATAGCTACAATATTCTGATAAACAGCATAGTACATATCAGGAATCCCGAGGGAAGCGTCTTTTTTGGAAATCTGAATATCTTCGAAATAGCGCACGGCGTCATACGCTGTGAACCCGAAAATTCCGTTTGTTATAAACTTGAATTTTTCCTTTATATCCACACTGAACTTTCTGGAAAAATCATGAAAAAGTTCAGGAACATTCGTAGTTTCCTCGATAGAGATTTGAGTCGTTGTTCCATCCGGAAAATGTTCGGTTACAACCTCATTCGCCACTTTTATTGAGGCGATCGGATTAAAGCATACATACGAAAAACTGTTATCAGTGGCGCGATAATCACTATTCTCGAGCAAAATACTATTCGGGAACTGATCACGCAACTTCAAATAGATACTTACCGGTGTGATGGTATCGGCAATAATTTTCTTGTAATGTGTTTTTAATAGATACATAGTTCAAAAAACAAAGGCTTGTCGTGAATGACAAGCCTTATGATATTATATAATTTAAATATACTAAGTAATTAATTCACGAATACTGCTTTTCGTAAATTCCACCACCAAGTATGATTTAAAATTGTGTTCATTTTTTATTTCTAATGAGACAAATGTAAAAACTTTATAGAATTCTAAAAAATAATTTTGAATAAATATACTAAACCCGCAGCATTAAGGTACTAATTGTACCTGTCTCCAGTTTGTACCGTCATGAAAATACAGATTGCCATCTGTATCTGCATATAAATCGCCTAATGCACCATTTGCAGGGGGGTCAGCCTGTGGTTCCAGGCGTAAGGCCTCACTTATGTGCACTTGTCTCTGTGGTGCTAAGATTCCTGCTCCTATATTACCACTAAAGTAAGAATCTGCAACAGTACTCGAATAAATAGAATAATTATCTGCTATACCTGTATTAAAACCAGGTCCTATGAAAATGGCATAACTATTTTGAGCTGTACCCGTTCCAAAATTATTGATTAGATTACCGACAAGAAAACTAGTAATTGCGCCATCATTAGTTACATTAATTGAATTTCCATACGCAGCCGCCATTGATCCAGATGCGGGATTATTTATTTCTGAGCGAGTGGCTTCTCCAACTGTAATGGAACCGCCGGCACTATTGTTAATGGTATTGTAACTACCAATTGCAAACCCTATTGTTCCTGTGCTCGTATTATTCGCATCAAAGGTAGCTGCATAAGTTGAAACACTTGTTCCTGTTCCTTCATACTCTGCAATAAACCTGGCCGTTGTATTTGTATCGTCAGTGCTTTTAACGCCCTCTACCCATAATTTATGCGCCGTAGAAAAATTATTTCTTCCAATACCCACTCTTCCATCATAATAAGCAATATCAGCAGCAGCACCATCAATAAATTTCCCCGGGCCGCCAGTACCATTTATCCAATCTGCGCCATTGAAGGACCATACCGAACTCGTATCTGTGTCATATACCTGTAAGCCTAAAGCCGGACTTGCTATTGCTGTTCTTTGCGCAGTAGTCATTCTTGGTATTAAAATACCTTGCGAGGTTGAAGTCATATCTATTATGGCTGAAGCATCAGGCGTTGTAGTACCAATTCCTATTTGCGCGAAAGTCATTGTGCTTACTGCCAACAATAAGGCAATTACATGTAATTTTATTCTCATAACTATAATTTTATTCTAATATTAACTTTTTTACCCCTTGTTTTCCTTCATGGATAAATTTCAAAAAATAAATACCGCTCATTACATTGGACTTATCTAAAGAACCTACACCATTAAAGGTTATTACATCATTATAGAACCTGACTTGTTTACCCGTGATATCGTATAAAATAGCATCCAACCCTTGTAGGTTATTTTCAGATAAAAACCGAATGGGTTCTGACGCTCTCACAGGGTTTGCCAAGATATCAATGCCATTGGTAATAAATAGATCGTCAGTTCCAAGAACTACCTGGTTGTCTATCCCAAAAGTGAATTGAGTAAAATTATTGAGGTTCACAGGATTCGCAGTATCACTGGTTACCGTTCCATTTAATAAATCTCCGGTAACCGTGTTGGTCATAGGAGCGCTTACAAGATCCCAAGTACCACTATTTAATCCAACAATGGCCACAGAATTCAAAACTCCACCATTATTATTGACCAAATTTGTAATGTCACTGGCACTGTTCCAAGGAAGTGTGATCTCTGCATTCCCCATTAATTCCCAATATTCTACATCAGAAACCGCATTTACGTTCGTGCCATTGGAGCCTGCATCAGGTGCACTATTAAAGTACGTAGCAAAAATAGCTCCGCTGTGGTCTGCCGTAACCGGAGCATACACGCTACTATTGCCTGTTGCCAGTTTGGTGACCCCGGTTCCATATGCTGTAACCGTTCCATCTACGTACTCATTCGCTGTACCCCATGTGGTGCCTGCCTCCACGGAAAAAATACCCGAGCCTCCTAAAGTCACAACTGTATTACTCGTTGTAAATGGCAAATCCTTCTTCAAATAAAACTCAGCACCGTCGCCTATAAATAATGATTGTGAAAAGGTAAACTGAAATGTAAAGAAACAGCAGAATAAAAATAATTGGATTGATTTCATAACAATCAAATATAGTAAAAAAAACCTCAAAGTTGAAGGCTATAAAAAAGGTTTACTTATAACGAACTTTAAAATAAATGATTGATAATGCCAGCACTATAGTTACTGCGTTTGCCAACTTTATGGCAAAGCTATCAATCAAAATTCCGTAGAAAAGCCATAAAATAAGTCCGGTAAGTAATACCAGGTACATAGAGAGTGATACTTCTTTGGCTGATTTTTCCTTATATATTTTATAGGCCTGAGGTGCATAGGCAATTGTTGTTAATATCCCTGCGACCACACCAATTATTTCTATGTTAAAATTCATATTAACTAGTGACGGAGAATGTTTCCATAATTTCTGGATAAACCACCTCTCCCTTCACAATATTCAAGCCTTTCTCAAGACCTGGATTCTCATCGCATGCTTGTTGCCATCCTTTATTTGCTATCGAAATAACGTATGGTAAGGTTACATTTGTTAAAGCCACTGTAGAAGTATAGGGAACAGCTCCAGGCATGTTTGCAACACAATAGTGTACAACATCATCAATGATATAGGTAGGATCTTCATGTGTGGTTGGCTTCGTAGTTTCCATACATCCTCCTTGGTCTACGGCAACATCCACTAATACAGTACCTGGTTGCATCTTTTTAAGCATCTCTCTGGTGATCAATTTAGGTGCCTTTGCCCCTTTAATTAAAACTCCTCCAATAATGAGATCTGAATTCTTTATATGCTTTCTAACAGTATATTCATTCGAAAATTCGGTAATCACATGACTTGGCATAACATCATTCACATAGCGAAGTTTATCCATATCGACATCTAAAATGGTCACCATAGCACCCAAACCTGCAGCCATTTTTGCCGCCTGTACCCCTACTACGCCGGCCCCTAAAATCAATACTTTACCAGGTTGTACTCCTGGTACACCACCTAATAAAACGCCTTTACCTTTAATAGGTTTTTCAAGGTATTTCGCTCCTTGCTGAACAGCCATTCTACCCGCTACTTCAGACATTGGTCGCAATAAAGGTAAATTCCCTTTTTTATCCTCAACCGTTTCATAAGCAATGCAAACCGACCCACTATGAATCATCGCATCAGTGAGTTTCCTACTTGAGGCAAAATGAAAATAAGTAAAAACGATCTGGTCTTTTCTTATCAGGCCATATTCTTTTTCAATAGGCTCTTTTACCTTTACGATCATCTCACTTCGTGCATATACTTCTTCTATAGTAGGTAAAATTTCAGCTCCTGCTTTTACATAATCTTCATCGAAAAAACCACTGTTAAAACCTGCATTTTTTTGCACAAAGACTTTGTGCTTATTCTTTGTGAGTTCGAATACACCGGCAGGTGTAAGCGCTACACGGCTTTCATTGTTTTTAATTTCCTTCGGAAGTCCTATGATCATAGCATTTTTTATTTTTAAAATTAGATTAAAATTTTATGTCACCTAAAAGAAGTTATCCTACAATATTCACAATTTTACCTGGTACTACGATCACCTTTTTAGGCGTACGGCCTTGCAACTGGGCCAGGGTCTTTTCATGAGCCATGACAGCCTCTTCAATTTGATCTTTGGTAAAATCTAATGGTAGCTCTATGGTAAAACGCATCTTGCCGTTGAATGAGATCGGATAATTCTTTGTGCTCTCCACCAATTGCGAAGCATCAAACGCCGGGAACCTGGCATAGGTAATGGACTCGTCATGGCCTAATTTGCTCCACAACTCTTCACTGATATGTGGGGCATAGGGTGATATTAAAATTAGCAAAGGTTCCAGAATCGCTCTGCTGGTGCACTTTTGAGCCGTTAATTCATTGACCGCAATCATGAACGACGAAACCGAGGTGTTAAACGAAAAATTCTCAATGTCTTCTTCTACCTTTTTGATTGTTTTATGCAGCGTTTTTAAATTGTCTTTTGTGGGCTCGTCATCGCTTACGCGGAAGGTATTGCTTTCGTGATATAACTTCCATAGCTTTTTAAGGAAGCTATGCACGCCGGTGATACCAGCCGTATTCCATGGTTTTGATTGCTCCAGTGGGCCAAGAAACATTTCATACAGCCTTAAACTATCTGCTCCATATTGCTTACAGATATTATCTGGGTTCACCACATTATACTTAGATTTGGACATTTTCTCAACCTCACGTCCAACAATATATTTGCCATCTTCAAGCATGAACTCCGCATCTTTAAATTCGGGGCGCCATACCTTAAAACTTTCAATATCTAGTTCATTTGAAGCATTTACAAAGGAAACATCGGCATGAATGGGCTGGACATCATGACCATTGACCAACCCCTTTGATATGAGTTTATTCTGACCGTTCAATCTATAGACAAAAGCACTTGTCCCTTGTATCATCCCTTGATTAATCAATTTTCTGGCATATTCATCTTTAGGTACTAAGCCTTTATCGAACATAAACTTTTGCCAGAAGCGTGAATACAATAAATGCCCCGTTGCGTGCTCGACACCGCCGATGTAGAGATCAACATCTTTCCAGTAATTGATCGCTTCTTGAGAAAAGATTTCCTCGTTATTATGAGCATCCATGTAGCGATTAAAATACTGAGAACTTCCGGCCCAACCCGGCATGGTATTCAGCTCTAATGGAAATACAGTTTCATGATCAATTTTAGAATTCTCGACCACAGAATTCGACACAGTATCCCATGCCCATACCTCCGCATTGCCTAAGGGTGGCCTTCCATCTTCTGTAGGTAAATATTTCTCAACTTCCGGTAATACCAGTGGTAAGTACTTAGAATCGATCATTTGTGGCATTCCACCTTCATAATAGACCGGAAACGGTTCTCCCCAATAACGCTGACGACTAAAAACCGCATCTCGCAGACGGTAATTTACCTTTCCGTAGCCCAAACCGCGTTTCTCAATTTCATAAATGATGGTTTTCATGGCTTTCTTGTAGCTCAAACCATTTAAGAAATCTGAATTCGCAATAATGGTTTTCTCTTTATCCATAAAGGCTTCTTCAGAAATATCAACACCTTCAAAAATATTTGGGATTGGAATGTCAAAATGTTTCGCAAATGCATAATCACGTTCATCGCCACAGGGTACAGCCATCACAGCACCGGTTCCATAGCTGGCCAGCACATAATCACCTATCCATATCTGTATTTTTTCTCCTGAAAAAGGATGTAGGGCGTACCCCCCTGTAAATACTCCCGAAATAGTTTTAACATCGGCCATACGGTCACGCTCACTACGTTTTGCCGTTGCTTCTACATAAGCTTCTACTGCTTCTCTTTGCTCAGGGGTGGTAATTTTTGAAACTAGTTCGTGCTCCGGAGCCAAGGTCATAAAACTTGCGCCAAAAATAGTATCTGGGCGTGTAGTAAAAACGTCAATTTTTGCATCATGTCCGTCTACTTCAAAACTTACCATGGCGCCCTCAGAACGGCCAATCCAATTGCGTTGAATTTCCTTCAGCGGCTCCGGCCAATCGATGGTTTCTAATCCATCCAATAAGCGCTGTGCATACGCCGAAATGCGCATGCTCCATTGCTTCATTTTTTTACGTATCACCGGATGCCCGCCACGCTCTGAAACACCATTCACAATTTCGTCATTCGCCAAGACCGTACCCAGAGCCGGGCACCAGTTCACTTCTGTTTCCGACAAAAATGTCAATCGATATTTTAAGAGAATTTCTTGTTTTTTACTATCAGAAAAAGACTTCCAATCCTCAGCAGTAAAGTGCGGTACATCCTCATCCGCGGAAGCGTTTACAGTAGCATTTCCTTCTTTTTCAAATAGAGTAATCAGGTTTGAAATAGCTTCGGCTTTATCGGCATCTCTATTGTACCAGGAATTGAACAACTGAATGAAAACCCACTGCGTCCATTTGTAGTACTTCGGATCTGAAGTTCGTACTTCTCTGCTCCAATCAAATGAAAAACCAAGCTGGTCGAGCTGGCGACGATAGGTTTTAATATTTTGCTCAGTGGTAATGGCAGGATGCTGGCCGGTCTGAATGGCATATTGTTCAGCAGGTAAACCAAATGAATCATAGCCTTGAGGGTGTAATACATTGAACCCTTTATGCCGCTTGTAGCGCGCATAAATATCGCTGGCTATATAACCCAATGGATGCCCTACATGCAATCCAGCTCCCGATGGATATGGGAACATATCCAACACATAATACTTGGGCTTACCGCTGTCATTTTCGGCTTTAAATGTTTGATTGTCTGCCCAATATTTTTGCCATTTGGCTTCTATTTCATTGAAATGGTAGCTCATTCAGTTTCAAAATTGAAACCGCAAAGTTACACTTTACCCATCAAAGACAAAAGCATTTAGATATAGATTTCAATAGCGGAATTTTTGTACTTTTAAGCTTCTTTAAATCGGACTCAAATGAAAAAACTTCTCTTTCTTTTTTTGATGCTCATACTTGCCTGCACGAAGCAGGAAAAAGCAGACCTTTTGGTTATTAATGGAAATATTTACACGGTTAATGATAGTTTCGCTAAAGCGGAAGCCTTCGCAGTCAAAGAAGGAAAAATAATTGCCGTAGGTTCCACTCAAGAAATCAAAAATAACTACAGGTCATCTCAAACAATCAATGCAGAAGGTAAGGCTATCTATCCCGGATTCATAGATGCACATTGCCATTTTTTTGGTTTAGGGCTTGCAGAACAAAATGTACGACTGGAGGGCACCAAAAGCTTCGATGAGGTTCTGGACCGTATTGTCGCATTTCAAAAAGACAAAAATCTCGATTATATTACCGGGCGAGGCTGGGACCAAAATGATTGGGAAGTAAAAGAGTTTCCTACCAAGGACAAATTAGACTCCCTGTTTCCAAATACTCCAGTGGCCATTACTCGTGTTGACGGCCATGCTTTATTGGCCAACCAGGCCGCTATTGATTTAGCTGGCGTAACCACTCAAACGCCTTTTTCAGGGGGCTATATTTTGCAAAAAGATGGCAAGCTAACTGGAATATTTATTGATAATCCGATGCGATTGATCCGGGCTAAAATTCCCGTACAGGGTAAAGAAACCTTTATAAATGCCTGGTTCCCAAAAGTGACGATAGCAAAACTTGCCATTCCCTTGTAAACTCATGATGACCCTTGCAGGGGAAATTTCCAGCCACAGCATATGTCTAGCGGTTTCAACGGCTGAAGTCGTTTCC
>JASJDL010000072.1 GCA_030065775.1 Flavobacteriaceae bacterium | reverse complement strand
CGTAAATACCAGATTAAACATACCCCTACACCTGCTCCATTAAAATCAACACCTTCAACTGCATCCAATGTTGGTGGCAATCCTAAGATCTTGCCAGTGTCATCAGTGATTACCCAGGTACTATTATCGCCAACGGCATTTGAACTATCTAATTCGATTCCACTCACAAAATCGGATGTTCCGTCAATGGTAAAGTTAAAAGGACCTCCCGTAATTGTACCAGCTTCAGGGGCTCTTCTATTCACTGTTATTGAATTCGATAAGTCAAAGAAACCTTGAAGGTCATTGGCGTTTTGATCCACGGCTAGACCTTGTATACCATCTTGGTAGCGTAAATACCAGATTAAACATACCCCTACACCTGCTCCATTAAAATCAACACCTTCAACTGCATCCAATGTTGGTGGCAATCCTAAGATCTTGCCAGTGTCATCGGTGATTACCCAGGTGCTATTATCACCGACAGCATTTGAACTGTCCAGCACAATACCTGAGACATTATCGGTTACATCATCAATATTAAAATCAAAAGGACCTCCTGACAACGTTCCCGCTTCGGGTGCCCGTCTATTTACCGTGATTGAATTTGACAAATCAAACGATCCTACTAAGTCATTCGCGTTCATGTCTGGCTCTAGCCCGACCAAACCATCTTGGTATCGTAAATACCATATCAGACATACACCTACGCCGGCTCCATTGAAATCAACGCCTTCAACGGCTTCCAATGTTGGTGGTAAGCCTAAGATTTTACCAGTATCATCGGTGATTACCCAAGTACTATTTTCGCCGACTGCATTCGAAGTGTCAATGGTGATACCTGTGACATTATCAGTAACATCATCAACAATAAAATCAAAAGGACCACCCGAAATTGTACCAGCTTCAACATTATTACGAGTTACACTAATGGAATTTGATAAATCAAATGATCCTTGTAGGTTATTAGCATTTAAATCCGGTTCTAAACCAGTCAAGCCATCTTCATAACGCAAATACCATATCAAGCAAACACCAGGCCCTGCTCCGTCAAAATTTACACCTTCTACATCTGCTAATGTTGGGGGTAAACCTAAAATAGTTCCTTGATCATCTGTGATGATCCAGGTACTGTTCGTTCCAGCTGCATCAGGATTATCCAGTACAATTCCACTGACAAAATCGCCTACACCATCAACTATAAATGTAAAGGGTCCGCCAGAAATTGTTCCAGCTTCGGGAATTATAGGTGCATCGTCATCATCGCTACAAGAAATTAAACCAAAAGCGACTACTATCAATCCTAAAAACACTTTCTTAATCATTGTTCTCTATTTTTAAATTTATACGAATTCAAAATTAAAAGAGCATCAATTAATAAAATGTTAGCTGGCTAACACTTCTTAAAGTTTTTTGAATTTTCTTTGGATTTCGGACCTAAAAAAATAGACTAATCAGCCAGCATGCGAAGAGAATTATACAGTATATCATAGCTCAATCATTCTCATCCAACTCGAAGAAATCGTTCACCGGTTTATTGAATAACCTCGAGAGTTTTAAGGCCAAAACTGTTGAAGGTACATATCTGTTTTTCTCGATAGAGTTTATCGTCTGCCGAGACACACCTATTCGCTGTGCCAATTCATCTTGAGTGATATCTAATATCGCACGTTCTATTTTTAAGCGGTTTTTCATTAGCTGATCTTTTTTAGACTTTCAAAAAAGGCTAGCTGGATAAAAAGCATAAAAATTAACACCTGAAAATAACTGAAGCCTAAACTTGGTTCTTTCTGAAGTAATGTATCGACAAAATACTCTATTAGTGGTTGAATAATGGCATAGAGAACTCCAATAGTGAATGCCAATCGATAGGATTGAGCCCTCAAACTAACAATCAATTCATCCTCGACCTTTTCCTTTGATATAGATACCATAAGCAATCCTAATAAAAATATGTTATTCAACACCGTTTTTACCCAGAGAGGTTCATTGAAGAATATTTTAGCAATCATGAGCAAGAAGCTCATTAAAACAATCGACCACCCTATTTTCTTAAATTTATGAGGCAATTGGAATTTATTCAATTTATCCAGGCGTCTCCTCTCCGCTTCACAAAATGTTTCTTTAGTCATTTTATTATCAAGTTTTTATTCCTAAAAGGAAAATATATTTATATTTTTGTCAAATATACTTTACATTTGTGTAATTTCCAAATACAACCAAAAAAAATGAGCCGGTACTACCGGCTCATTGCATACATTAAATTTCTTAGAAGTTATTGTCCTGAGCTACTGCCAAGCCTTTTGAGTTGTCTTTGTATTTTTTTTATGGCAGATTCTATTGACTTTTCCGGTTCAATAACATTGTAGGCACCCCAGAATTCCGGGTCTGAAAATCCAGAAGTTTCGTCAGAAATAATTACTGAGGGTCTTAACCGCTCTTTATTTTTGAGGCCTTCATTTAAATTTAACTTCCAGTCGGTTACCGCCATTTCACTCGAAAGCGAGTAAACGGAATTAAACAGTTTACGCCTTCTATTCACTTTAAAAGAAAGTTGAACGTTGCCATACCCATAATACCATTTTCCGTCCTTTTGCCGGTAATCTACTCTGTAGGCGGCATTCATAGGGTACACCCTGACATCACTCGGTTTCTTTTTTACAAATAATGCACTTGCTAAATCCTTATTCTCGACATTTAAATTATAGATAGCACTTGTTAAAGCTAAAGATTTGGAGTCGATAAATAATTTTCCATAATAAAGTGGCTCACCAATTTCATCGCGTTGTTTGAAGTTTACTACATAAACAGGTTGATCATTAATAGTGGTCGAAGGTCCGAAACTAAAGCGATACATATCAATGGCATCATTACTGAAAATATAATCAGGATATTTCATTAAATCAACGTATAAAGGATTAAAAGGTCCACCTTGCAGCTTTAATGCCAACGTATCCAGCTTAGTATAATCAGTGTTTTTACGGGCTTTATATAATTTAATCTTATCGCGCTTGCCAGACGTATAAGGCTCTTTATATAGTGTCACGATAGCCTCCGCTAAAGAAACATTTTTTCGTCGTTTTTTAATAGTTTCCCGATAAAAAGCTGTCATTAATGCCTGTTGGTTGAGGTTGTTCTCTCTCCTTTTGGCTAAGGCCTTTTTTACCATGCTTTTCGCATCCTTCGGCAAGGTCACATTAATTTCGGATAATCTTATGGTTGAAGGTAACAGAGTAATACGGTTATTACGCTTTTTTAATGTGTTTAAAGGAATTATTTTTTGCTGGTATCCTAAAAACGAAACGATGACAGTCCCTTCTTTCATTTCACTAGGTACTTTTAACAAAAATTCACCCTCTGCATTTGTAATGGTGCTTATATTTGAATTTCCAACAGCAAGTGATGCGAACACCAGCTTTTTATTTGATTCTTCATCCACAACAACACCACTATATTCGGTGTAATCTTGTTCCTTATCTTGAAACTCTAAAGAATATGAGGGTGCTACCATCAGTAATAAGATGCATATTGTAAGCAAATAATGTTTGATTGTATTGGTTTCTAGGTAGTTATTTTTTTGGAACATCATTGACAAAACTTAAATTAAACCTATGATTTTGAAACATATAAAGGTACGAAATTTTAAGGATATCAATAGTGATATAAATCAGTTTTACTCTATTTAGTGCCTCAATACTAGTGGTTAAATTAAAAATCTGATTTTTTCTCTTAAAAATTTACTAAAACCTATTGTAGTAACTCATCAAATTTATTACATTTGCACCCGCCTATTAAGGATAGCTATTGTATTCTATAAATAGGTAAAGTTCATTAGAATTTTAGGAGAGGTGCCGGAGTGGTAACGGAGCAGATTGCTAATCTGTCGGCGGGTAACTGTCGCCTGGGTTCGAGTCCCAGTCTCTCCGCTTTCAAATTCTAGTGTTTTCGGGGTGTAATACCGTGTCAAGCACGGCATAAACTCTGCCCGGAGTCGGACTACTCACTTTGAGTTGCTTTTGGTATTCGGGAACGGAAAAATTGTAAACTTCGGTCGAAAGACCGCTTTCGGGGTGTAGCGTAGCCCGGTTATCGCGCCGCGTTTGGGACGCGGAGGTCGCAGGTTCGAATCCTGCCACCCCGACAAATTAAAGCCAGAAATTATGAATTTCTGGCTTTTTTTATTTGAATACGTTGAAGGGATACTTTCTAAGCGAAATGAGAATAAGACAGCTATAAAACGCGAGATGTTTTGGCTTTTGTTGAACAACATTGCCATTAAGTATCTACATACTAGCGAACCCTGAACAGTGATTATAGCCTTTCTTTTATTGTACATTTCTTCAGTTCCTGTAATTTTTATTTACCAAAGTTCGGCGGTTCTAGATGCTTTTTTTATGAGTTGAGCTGTATTTTTAACCCTAAATTTTTCTATCAGATTTTTGCGGTGAGTAATAGCTGTATGATTGCTTATAAAAAGTTTTTGTGCAATCTGCTTTGAAGAAAAACCATCAGCCACGAGCGCCAATACTTCTCTTTCTCGTGGTGATATGATCGTTATGGGTTCTTTCTTGATAAGAGTGTCGTTGGAGTCTTCTACTATTCTAAAATAATGCTCGATCTTTTCCTTTACGGTTATATCGACAAAATAATTGACAGCAAAGATTTGCTTTTTCAACTTATGAAGTAAAACTTCATGCTTTAGAAAAATCCGTTCTCCATAAAAATTGATAATATGATATTTAATAACACAAGATTCCTGCAGGTTCGGCTTAGAAAAAAAAGGTATCAACTTATGTCTCACCCTGGCAATTTCTTTCTTGTCAATAAGCGAAAACCAGAAATTCCACCCTTCATCAAATAATCTTATATAGTTCTTTCCAACCGATTTTTTGAATGCATCGCTGCAGTATAAAAAAAAATCTTTCTTCGTAAGATAAATCGTAACCATCATATTCGATGCTTTACAAGTTTTAGTGATCTCACAGATTTTTGACAAGCAGGTATTTTCTTTTGAGGTGAAAATTCTAGTATGCTTATCAAATGAAGGCATCTATTACAGCGATTTTGATAAAATAAACGTTAAAAATTAGCGGCAATTAAAACTCTTGGGTGCTATAAAATTAAAATATATACTTGTCTATATCAAGGGGAATTTTCCCCTTATTTCAAGGGATTTTTCCCCTTTTTCATGAGGGATAAAATAGCCTTATAAATTTTTTGGTGGTAGAAACCATTGAGCTGATTCATGAAACATTTCGGTATAGGTTACAACTGCCCGAAAATACTTAATTACCTTACCTTAAAGAATACAAATAAGGAAATGACGAAGCAATAGTGAAAATGGTGATTTTTCTGAATCACGGTTTTCTATGAATTTTGTAAACTCTATTGTAATAAGCCTTATTATCTCATGATCCTGCCGGTTTTTTGGAACTCTCGTTGTATACCATTTATAATATATTCTTGAGAGATGATTTCCTCGTTTACCGCCAGTGCAGAAAGGCAGGCATATTGAACTACGTTCATTATTTCTGCACCAGATAATTCATAATTTTGGGCATTCTTTGCCAGGTCAACATCTCTCTGAAGCTTCACCGCAGCCGGGAAAGCTTTTTGCCATAATTGTAAGCGTTCAGCGGGTTTTGGAAGTGGAAAATGAATAATTGATTGAAACCTTCTAAGAAATGCTTCATCTATATTACTCTTTAAATTCGTAGCTAAAATTACCAGCCCTTTATACGCTTCAATTCGTTGCAGTAAATATGAGACCTCCTGATTCGCATATTTATCATGAGCATCTCTTACATTGGTGCGCTTAGCAAATAAGGCATCACACTCATCAAAAAATAGGATATTTTCTGTTTTTTCTGCTCTGGCTAATAAGTTTGCTAGGTTTTTTTCAGTTTCTCCAATAAATTTTGAGACCACCATTGAGAGATCGATTCTATATACTTCTTTATTCGTGTATTTTCCCAATAAACTTGCCGTTAAGGTTTTACCTGTTCCGGGAGGCCCATGAAAAAGTACGCGATATCCTGGCTTTAATTTTTTATGCATACCCCAGTCGTTCATCAAAATATGTCTATGATTGATCCATACTTGTAACTCTTCAATCTGAGTTTGGGCTTCTTTATTTAAAACCAAATCGTCCCAGTTTAATGCAGTCTCTATTATTTGAGCAGGGAACTTCATGCTAAAACTGGGCTTTTTTATTTGTCCGGAGATAAAGAGATCTACATAATCTTCTGAACAAATGAGTTTTGCGCTCATGGCGGGTTCGTTGTTCGGGCTATCATCCAGCCATAAGATATGATGCTTGGCAAAAAAATGATCTGCATTAAAAAAACTCAGTACCTCTTTTCTTTTCTCATGGTTTTCTCCTGCTACTAAGAAGAGTGCTGTTTCGCCTGTCGGCAAAAAACCTCTGAAATTTTTACCTCGTACGCCACCAATCATGGGAAAATCGCCCGTAGACTCCAGAGTGTTATGAACCACGGTATCGATAAGATTGCTCTTCACATGCGGACAAATTGCTAGTAGTAATACGGTTATTTCATCTTCTGAAAGTCTAGCGCTTTTTATCTTAGGTGGTACTTCCAATGACCAGGCGTCTAAAGTCGGCAAAGCAGGTTTTGAAATACCACCTTCCAGGCGCAAGTAGCGTTCCAACCGATATTGGAGCAAGCGCTTCAAATAATTGAACTCAGGGGCGATTAACCTGTTTGAAATCGTATAATTTAATTGACTTTCACTCATAATTTTATTTTTTTGTGTCATGTACCTTACCATGGCCGGTCATCGATTTACCCTCTTCCTTCTTATGGACTATAAAATTAAATTGATAGTTTTCTTTTGGAGGAACATCAAAAACCTTCTCAATTACCTGTGGCGTATCACCAAAACTCACAATAGCTTTTCTAAAAGGGTTATTGATATCAATATCTTTACCGCTTTCCACTAAAAATACTTCTATGCGCATTCTTCTATCAAAAGGGATATCATTCCAATTAAAGGTACCCTTAACTCTTAGAACACCTGTTTCTGTACATACCATCCTTTGCATAGGAGCTTGATCTTTGACAGCTTTCCCCAGCTTAAAACTCTGAGGTGCTTTACGCAGATCACTACATTGTTTTTCATTAAGAGGAGAAATCAAGGCATCAGCTGTAACAGGATCAACGACTTCGTCTGAAACAATTGTAGTAGGTTGCTCATCTTCAGTTTGAAAACTTACCTGCTGGAATAAAGAGTTCTCGGTATCCTTGATATTGGGGGGAGCTATAAAAAGACTCGTTCGAAAGAATCGAAGTGCAGCTAAAGTTTTAGGTCCGAACATGCCATCAATCGCTAATCCAAAAGATGTTTTTTCATTCAACTTTTGCTGAAGAAGTTGAACCCTGGGACGCAGATGAAACGTACCAAAATTTAGTCCATCTCCTTTTTTTAAACCGGTTAAGGGATTGACACCGAAAAGAACCGAATTACTGGAAGCATTTTCATCATCCTTTTTGAGAATAGTGCTTTTATTCTGTTGGACCACATGGGTTAACTCATGCGCCAATAAACGTTTCCCGTCACTGGTTTCTGGGTTGTATTTCCCTGAATTGAAGTAGACATCTTTACCATGAGTAAAGGCCTGGGCACCTAATTCCTTATTCATTTTTACAGCCTCCTGATCGGTATGTATATTGACTCCAGAAAAATCTGTTTTAAACGAAGACTCCATTTCTCTTTGGGTAGTTTTTGATAAGGGTCGGCCCTTGCCCGACTTTGATTTGACTTGTTGTGTCAAACCTTTACTTGCGACACCGACATTACTATTACTTTTCGCTTGTAGCGTCTCCTCCTCTTCTTCTTCCATTTTGTTGATTATTCCTTCTTCTTCGCCTTCCGTTTTCTGTAACTCTGGTTTTTCCTGGATAAGTTTGTCCTCTTCCATGCGCTGCTCTGCAGTGCCTAATTTTTCGTCTTCAAGTGGCGTAGCAAGTGATTCACGTTGTATACCGCTGATCTCCTTATTTTGGATGGCCGGAGTTCTTGTTTTATTGACCACAGCTTCAGCCATACTATCTGCCTCTTTTTCATATTTATCTCCCGACTGACCTATTGTTAGTTTCGCCTGTATGGGTGTGGTCTTCGGGTTATTGAAAAAGGGGGCTTTCTGCTCTTTAGAAAAAAATGCGGTCTCTTTTTTCTCTGACTCTTCCTTGTTATGAGGACTTTTATTGCGCCTGCTTTGAAATATATTTTTCATCTTTTGTTTTTTGTCTTAATCTTCATTAAAAACTCTTTCGTGAGCTCATCATAGTCTAGTGCCCCATGTGAACGCCTATTGAAATTAAAAATATCTGTCCCTGCCTCTTGAGCCTTAGCAAGTGCAATGTTCGTTCTGATCAGGCTTTTAAAAACCTGACCATTCGGAAATTCCCTTTCCAAACGGGCTTTTACATTCCGATTCATATTCTTTCTCGCGTCGTATTTTGTCAGTATCAATCCGAGAAGTTCCAAATTTTGGTTGAGTTTTTTGATAGATTCGAAATGTTTTAAAAAACTCCGTACTCCCTCTAATGGTAAGAATTCCGCCTGTAAGGGTATCAAAACATACTGACTGGCCACCAGGGCATTAATAGTCAACAGTCCAATGGAGGGCGGACAATCTATCAGTACAAAATCATACATTGTCACCGCTTTGAGAAGTTGCGCCAAAATCTGTTCGCGGCCATAGACACTCGCCAATTCTAATTCTGCATTGGCCAATTCTAATGTGGAAGGAATAAAGTCTAACTGCCGAACCTGTACTTTGGCATCCAGTAAACGGGCCTTTTCTCCAAGCGCCTCTTTTCGAAGTACTGTATAAACAGATGCTTCAATTCCATCGATAAGTCCCTGTGATTGGGTGAGATTGGCTTGAGGGTCTAAATCTATGAGCAATACTTTTTGTTTTCTTTTAACGAGTCCTGCTGCTAAATTAATCGCCGTGGTTGTCTTGCCTACACCACCTTTAAAATTTGCTATGGAAATAATTCTTGACATCATCCGTCATCCTAGATTACCATTAAAATAGTGTTGAACTTTTTCCCAAACAGCACAACCTACTTTATGACCTAAGCCTCTGCCTTGCACATCTCCGTCCTGAAAGTGGATACCTCCATATAATCTTGAAATACCGGCCTGATTTGCGGCATTCTTTAAGGTTTCCCATGTAAATGTTACTTCTTCTGAAGGGGTACAGCCGGGTTCGATTTTCGATCCCCCTTTCGGAATTGTTACCGATTCTCCATAGTCTCCGGTTTCACAAAATTGATATAATACTTCGGCAGCAGCAGCACTAAATGTGCTATGACCCGAGACATACTCCGCAAAGGGTGGTGTCGGGATATAGGGCAGCCAATTTTCTCCCTCTATTTGTTTGGTCCCTTCACAAGGGCCACCCCATGCTTCAATGCTTTTACCTCTGTACAAATGCTGTATGGCTGAAATCGGCCGTACGTAATCGTAGTGCACCTTGCAATCCCAGGCGGCGATTCCGGCATCGTATAAAGCATTTGATAGTGCGAAGAACATTTTTATATCATAGGCATTTTTATAACCGCATTTCTTGGATAAATAACGCGCTTGTCTACAGCATTGTTCGGGTGGTGAGGCCCATGGTCCGTTTTTTCCATGAGCTGAGTCTTCGAACTTATCTTCGTGCATGCCCGCCCAGAACTCAGCGATCAATTTTTGCTCATCAGTTAGATTGGTGCTGTATTCCAGGACTTCAGCAGCCTGTTTCGCGAATTTGGCAGCATCATCAGAGAGCGGTGCGCAGGGTCTGAATTCACCACCCCAGGCTAAAGCGAACGGTTTTACGAGTCCCCAATGGGCGGTTAAGAACTCTTGTGGTTTGTGGTTTCTCAATTGTGGTTGCCATCGATCAATATATTTTAGGGGTTGCGGTATCGGTGGATTTACTGGATGGTAGCCACTAAAATCGGAATAGTTGCCGGGATGTAAAGTCGCCTTGGGATTTGATCGGTCTCCAGCGAAACACTCCAGCACCAAATGTCCTGAGAGATTACCTATTCCAACGGAGCTATCAGTTTTAACATTTTTGTCATCGGGATCATAGCCGCAGTGACACATAAAGTCTCTAAACATATTCTTATATTCAGGAGGCAGTTTACACCATACGAGGGCCTTCGTAACGGTATAAGCTGCATGGCTATATGCGCGTTCACGATTTTCGCTGGTACATGCACTGTCTGGCTGCTTTAAGCGACTTCCTGTGGTTGTACTGACTTCACAACCACCATCATTATAATTAGTCCAGGCATCGTACATAGCGGTATGAACCATAGCTAACACCCTTGATGCGATTGTGGGTGGTAGGTTATTATAATGTATAGCATCACAGACCAAGCGGTTCCATTGATGGGCTTTGCTGGGGGTGTAGATTTTCGTTGTCATATTGTGTTTTTTATAATTAATTCATTCGAATTCCATCAGCCGGAAATCCTGATTAAAAAGTAAGTCTCTAATTGTGTAACCCATAAATACTTTATTAAAATTATTGTAATAGGTTTCTTCATCCTGCTCACTATTACTCTTGTAAATCTCTGGAAGTTCTGGATCGAATTCATCACGTTCAATTTCATTCTCTTGATATGCTCTGCATTTAACTTTCTTACCCTTTAGATAGAGTGCGTGCCCATATACGCCTGACGTTGTATGTGCGTAAGTGCATAAAACCTCAGCTTCTTTAGAGATTCTCATCAAATTCTCATCAAGATCAGAATACTTATAGAACAAGGGAGTGCAATCATAAGGCAGTGAATGGTTCAATATTATAGTGTTGCCATTCAAAAAACCAATTGCCGTATTCGAATAACCAGGAGAAAGAACTTCATCAATATGAACTAATTCGTTGCTCATTTTCACGGGCAGGTCAAGGTGTTCCAAAAGATCTTTTATAGCATCGCTATAGTCTCGTTTTATAATAATTAATCCTACATTCATTGCATTATATTCAAATTATTTCTTACTATTTTTTGTCAATTGATTTATCTGGGTTTAATAATTTATGTGTTATTTTTTCTGCCTTTTGAATGGCATCGTTAATTTCTTTGGCTTTTTCGGTACGCTTTTTATCGGTTGATTTATATTCTAATTTAAGTCGCTTCTTAATTTCAGTCAAACCCTTATTCTCTATAATCAATCGTAAATTTTCCTGAGGAATTGATTCGGTATTATCACCTGTTTTATATTCTAAAAATTTAACTTCGAGTACCCTGTCTCCTTGACGGACAATTACCATGTTATCGACATCAGTCTCTTTTCCACTAACTATATCTTTAATAGGCACTTGTTTCTTAACATCTTCTACCGGATGTTTACCTTTAAGTGCCAAATCTGCTGCAATCTCATAAAAAAGTCCCCGTACCGGTCCAAATACCTGGTTGGTCAGCTTATCTACATCACCTTTTTTTATTGTTTTATTCTGTTCTTTCAACTTCTTTTCCACCAATTCTCTTACCTGCTGACGCAGATTTCCCGTTAATTCTGCAAATTTAACCGGGTCTACTTCACCTTTTGCTGTATCAATTACCAGTTTAGCCATTTCATTGGTGGCATCCCCTTTCAGAATTTTACGGTTAAGCTCGCTTTTTAATGTGCTTTGTATGCTTTTTTTGCTCGAAAATGCTATGTCAGAAAGATCTACACCCAATTTTTCAAGGCTCATCTCTTTTCTGATCTTATTCGTTCTTTCAATGGCCTTATGCATCTCATTAATACTTAATTTTTTGCCATCTTTTACTTGTATTCTTCCGAGAATTTCTAATAGCCTTATCCAGTCTGGTTTCGCTTTTCCTCCTGGTTCCGGATAGCCCGCCTTATTTACCAAATCAATAATATCGGTGGCCTTGGCATCAATTCTGTTTGTTACTGTATCTACTCTATTCATCAACTCGTTTTCAACAACATCCCTGTACTTCAATTGTAAGGAATAGACTTCTTTTAGAGTTAAATTATTTAAAACGCGGCCAACAGCTTCTGCCTGGCCCCAAGAAGCTCTTCGCATCAGGAAGTGTGCCCCTTGACGATTTGCGGTATTATTGCTTGCTAACCCTTTTAAAATTTTCTCATAGCCTACAAGGTGACTTAACTGTTTAGCACCCAACATCGTGTTTAACTCGGCATAAAAATCTTTGGTATTGATACCCTCCATTACCGAGGTACGGATGATTCCCTGGATGATATCATTGGCAACATCAAGGCTCAATAATTTTTGCAATGCATTGTCAAAAATTCGAGGTCGTTCAGGAGAACCCTCTTTCAGTTTATCAGGCAGTCCTTTTTCTAAGCTGACCAATGCTTTCTTTCTTTTAAGCAACTCAGGTTCGAGTCCTTCTGTACTTTTAGACTCCAATTGCTTTAATCGATCTAATAGACTTTTTGAGCTTTCGTTATGTCTTTTGAATAATTCGAGACCTTCTCTTGCCTCAGGCGAAAGCCGTTCTTTAAGGTAGTCAACTGCCTTGTTCTGATCATAAGTTCTGGCAATGGCCTGATCGACAGCGGATTTGGCGGGTTTCCTTAGTTGTGCTTTTGACTCCTTGATAAAGAGTATCCTTTCAATACCAAACGTAGCTTCATACATACCATTACCAAGATCCTTAAACGTTCCTTTTTTCTGGTAATAATTTTTTATTTGTTCAAGTAGCATGGGTTTGCCATCATTAAAGGCAATTACTCCTGATTCAATAATTCTAAAATTACCTTCTGAATTTGTCTTAACCTCAAAACCAAGCTGTGATAGGGTAAGCTCTAACTCGATGAGTTTTTGTTGATATTTGGCAATTTCTGCCTCAATGATCTTAGGGTCAAAACCTGTCTTTCCTGCTTCTTTAAATAGGAGTATGTCTGAGTTGTATTGCTTTTCAATTTTTTCCAACAAGGCTTTTTTCTTTACTGGATCGGCAGCATCACCTTGTTTTTGGATGGCTTCCAACTGTTTTTTCAATGCTGCCCGGTTTGCTTCTAAAATCTTGAATTTTTCGGCAAATTTTGTTCTCAATACCATCGCTAATTCAGCATTTAACCTGGTGTGCAAGGGTTTGGCAATAAACATTCCTAAATGAATTCCGGCATATAATGCAAGATTTTGTGCAGCTGCGAAGGCCCTTTGTTTGCCATCCATTAATTTACCTTCTGTAAGTAAATACTGAACCTCAGCAAGGCCTTGTAATGAAATAAGAACACTTGTAGCCTCCGTTGTTTTGAAGAGTTTAGAATATACTTTGGGATCACCCTTTACAGCCGTGAAAATTCCTCGATGAATTCTACCAACCGCTTTCAAGGCTCCAAATAATAGTGCGTTAGTTCCAAGATCGGCAATGAAGCTATTTTCGTTTTTACCAAATACCAGCTGGAAACCAGTACGACTCACTAAAGTAAAGACAAGCACCTCAGCCGCAAACACACCAGCACTTAAAGCAGTACCTGTCAATCCAATTTTAGCGAGAGCTATTCCTGCTGTCGGACTTGCCAAGGCGGCGGCCACCGCTGCGACTATTATTACGGCCAATGACTTAACAACATTCTTAATAGTAGCGATAGTTCCAAGACGTTCTATTATTAATTTTAGATCTTCCCTGTATTTATCGCTGTTGGCTATGGCAATGAACTTATTGATAATTCCTTGCTCGAATGTTTCGAAGTCTTTAACATCTTTAAAACCAGAAGTAATTTTAGTATTGTACTCTGCTAGTATTGCACCCAAATCATTTATATAGCTGTCTGCACGTTTTCTTGCCGCTCCGGGTGCTACGACATCCCATGTGGTGGCAAACCATCCTTCATAACTTTTTTTATAGACCCTGAACATCTCGTAACTGGCCATTAACGCAAAAATTGTTGTATAATTTCTCAGCTTGGAGGAAAGCAACATAACATCTTGGAATACTTTCGGGTCAAATGCATTCGATAGAAATTTTTTTCGTATACCTTTGGTCTCTTTTTGAAGCGTAGCGATAGTATTAGACTCTAATGTTCCTATTGGGCGGACTCCATAAGGCAAATCTCTATCTACATGAACCGGAGGTTGCTCATTAATGGCATAAAAGCTTTCAATAGCTTTGAATTTTATACCAACACCGGCCTTCAGCCGGAAATCCTGAATATTCCTAACGGTTTCTTTAGCCTCACTAATTTGAGTAGAAAGTCCCTGTCCTGCCGTGGTGTAAAGATCAGCAAGTTTATAGGTCAGCACTAAGTTCAACTTATTAGCTGCCAACAAAGTTTGGTTGGATTTCTTAATGTCTGTATAACTATAAAAAATTGCCCTCTCATACAAATCAATTACTCTATTTACTTCTGCGATGGCACGGCCTTCAATGTCTTTTGGGTGTACGCCTTTTGAGCCGAGCAAGCCCAGAGACAATAGGGTAACTTTTAC
>JASJDL010000071.1 GCA_030065775.1 Flavobacteriaceae bacterium | reverse complement strand
CCTTTGATCTCATAACCTGCCTGTGGTACTTTTTCCATTTCCATACGGTCGCGCGCACCAACAAATAAAAACCTGGCATTCGCATAACGCTCTTTAAGCTCATTCGCAATCGCTATGGCAGGATAGATATGGCCTCCCGTGCCGCCTCCGCTGATTAATATGTTTAATTGTTGTCTTATGATGTCTTCGTTAAAATTTATCCGATTGCTTCATGTAGAACACTTAAAGGATGTTCTTCGTCTTCTGCTTTTTTATTTTTAGTCAATTCTATTTCGCGATTTGCACTTACACTTAAAATGATACCAACTGCAAAACAGGTCATCCAAATGGATGTTCCTCCTGCGCTTATTAGCGGTAACGGTTGTCCGGTAACAGGAAACAGGCCGACCGCAACTGCCATATTCACAAATGCCTGAAATACAATAGGAATACCGACTCCTAAAACCAATAGCGTACCAAAAATGGTTTCGGTTTTATTGGCAATAATTACGATTCTGAATAAGAATCCCAGATATAAAATGAGTAAAAATAAGGCACCTAAAAGCCCGTACTCTTCAACTATGATCGCATATATGAAATCGGAAGATGATTGCGGCAAAAAGTTCTTTTGATTGCTTTTTCCGGGTCCTTTTCCATATATTTCTCCAGAAGCCACAGCTATTTTTGCCTTCTCTGCCTGATAATTCGCTTCGGCATCCGATGTCGAAAAATTTTCTACCCTATTCACCCAGGTATTGATTCTGCTTCCCTCAAAGGCGTCGGGAAACGCCTTGGCAGTGAGAATAAATAAGGCGAAGACCAGTATCCCCAAACCAATTATAGAAGCTAAGTATTTCAACGGATATCCGCCCAAGAAAGTCAGTGTCAAAATCATTGTAAAAATGATAGCCGTCGTAGAAAAGTTAGCCGGAAGAATAAGCATCAAAACCAATCCTACAGGTAACCATAAATTCCAAATACTTTGCTTAAAAGTGATTTCTTTGTCCTTATTTCTGGCCAAATACCTCGCAACATAAATCATAATTATAACGCCCGCCAAAGTAGATGTCTGGAAGCCAATTCCTACAAAAGGAATATGAATCCATCTACTGGCATTGACACCACTTATGGTTTGGCCTTGAATCAACGTATAAATTAACAATACAACAACCAAGGGTATCAATAAAACTGAAAGACCACTGAAATAGCGGTAGGGAATTCTATGGGTGGCATAAATAATAAAGAAGCCCATTAAAAGTAGCATTGCATGCTTGAGCAAATGACCAAACGTAGTACCATTTTCTACCACATACACCAGATTGGTGCTTGCACTATAGACCGGGAGAAAGGAAAAGATGCCTAGTAGCGCTATGATAGCCCAAATGGTACGATCACCTCTTATATTTTTGAGGATTCTGGTCATTTATAATTGTCTTACGGCTGCTTTAAATTGTCTTCCTCTATCTTCATAACTTTCGAACAGATCGAAACTGGCACAAGCTGGAGAAAGTAAGACGTTATCGCCTTTATCAGCAATTTTATAGGCGACTTTTACCGCCTCTTCGGCACCTTGAGTATCAACGATCAAATCAACCACATTGTTAAATGCTTCGTGAATTTTACGATTATCAACACCCAGGCAAATGATTGCTTTTACCTTTTCATGAACAAGTGGTAGTAGTTCTGAATAGTCGTTTCCTTTATCAACACCTCCTACGATCCACACAGTATCAGTTTTCATGCTCTCTAAAGCATAATAGGTGGCATTCACATTCGTAGCCTTGGAGTCATTGATATACTGAACACCATGAATCTTCAAAACGGGTTCCAAACGATGCTCAATACTTTCAAAATTTTCTAAGCTTTCGCGTACTACTTCGTTTCTGACACTCAGTAAAGTGGCCGCCATGGCTGAGGCCATTGCATTTTTCGTATTGTGCTTTCCTTGTAATGCCAATGCGTTAATTCCCATTTCTAATTTTTTTGAATCAGTTAGTATTATGATAGTATTGTCTTCTATGTATGCGCCTTTTTCAAGCTTTTTAGAAATTGAAAAAGGCAGTAATTGTGCTTTTGTGCTATTATATTTTAACCAATTTGTTATTGCTTCATCATCGGCATCATAAATAAGGTAATCGGCTTCCGTTTGATTCATGGTAATCCGAAATTTTGACGCGATATACTTTTCATATTGGTACTCATACCGGTCTAAATGATCGGGTGAAATATTAGTGATTACAGCAATGTGCGGTGCAAAATCAACGATGCCATCTAACTGAAAACTGCTTAGCTCCAGCACATGGTACTGATAGTCGTTTTCGGCCACCTGTAAAGCAAAACTGTCACCTACATTACCCGCCACGCCAGCGTCTAAACCTCCCTGCTGCAATATGTGATGTGTTAATAGTGTCGTAGTGGTTTTTCCATTACTGCCTGTGACTCCTATGATCGTGGCATCAGTAAACTCACTCGCGAATTCTATTTCTGAAATCACCGGAATTCTCTTTCGAATCAAATCCTGAACAACCTGTACCTTATCGGGAATACCCGGGCTTTTCATCACTATAGCTGCATCAAATAATTGCGCTTCGGTATGCTTACCTTCTTCAAAAGCAATATCATTTTGTAAAAGAACTTCTCTGTATTTCTGGGCAATTGTTCCGTTATCAGAAACAAAAACTTTATATCCTTTTTTCTTTGCCAGGACTGCCGTGCCTACACCACTTTCACCACCGCCTAAAACAGCAACTTTCATGTTATCTCACTTTCAATGTTATTATTGATAGTACAGCCAACATGATTCCAATAATCCAGAATCTTGCGACTATTTTACTTTCGTGATAGCCTTTCTTCTGGAAATGATGGTGTAACGGTGACATTAGAAAAATGCGCCTCCCTTCACCATATTTTTTCCTAGTGTGTTTGAAATAGCTTACCTGCATCATTACAGAAAGTGTTTCCGCAAAGAAAATTCCGGCTAGGATTGGCAATAAAAATTCTTTGCGTACTGCAATAGCCAGTACGGCTATTATTCCACCTATAGTTAAACTACCGGTATCACCCATAAATACCTGTGCTGGATATGTATTGTACCATAAGAATCCTATCAAACCTCCTACGAATGCGCTGATATAAACCGTCATTTCACCTGAATTCGGTATAAACATTACATTGAGGTAATTGGCAAAAATGATGTTACCTGATACCCAGGCAAAAACGGCCAAGGCCAAAACAATGATGGCCGAAGAACCAGCAGCAAGTCCATCAATACCGTCTGTTAAATTGGCCCCGTTTGAGGTACCCGTAATGATAAATACCACTATGATGACAAAAAGTATCCAGCTATAATCTTCTGCTCCTTCCCCTATCCAACTCACCAAGGATGAATAGTCAAACTCATTATTCTTTACGAAAGGAATGGTAGTTTTTAAAGCTTTGTGCTCTTCTTCAAATAAATCAGATAGGTTTTGTGTTTGAAGCTCGACCTGAACGGCGGTGGGTAACTGTTTCTTTTCTTTTACCACAACACTTGGCGAGAAATAGAGCATACACCCTACGAAAACTCCCAGACCAACCTGTCCAAGTATTTTGAAGCGACCCTTTAATCCTTCTTTATCCTTTTTAAAGACTTTAATATAATCATCGATAAAGCCGATAAGTCCCATCCATAAGGTCGAAACCATTAAAATAATGATATAGACATTACCTAAATCGGCAAAAAGAAGTACGGGGATTACTGTTGCCAGAATAATGATGACACCTCCCATTGTAGGGGTTCCTGCCTTTTCTTTTTGACCTTCTAAGCCTAGATCACGTACTGATTCGCCTATTTGAAGCCTTCGTAGCTTATCTATTATGCGACGTCCGAAAATGGTGGAAATAAGAATTGAAAAAACAAAGGCTGCAGCCGATCGAAACGAAATGTATTGAAACAATCCGGCTCCAGCCAATTCATATTGTTTTTCCAAAAATTCAAATAAATAATATAACATCCTTTCTAGTGCATTATTTTTCTAATTCCTCCAAAATGTCCTTTACAATCGCATAGTCATCAAAGTCTGTTTTTACACCTTTGATATCTTGATAGGTCTCATGTCCCTTTCCGGCAATAAGCACGATATCGCCTTTTTCCGCCAATTGACTTGCCGTTTTAATGGCTTGCTTTCTATCTACTATTGAAAGTGTCTTTTTATAGTTCTGAGGTTGTATGCCTGCCTCCATATCTTCAATAATGGCCTGCGGGTCTTCAGACCTGGGATTATCTGATGTGAAGATGGCCTGATTTGACAATTCGGAAGCGATATGCGCCATCTTAGGGCGTTTGGCTTTGTCGCGATCTCCACCGCAACCCACCACTGTGATCACTTTCTCGTTATGCGTTCTTATAGCGTTGATAGTTTCAAGTACATTTTTGAGCGCATCTGGTGTGTGTGCATAATCAATTATGGCGACCACACCCTTGTTAGAAATTAAATACTGAAAGCGTCCGCTTACACTTTCCAGTTCGCTTAAGAGGCGTAGGTTTTCAATTTCTTCTATGCCAAGCAAATCTGCCGTAGCATAAATTGCCAATACGTTGTAGGCATTGAAGTTTCCGATGAGCTTCGTCCAAACCTCATTATTATTAATGGTTAGTAATAATCCGCTCAATTGATTTTCTAATATCTTGGCTTTGTAATCAGCGATCGTTTTTAAAGCATAGGTATATTTTTTGGCATCAGTGTTCTGAAGCATCACCTTGCCATTCTTATCATCGATGTTTGTCAGGGCAAAAGCCGTTTTAGGTAATTCATCAAAGAATCTTTTCTTGGTATCTCGATACGCTGCGAATGATTTGTGGTAATCGAGATGATCATGTGACAGGTTCGTGAAAACTCCACCGGCAAAATGCAAACCTGAGGTACGCTTTTGATCGATGCCATGAGAACTAACTTCCATGAAACAGTAGTCAACCTCAGCATTCACCATTTGATCGAGGTACTTATTGATGGTCACAGAATCTGGCGTGGTGTGCGTAGCCGGAAATTCTTGCTCCCCTATTAATATCTTTACTGTTGATAGTAGACCTACTTTATATCCTGCATTTTTGAATAAATTATATAAAAGTGTAGCTACTGTTGTTTTTCCATTGGTTCCAGTAATACCAATCAATTGGATTTTTTGAGATGGATTTCCATAAAAATTGGCGGCAAGAATAGCTAATGCTTCTTTTGAGTCGTTTACGACGACATAGGTTACGTCATCTTTACGCTCTGAAGGTAATCTTTCGCAGATAATTGCCTTAACCCCAGCTTTTGTAACTTCTTCAATGAATTGGTGCCCGTCAACAACCGTACCTGAAATAGCAACGAACAAACTTTTTTCATTGACCGCTCTCGAGTCAAACTCTAAAGAAGCAATACCTAAGTCTGTACTACCATATACCGATTCGATGGAAACCCTAAATAATATGTCTTTCAGGTTCTTCAAGAATTATAAAAGATTGAGTTTGATACTTGTTCCTTTTTTTATTTTTTTGCCCGGTTTGATAGACTGTCTTCTTACTGTGCCGGTGCCTTCTGACTCAACGTGAAGCCCTAAATTTTCCAGTAATGCCACGGCGTCCATACCAGGCATGTTTTTTAGATTCGGCATCGTGGCGTAGTCTTTTCTCGCTTTTGCCTGATAATCTTCAAAATTTTTATGCACCAGTTGATAATCAAAATCTGCTTTTTTAACTTCTTCCAATAAAGGTGTGTCTGTATAAATTTTCTGGGCAATTTTCTTGAAGACGGGGGCAGCCACTATATTGCCATAGTATCCTTTTTTCTTATTTGGTTTGTGAATGACCACGATACAGGAGTATTTCGGATTATCAGCTGGAAAGTACCCCGCGAAAGAGGATATGTATTGCGTGTTCCCTGTCCAATACTCTGTTTGACACGTACCTGTTTTACCTGCCATTGAATAGTTTTTATCATAAATATTTTCGGCAGTACCACGGCGTACCACATTTTCCATCATTATTTTTACTTTATCGATGGTTTCTTGTGAGCACACTTTCGGATTTAAAACTTCTCGATCAAAACGCTCGATTACTTTGTCCTGTGAACGCACCTCTTTGATAAAGCGGGGTTTTACTAATTCGCCGTCATTTGCTATCGCATTATAAAAAGCCAATGTTTGCAGGGGTGTTATTTGAACGCCGTACCCATGTGTCATCCAAGCCAATGAAGTACCGTACCATCCTTTTTTATTCTCGGGGTTGGGAATGAAAGGAACTCCTTCGCCTTTGATCGGCACATTAAGCTTATCTCCGATACCCATGCGGTTGAGCCCGTGGATAAATTTTTTAGGATTGTTCTTGTAGTTTTCTTCAATGATCTTTACGATACCAACATTAGAAGACACTTCAAAAGCTCTAGCAGCAGAAACTTTTCCATAACCTCCCTTACGGGAATCGCGAACCGTGCGATCATAAATTTTAAGTGTTCCGTTTTCAGTATCAATCACCGCCCCGGTATCAATTACTTTATCTTCCAATGCAACGATCATGCTCATCAGTTTAAAGGTTGAACCCGGTTCATGTGATTCGCCAACTGCGTGATTTAACCGCTCATAGTATTTCCCTTCTTTATTACGTCCTAAATTTGAAATGGCTTTAACCTCACCTGACTTAGTTTCCATAACGACTACAGTGCCGTGATCAGCCGCGTATTTTTCAAGCTGTTCCAACAAGGCGTGATGGGCGATGTCCTGAATATTCAGATCAATGGTCGTATAAACGTCTTTACCATCAACAGGTTCTACTTCGTTATTGTCATTAAGTGGTTTCCATTGATTTTTAGCTATTTTTTGCTTGAGGCGCTTGCCATTTTTTCCTTTTAAGTAGTTGCGGAAGTTCCCTTCAATACCGACACGACCGCGATAGTCGTCATAGCCGACATATCGCTCGGCGATCTTTCCGATAGGATGCTCACGAACTGTGCGCTGCTCCGCAATCAATCCACCCTTATAAGTACCGAGCTTAAAAACGGGAAACTTTCTGATACGTTGGTATTCTGTATAACTCAGATTACGTGTAATAAATAAATACCTGTTCTTAACTTTTCTTGCCTGTCTGATTTTCGATTCCCAGGCACCTGGCGTATTCCCCAGCATTTTTGAAAGCTCCCGGCTCAACCCTTTAATACCTTCTTCGAAATTTTCTGGTGAAATCGTTACGGCATCCATACGGATATCGAACTTAGAAACAGAGGTCGCTAACAAACTACCATCAGCCGTGTACACATTGCCTCTGTTAGCCGGAATTTCAAAATTCTGAACAGTTCCTTTTTCAGCTTGATCACGATAGAAATCACCTTTAACATATTGAATATCAATTAATTTATAGGTAATTGCCAGCGCGAACAAAAACATACAACCGGTCAGCAGATACAATTTATTGAGTATGTTCTTTTTCTTTGTTGCCAATGGGCTTTATTGTTTTACTTTTATTTTTTTGGGTGGATTTTCTGAGATATAGAGTCCTTTTTCAGCTAGTTTTTTAGTGATAGACGACTCCATCTTGAGTTTCATCAACTCTGAACGCGTCGCTACAAATTCTGAGCGTAACTCTCGCTTTTTCTTATTCAGTGTTGCTATTTTTTGAACCTTGTTATCTACACTGTGCGCACTGGCAATCATAATCAAAGCCAGTATTGCCAAAAAAATGAGCATTGTCCAATTTTTTGGAGCATCTTCATCAACGAGGAATTTTCCTTTTAGCAGATCGTAGACAGTTTGTTTCAAGTTGGCCATTATAACTTGGTTGCTATTCTTAGTTTTGCGCTGCGCGCCCTGTTATTTTCTTGTATCTCTTTTGCTGATGGTGTAATGAGCTTTCCTTTTTTGAAGGGAACCGTAACATTTCCGAAAAAGTCTTTTTCGGGCTCCCCCTCAAATAAACCACTTCTCATAAATCGTTTTACCAGTCGATCTTCTAATGAGTGATAGGAAATCACACACAATTTTCCACCGGGTTTTAATATATCGACTGTTTGTTCTAAAAACTCTTTCAGCGCTTCCAATTCTTCATTCACCTCGATACGGACCGCCTGGAATATCTGGGCCAGTATTTTATGCTCCTTACTTTTCGGAAGGAATCGACGCAAAGCTTCTTTTAGTTGAAAACTCGATTTGATAGTACCAGCTTCCCGTGCTTCAACTATGGCACGCGCCAAAGCCCTTGCATTTCTCAACTCACCGTACAGGAATAGGATGTTGCTCAACTTTTCTTCGTCATATTCGTTGATCACGTGAAAAGCTGAAACTTCTCCTTTTTGGCTCATTCGCATATCAAGTTCTGCATCGAACCGGGTTGAAAACCCGCGTTCTGCAACATCAAATTGATGTGAAGACACACCGAGATCAGCCAGGATGCCATCTACTTTTTTTACACCATAGAATCGTAAGAACCGTTTGATGTGACGGAAATTTTCATTGATAAGGGTAAAGCGCTCATCATCTAATGCATTCTGCAAGGCATCCTCATCTTGATCAAATGCGAATAATTTTCCGCTTTCTCCCAATCGACTCAGAATCTCAATCGAATGCCCACCTCCGCCAAAAGTGACGTCTACGTAAATTCCATTCGGATCAATTTCTAAACCATCAACACTTTCAAAGAGCAAAACCGGATTATGATACCTCATCATCCGCTATATTATCACCACCCATTACCTCTTCTGCCAGCTCGGCAAAATCAATAGTAGCATCGTCAATTGCTTTTTCGTAACGCTGCTTATCCCATACTTCAACTATATTCCCAACAGCAGCTAAAACCACTTCTCTTGAAATACCGGCAAACGAATGCAGGTCTCTTGGTATTAATAACCTGCCCGTACCATCCAACTCGACCATTTTTACACCGGCCGTAAAGCGACGGATAAAATCATTGTTCTTTTTCACAAAGCGGTTGAGTTTATTGACCTTTTGCATCATGGCATTCCACTCGCTCATAGGATATAATTCCAAGCAAGGCTGAAATACAGCCCTCTTTAAAACAAAGCCATCTTGCAATACCGCAGCCAATTGTTTCTTTATTGGAGAAGGCACCAAAAGGCGTCCTTTTACATCGGCTTTACACTCGTATGTACCAATTAGATTTACCACTTAGCTATCGGTTTGTGCAGATTTTAACGACAAATATACAGATTTTTACCACTTTTTACCATTTTTTACCACTTTGTTAATAACTTTCCAAATTCGAAATTATTGTATTGTAAATCAATTATTTACATAGTATGGAAATGCTTTGTCAGGAAAAGGTTTTAGAATTTTGAAGAAAATCTGTACTTTGAACCAAAATAGTTACTTTTGCAACTAGCTATAAACCGACGAGACAATTAATGGGTGACAACTACAAAAAAGAAGGGAAATTCAGTTACTTAGAATCTGGTGAAGGAAGGCCCATCATTATCTTGCATGGATTAATGGGTAACCTTAGTAATTTTGATGGTGTTTTTGAACATTTTTCAAGTAAAGGATACAAGGTTTTAATGCCTGAATTGCCTATATATACACTGCCTTTGCTCCAGACTAATGTGAAGAATCTGGCGAAGTTCATTCGAGAATTTACCCGGTTTAAAGAGCTGAAAGATTATATACTTTTGGGCAACTCTTTAGGCGGCCATATTGCGTTGTACTATGCTAAGCACCATCCTGATAAAGTCTCAGGTATCGTTTTAACCGGCAGTTCGGGTTTATATGAAAATTCCATGGGTGAGAGCTATCCGAAACGAGGTGATTACGAATACGTAAAAAAGAAAGCCCAGGATGTATTTTACAATCCTGAAATAGCAACAAAAGAAATTATAGATGATGTTTATGAGTCGATCAATGATCGTAACAAGCTCATAAGAACATTGTCAATAGCAAAAAGTGCCATTCGGCATAATATGTCAAATGACCTCCCGTCAATGACCATGCCGGCCGGATTGATCTGGGGTAAAAATGACACCGTTACACCACCTGATGTGGCTGAAGAATTCCATAAATTACTACCTAATTCTAGTTTGTATTGGATCGAAAAATGCGGCCACGCTCCTATGATGGAACATCCTGATACCTTCAATGAATATCTTGATGATTGGTTAGCCAAAGAAAAGCTGTAAATCGCTAGCAGCATGAAAATTACATCGGCAGAATTTATTGTAAGCAACACCAATGTTGCCAAATGCCCCCAGGAATTGATCCCTGAATACGCGTTTATTGGCCGTTCAAACGTTGGCAAGTCATCGCTTATCAATATGCTGGTGAATCGTAAAAACCTGGCCAAAACTTCGGGCACACCCGGGAAAACACAATTAATTAATCATTTTAAGATCAATGAACAATGGTTTTTGGTTGATTTGCCCGGCTACGGCTATGCTAAGGTCTCAAAAGAACAGCGTAAAAACTTTCAGAAATTTATTACTGAATATTTTTTAAAGCGCCAGCAACTCGTCTGTTCTTTTGTACTCGTGGACTCGCGCCATCAACCGCAAAAAATTGATCTTGATTTTATGCGCTTTCTAGGAGAAAATAGTATTCCGTTTTGCATAGTCTTTACAAAATCTGACAAACTGAAACCGTCACAACTCAGTAAAAATTTACAAGTCTATAAAAAAGAACTGCTGAAAGTTTGGGAAGACATGCCACAATACTTTGTGACATCGGCTTCGGGAAAAGTCGGACGTGATGAACTTCTTGATTTCATTGCTGCAGTTAACGAAGATCTAAAAGCCAACTAATATGGCTTCACACACTGCAAACCTAGATATACTTTATGAAGATAACCACCTGATTATCATAAATAAAAAAGCTGGTGACCTTGTACAAGGTGACAAGACCGGTGATAGACCGTTAAATGAGATTGTTAAGCACTATATCAAAGAGAAATATAAAAAGCCTGGTAATGTATTTTTAGGGGTGGTTCACAGATTAGACCGCCCAACAAGTGGTGCGCTTATTTTTGCCCGCACATCAAAGGCACTTGAGCGCTTGAATAAAATGCTGCGCGACAAGAACATAAAAAAAACCTATTGGGCCGTTGTAAAAAGCAGGCCTGAAAAAGATACTGATACACTGGTTAACTACCTAAAAAAGAATCCTAAAAATAACAAATCAACAGTCTTTACGAAAGAAACGAAGGGGAGCAAGCGTGCCGTCTTGCATTATAAAGTCATTAAAAATTTAGACAACTATTTCTTGCTGGAAATTGATCTGGAAACCGGACGTCATCATCAGATACGAGCACAACTTTCTGCCATAGGCGCTCCCATTAAAGGTGATTTAAAATATGGTTTTGTACGAAGCAATAAGGATGGCGGGATTCATTTGCACGCTCGAAAAATCGAATTTATTCACCCCGTTTCTAAGGAGCCGCTTGCGTTAGAGGCACCGACACCAGATGACGTGATCTGGCAGAATTGCCTTTAGATTTTATGGCGTCAGTTGTACTGTCTTCCGGCTTTTTGCACTCTCTTTGGCCGCCTCCAGTATTTCCATGACCACCATATTATTCTCTAAAGAGGAAAGACTGTATGGCTTGAGCTTTATTTTTCCTCGAATAACAGCAGCAAACAATGAAAATGGATCGTTGAAAGGTGCTTCTAATTCCGGCAATTTTTGTTTTTCTTCCTGATAACCATCATAGCCTTCGGCAATGCGCACCCGAAGGTCATTTCGGTTATCAGCATAGATAGCACCTGTCAACCCATATACCTCCATATCTTTTCTACCCATAGGCCAATTCCAGGAAGCTTGAATCAATGCTGTACTCGTATCATAGGTTAG
This sequence comes from Flavobacteriaceae bacterium, assembly GCA_030065775.1. Classification (GTDB taxonomy): domain Bacteria; phylum Bacteroidota; class Bacteroidia; order Flavobacteriales; family Flavobacteriaceae; genus Aureibaculum. The sequence goes on along the minus strand of JASJDL010000071.1, from coordinate 2,604 downwards.
AATGATATTCGCCTCATCATCTACTTTTGGGTGATTCTCTTTCTGTAATTGCTGTGTGACCGCCGTTACCGATAGTGGTTTTTTACCCCTTAGCAACCAAGTCATTAAATTGGCCCCATAACAGCCAAAATCCATTAAAGCACCCGCGCCATTTTCATCGGGGTCCAGCAACCAATCCAAGAACTCCTGATTGATACCTAATTTCACCGGGCCGCGATGCCCGTCTCGAACGATCACTTTTCTCAGTTCACCAACTTTCCCTTCTTTTAAAAGTTCATGTGCTTTGTGATTTGTTGGATACCAGGTTGTTTCATAGTTCGTCAATAAATGAATGTTGTGCTTTTTCGCTAGTGCCTCCATTTTTTTGGCATGCGCTAAGCTCACCGCCAGCGGTTTTTCAACCATCACATGAATACCTTTGGGGGCACAGGTTTCTACAACTTCCAAATGTGCTTTAATAGTACCAAAAGCGGTAACAGCCTCTGGCCTTGTGACACTGATCATTTCTTCAAGGGTATTATACACCAGATCCATTGAAAACCCGTGCTGCTTTGAATAGCGAAGTGCCAGGTCTTTATTAGGTTCCACAATGCCAACAATTTGTATATCACCGATATCCGCTCGACCTAGAATCCAATGCACATGGGTATGCGTAAGTCCAACAACGCCAATTTTTAAAGGCTCTTTTTGACCATAACTTTTTAGGCTAAGTACAGTAAAGATTAAAAGAAATATTTTTTTCATAGACTGAGGTACCACGAGTTTTAAGGAAACGAAGTTCGAGCTTTTTTATCAAAAACGAAAATCGTCAAGTTTGTTAAAGAAATTATAAAATTCTTTTTTTATTTGGAACAATCATTCTGTTATTATATGTTTGTACTGGAATAATCATTCCAAAATATGTAATAACTCGTTCTATCTTAAGAACACAACCTTAAAACAATATGAAAAATTTAAAAAACAAAGTAGCAATTATTACCGGTGCCACGAGCGGCATGGGCTTAGAAAGCGCTAAATTACTTCTGAATGAAGGAGCAAAAGTAGTGTTGACCGGAAGAAGTCAGGAAAAACTTGATGCCTTGAAAGACCAATTGAACGGCGACTATCTGCTCGTCAAAGCGGAAGCGGCCAGTATTTCCGACAGTAAGCGATTGATTGACACTACCGTCGAGAAATTCGGAAAAATTGATATTTTATTCTTGAATGCCGGGATTTTTAGACTTGAGGCTATCGGTGAGCTTACTGAATCTATTTACGATGAAGTTCACGCTATTAACGTAAAGGGGCCACTTTTCACCGTAAATGTGGCGAATGAATACCTCAATGAAGGAGCCAGTATCATTTTCAACACATCTGTTGTAAATGTAAAAGGGTTTCCGGCCATGGCTGCCTACGCGTCCAGTAAAGCTGCGCTTCGCTCCATCACAAGAACATTAGCAGCTGAATTAGGCCCAAGAGGAATTCGTGTCAATGCCATTAGCCCGGGCCCTATTGATACCCCAATTTATGGCAAGCATAACATGCCCCAGGAAAATATTGATCAGATGGCAAGTAGTTTTCCTGACCTAGTCACACTAGGTAGATTTGGTAGTGCCAAGGAAATAGCAACGACGGTTTTATTCTTGGCCAGCGACGCCAGTAGTTTTATTACAGGCGCCGAGATACCTGTTGATGGAGGTTTTGCGCAGACCTAAATCATTTTTTTTCTCTACATTTGGAACAAACATTCTATTTTCTATTATTATGCCACGTGTAAAGCAATTCAATGAAGAAGAAGTACTTCATAAAGCTATGGAACTCTTTTGGAGAAAAGGGTTCCATGCTACTTCTATGCAGGATTTAATAGACACCCTAGGGATTAATCGAGCCAGTCTTTATGATACCTTTGGGGGAAAGCAACAATTATTCGATCGTGCCTTTACCAATTACAAGGAAATCAGTCGTAAGCGAATGATAGCAATTCTCGAATCTGAAAGCACCGTAAAAGATGGTTTCAGAAAATTATTTCAATTGGCCATCGATGAAGCTGTTTCTGATAGCGATAAAAAAGGATGCTTTGTTGTCAATACTACCACAGCTATTGACGGATCAGATGATCCGTATTTACCCATTTTACAAGAAAACAAAGCTTTTATAGAAGACACCTTTTATCAATTATTAGTAAATGCAGAGAAAAATGGTGAACTCAAAAAAGGTCGAGACTTAAAGAGCATGGCTGCTCTTCTTTTCACCTACTATAATGGTCTTCAGATTTCAGCTAAGGTCGATACCGACAAAAATAAACTTTTGGGGTCGGTAGCGCAATTATTACAGCTTCTTGACTAATTTCGACAACACATTATAGTATATAATCTGTACTGACAAAATTAGATTTCTTCGACGCTAATAACTCTTCTAAAATCTCATTATTATAGTCATTATCCTTTGAAGCAATAAAGGTTCTGATTGAAAAACTTCTCAGTGCATCATGCACACTTAAAGTGGAAACGGCCGAGTCTTTTCTTCCTGTAAACGGAAATACATCCGGACCTCGTTGACAACTACTATTTAAGTTCACGCGACAAACCAGATTTACCAAGGTATCAATTAACTGCGACAATTGAT
>JASJDL010000070.1 GCA_030065775.1 Flavobacteriaceae bacterium | reverse complement strand
ATCTAAATTAGGATACCCACCGGCCGATGAAATGAATTCCTTAGGTAAAAAAGCGAAATCTTATGTCAGTTGTATGGCGGGAAGGATAAAGAAATAATATATTTATATTCAAAGCTTAGATTTCGGTTGTCAGTTCATTTTCTGTGCTTTGACCTTTACTCCAACAAGTCAAATTATAAATCGTAGTATCCGCAATATTCATTAAAGCTTCTTTAGTTAAGAACGCCTGATGGCCTGTAATGATTACATTTGGTAGTTCATTTAGTTTTTTAAACAGCATATCTTCCGGAATATTTTGGGAATGATCTTTAAAAAATAATCCGCGCTCATGCTCATAAACATCCATTCCAAGTCCCCCAATACTATTCTCTTCTAAACCTTTTATGATTGCTTCAGTATTTAGAACAGCTCCTCTTGCTGTATTAATTATGAACACACCAGGTTTCATTTGTTTGATAAGATTTGAATCAATTAAATGATGAGTTTCTGCAGTTAAGGGAACGTGTAATGTAATAATGTCTGATTGCTCACATAATTCAGATAAAGACAAGTATTTTAAGTTGTATGTATCGCACAGAGTTTGGTCTTCAACAATATCATATCCTAGTAGATTACATCCAAAACCATGCATGATTTTAACCATCACACTGCCAATAGCACCAGTACCAATGATACCGACAGTTTTTTTATTAAGATCAAATCCGGTAAGGGAATCGAGCTTAAAATTATACCTCTTAATTCGTGCCTGTGCTTTCAAAAGCTTTCTGTTTAAAGCAAGCAATAGACATACGCTGTGCTCAGCAACTGCAAAAGGTGAATAAGCTGGCACATTGGCTACTTTAATAGCAAGTTTTTTGGCCGAAGAAAGAGCCACATTATCGTAACCGGCTGAGCGTAACGCAATATGCCCCACACCAAATTGTTGTAGTTGTTTTAGAATTGAAAAGTCTGCTTTATCGGCTGAATAAATCGAAATGGCATCAAAATCTTTAGCATCTTGAACAGTATCTTCTGATAGCGATTTTTTATGAAAGATTAGTTTATGCTTATTGTTATTGGCGTTTTTTAAATAGGGTATCTCAAAAGCTCTTGCGCTATAGATCAGAGTCTTCATTAATAGTATAAAACAAATTAGACAGGTATCGTCAATAAAGGTACAGCACTATGAAAGCCAACTTTTTTTATCACTTTTTCACGGGTCAATCGTTCTAAAAATGTGTGCTCATATTTTGCCAAACAAATGATATCTACTTTGTTGCTCTGGGTATAATTATTAATTGTTTTGGAAACTGATTTTTCAAAATCCAATTCTTTATAAGAGACATCACCGTTTTTTAAGAGCTTTTTTACGAGATCAATATTTTGTTTCTGAGTATCGCTAAGCTCTTTTTCTTTCTTGACATGTAATAACTCCAGATCTAAATCGTGAATCAACAAAAGTTCGATTAATGGATTCAATTCTTGTGTAGTGAATGGTTTTTTAAGATCTGTAGCAAAGCTTATTAATTCGGGCTCCCTGTATTCATAATCCTTAGGCACTGCTATAATAGGACACTCAGTAATATTTTTAATAAGCTTCATGGTATTGCTTCCTATAAATGCCTCTTTCATACCACTGGCACCGGTTGTTCCCATGACCACCAGGTCGATATTATGCTTATCAATGAGCTCTTGTACAACGAGGTTAAGACTTCCATACTTCGAAAAAATCTCATATTCATGCTTATCATTCAATAAGTACTCGTTCAAGTAGGCTTCAATTTTTTCTAGACCCTTTTCGGAATCTTCCTTTAATACTTTATAGATCTTCTTTGATGCGCTGGTATGTAATGTTGCTGTAGCACCGGTTGCGACGACTTCATAAGTGTTTAAAATATAAAAGCTGCAAGGAATGTCATCGTAAAGGCGAATCGCATAGGTAAGTGCATCCCAGGCATTGTCTGAAAAATCGGTAGGTATGAGTACTTTTTTCATAAGTTTTAATTTACATTTTTGAAGGTATCACTAAAAACGGGGTTGTCAAATGAAAACCAATTTGATGAATTACAGGTTTAAAGAACAAATTCTCAAAGAATGAATGCTTATTATTGATCATGAGTAACAATTGTATATAATGATCTTTTTGAAATTCGTCAATGGCAACCGGTATTTCTTTATCTTGTACATGATAAAAAGCCTTTTTAAAAGTATCTAGGTGTGTTTCTAGTTTTTGTTGATTGTCGGTTTCAAGTTCATTTAATTCTCGGTGGTGTTGCACATGCAAAATATGGGTGGTCGAATTATGCAAACGCGCAATGGTTTTGAGAATAGCTAATTGTTTTTCAGTATAGTCTATTTTATAATCTGTAGGGAACAGGATATCTTTCGGTGCTTCAAAAAAATAGCTGTCAGGTATTGCCATAACCGGGCACACTCTTTTTTTAATGATATGAATGGTGTTGCTACCAAATAATACCTCTTTTAACCCAGTGGCCCCTTTTGTTCCCATGACGATTAGATCAATATTCAATTCATCAACCAACGCTTTGACTTCATCGGTAAATGTGTTGAATGATGAAATAGTTTCTATGGAGTGGCCTTCAGAGGCATAGTCTTTTTCCAGTTTCAACTTTAATTCTTCTAACTGGTCTACGGAGTTATTTCTAATAACATCTCTCACTTTTCCTAAGCCACCACCAACATTCATTTGAAAATCATAGTCATAAATAATTGGAGTATAGGTATTTAAAAGATGAAAGGTGCATTTTTCATTTTCAAATAATTTAAATGCATATTTAATGGCATTAAAAGCATTGTTTGAAAAGTCGGTAGGGAGTAAAATTTGCATAGCCACACAGTTTACGATTACTACGAAGCTAAGTTAGAGCTATCTAGAATGCAGAAAAATGATAAATATCAATCGATTCTTCTTCACTAGCAAAGAGCTTATTCGATGATTTCTTAATCTTGGCGCTTCTTAATACTAATCACCACGGTTTTAGATGCTGGCGTATTACTGGTATGCGCGACACTTTTAATTGGTACTAGTACATTTGCCTCGGGAAAATAGGTCGCTGTACACTTTCGCGGAATGGAGTAGGGTATTACCAAGAATTTCTCAGCCCGGCGTTCTTGACCCTTGAAATGACTTATCAAATCAACGGTATCTAACTTTTGAAACCCTAAATCATGCATGTCATGAGCATTCATAAACACAACACGACGCTCATTCAGTATACCTCGGTAGCGGTCATCTAATCCGTAAATTGTGGTATTGTATTGGTCGTGCGTCCTGATGGTCATCATCAAAAACTGATTTTCTTCCAATTGAATATCCGAAATGCTATTGACAGTAAAGTTGGCTTTTTGTGTGAATGTAGTTGAAAAATCACCTTTTCGGGCATTATTTGGAAGGTAAAATCCTCCTTTTTTCCGTACTTTTTGATTGTAATTATCAAAACCGGGAATGGTAGCTTCTATTTTTTCGCGAATCAGATCATAATTATTTCTCAGTGCACTCCAATCTACTTTAGAGTCTTTTAAAGTCGCTTCTGCCATGCCTGTGACAATAGCGGGCTCACTCAATAATTCTTGTGAAAGTGGCGGCAAATGTCCATGTGATTGATGGACAACACCCATAGAGTTTTCTACACTGACAAACTGTTCACCACTTTTCTGTAGGTCTTTTTCTGACCTTCCTAAACACGGTAGGATTAAGGCTTTTTTGCCATGAATTAAATGGCTTCTATTCAATTTTGTAGAGATATGAACTGTCAATTCACATTTGCGTAATGCTTCTGCCGTATACTCGGTATCAGGTGTCGCCGATATAAAATTACCGCCCATTGCAATGAATACCTTGGCTTTAGCAGAGTGCATTGCATTTATGGCATTTACAACATCATATCCATGTTCTCGGGGTGCCTTAAAGTCAAATTCTTTCTCCAAGGCATCTAGAAATGCATGCTTGGGTTTTTCCCAGATGCCCATGGTACGATCACCTTGAACGTTAGAATGGCCCCGAACCGGACAAGTGCCGGCACCTTTCTTTCCTATGCTTCCCTTTAAAAGTAGTAGGTTAACGATTTCGCGTATATTATCAACAGCATTTTTGTGCTGCGTCAAACCCATTGCCCAGCAAATAATTATCTTTTTGCTATTGGCAATCAAGTTGACCGCTTCTAAAACAAGATTTTTGTCAATTCCGGTACGCTCAATTAATTCGTCGGTATCATGCTTCTTTAAATCTTGAATTAAATCTTGATAGCCATGGGTCTTTGAATTGATGAATTCTAGATCAATTACATCCGGATCCTTTTCAGCTTTCTCTAAAAGCAGGATTAGTAGAGCTTTCAGTAAGGCGGCATCCTCATTGATCTTGATTTGGAGGAATATATCTGTCAGTTTATCACCTGAAAACCATTTTAAAGGATTCTGAGGGTCTTTAAATTGCATGAGACCTACCTCCGGTAAGGGATTAATGGTGATAATTTTGCCGCCGCGTTTCTTCGTGTCTTTTAGTGCTGATAGCATCCTCGGGTGGTTGGTTCCCGGGTTTTGTCCGATGACAATCACGAGATCGGTATGGTTAAAATCATCAAGGGTCACAGAGCCTTTACCAATACCTAGTGTTTCCGATAAGGCAGCACCACTGGATTCATGGCACATGTTAGAGCAGTCGGGTAAATTATTAGTGCCATATAGGCGTACAAATAATTGATATAAGAAGGCAGCTTCATTACTGGTTCTTCCGGAAGTATAAAATATAGCTTCGTTGGGAGAATTTAGTGCATTTAATTCCCTTCCAATAAGGTCAAAGGCATTTCGCCAGGAAATTTGTTCATAATGATCGCTGCCCTCATTTAAAATCATAGGATGCGTAATGCGCCCTTTTTTACCTATATCGTAATCAGATAGCTTTGCAAGCTCAGATACCTTATGCGTCGTAAAAAATAGTGGCGACACCCTGTTTTTAGTAGCTTCTTCTGCAATCGCCTTTGCTCCATTTTCACAATATTCGGCTAAAAAGGCTCGCTTCTCATCAGGATCGGGCCAGGCACAACCCGGACAGTCAAACCCATCTTTCTGGTTCATCTTTGCTAATAAACCAATGCCTTTTGCCAAGCCTGTTTCTTTACTGATATGCTTTACAGAAGAGCTGATACTCTTTAGGCCGGCTGCTGTTTTAGGAACTTTAGCAAGTTTTATGCCAGTTAGCTTTTCAGGTGGCTGGGCTGCCGTTTTTTTAGTGCTCATTTAAAGTGCAATATAATGTGGATTTGCATAAATAGTAGCTTTATCGTCACGGTTAAATCCAATTAGGCATATACCGAATTCTTTAGCATAATCGACTGCCAATGACGAGCAGGCAGAAACAGCTGCAATTACTGGAATCTTAGCTATAAATGCTTTTGATACGAGTTCATAAGAAACACGCCCACTGACAAGAATGCACGCCACTTCCTTTAACTTATTCGTATTTAGCAGGTCTCCAATTACCTTATCCAAGGCATTGTGACGCCCAATATCTTCTTTGATGCTCAGTAAATTTCCATTCTCAGTAAAGGCTGCGGTGGCATGTGAGCCACCAGTAGAGCGAAATAGAAGCTGCTCCGATTTCATGCTGTTAAACATCCTCTTAATAGTGGCTAAACCTAATTTTCGTCGTTTCGTCAGCACATCGCCAGAAAGTTCCATATCACTTAGTTGCTGCTTACCACAAATCCCACAAGAGGACACCGAAAGTAAGGTGCGTTTGTTTAGGTAGCCTTTGCCAAGCTTCTCTTTTGGGATGACGACATTTACCACTGAAAATCCGTTTTCCTTTTGTTCTATAGTTGCTAATGATAGAGGAGCTACGTCTTTATAAATGTCTTCCGCAAAAAGTAAGCCTCTGATCAAGCTTTCGTCGTCCCCGGGTGTTCGCATCATTACTGTATAGGCTTCGTCGTTTATGTTTATTTGCAAAGCGGCTTCTACCACAAGATCATCATTGACCTTGTCACCAACTAATTTTTTCGCTTTTATCGCTTCGTAAACTGAAGACTGCATACTACAATTTTTGGTAAAGTTACACCTTTTCACAGATAAGCACAATGCGCTTGTTGTTTAGATCTGTTGTAAAAAAAACGTAATCATTACCCCCTTCTTTTATTCCGGTTTTTTTACGGATTTGCGCAACCTTTTCAGGGAAATTGCGTGTCGTGAAATTTGCTTTTTTACTGGGGATGAATCGTTTTAGTGACTTTTTATCATAACTGAGCTGATGTTTAATTATAAAACGCCTTCCTGGGAATTCTATTAGTTTATTAGATGTATATAAATGACTGTTTTTGTGAAGTTTAAAAACATTTAACTGACTTGAAACTTCATTGAAAAATCCAGCTTTTAGAATGGCCGCATTGGGCTCATATAAATAGGATAGTGGTACAGAAAAGTCGGGCTTTACGTTTGCATTAAGTGCTCTATTGAAATATTCAGTAGTGTTCGTTTTAATGTTAGCCGTTTTAACCTGAATTGAATCCGTATAGCCTTTATGGAGGATGAATAGTAACTCTTTCACCTCATTATCCAGAGCCACTATATGCACTTCGCTTACAAAGTTAAGTTCATTGACTGCATTTGAAATATCAAGTATCGGTGAGGCTTTGATCAAAATAGCATCTGAGTGCTCAAATAAAAATGATAAAACCTCAGGAATATTCGGCAAGCAGTCGCTCAATAGGAAAACTTTGCCTTTGGCCTCATTTCTTCTTGACGGATCAACATATATCCAGTCATAGTGTGGGTTCTGGGATTTTAAATATCCTAACCCATCTTGTGATATGGTATGGATAGAAGCGTTTAACTGTTTGAAATTGTGAGCTGCAATTTGGGAGAGCTCATAATTCAATTCACAATGGGTGACTTCCTTGAACCGTTTCGAAAAATAAAAGGCATCAACACCAAAGCCCCCGGTAATGTCAATAATTGAATTCCCAGACAATAACCCAGACTTATAGTTGGCAGTAGCCCCTGAGGAGCTTTGCTCAATATTCAATTTGTTTGGATAATAGATATTTTCAGTTTCAAACCAGGTTGGCAGTTTTTTTTCACAGCGCTTTTTAACTTCTATTTGCGCTGCCAGCTCTTGAATGGTAATACCATCAAATGGACTACCTTTAAAAATAAGTTTCGTGAGGTCAGTTTTTAGATGCTCATTAATGAAATCTTGAACATCTTTATGTAAAATCTTTGTGTTCAACCTTATAAATCCTTGGTCAGTGATTTTACAATTTTGTTTTCAGCTAAAAACTCTTTTAAAATCACCTTAATTGCGGTATACATGGGTACTGCGACGATCATTCCTGTCACGCCAAATAATATCCCTCCTATAATTATTGTTAAAAAGATTTCGAGCGGATGTGATTTCACACTTTGAGAAAAGATAAAAGGTTGGCTGAAGAAATTATCCACTAACTGGGCAATAACATAACCGATCATAACGTAAATGGTAGTTGGGAGTATTTGGGTCTGAAAGTCCTGATCTAAATGGCTCGTCATTGTTAAAACCAACATTAAAGCACCGCCAATCAATGGCCCTACATAAGGAATAAGATTCAAGAGCGCACATAAAAAGGCGATAACCAAGGCATTATCAACACCAAAAATTAACAATATAATGGTGTAGAGTACGAATAGAATCGTGATTTGTGTTACCAATCCGATAAAATAGCGCGATAATAAATCCTCAATCTTTTCAAGTGATGCGGCAAATCTATCCTCTGTTTCATCAGGCACGATGACCATTAACCCATTATGTAACAAACGACTGTCTTTCATAAAAAAAAATGCGATAAAAAGAACCGAGACCAATCCGATACTTAAACTACCCACAGCACCAATGACATCGTTCAAAAGGTTTGGAATCGCCTTAAAATTTGAAAGAATATCTATACTCTTCAACTGTTCAAGTATATTGATACCATGTGATGTGAAATAATCATTGGCCTGGTTAATTAATTCTTCTATTCTAATTTCCAATTGCGTAATATCAAGTAATGAGAGGTTGCGACCTTGTTTAATGATTAGCGGAATAAACATAGAAATTAATCCAAATAACATTCCTAAAAATAAGACCATGGTGCTCACTACCGCTATGGTATTCGGGAATTTTAACTTACGCTTTAAAAAACGGATAATGGGTCTTGCAATCAATGATAAAACGGCCGCTATAACGATATAAATAATTACCGAACGTACCTGGTATAAAAAATAAAGCAATAATCCAATGCCCAGAATAATCGAAAGTGCCCTGAGAATACCGTTGCTGATTGTTCTTGAGTTCATACCGATAAATATACTTGAATTTCTGAAATAAGGAAGCTTTTTGATTTTGGCTATATTTGAAATTCCAAGCAAGAAATTGAATATTTCAAATGACATACTGTTCTTTTATGGCTGGTGGCAGTTTTCTGTTTGCCTGTTCGCCTTTGTAGCATTAATGGCCATTTGGTATCATATCGGAAGGCGCCAGGGTGATTTCGGACAAGTATGGCTGGCCCTATCTGTTTTGTGCTGGAGTATTTCCGGGGCGTTAGAAGTATATTATGCCCAAAGAGTGTTAGTAGATAGTTTTATGCTAGACGGATGGCGCAGCATTTTGTCACTATTTAATAGCTTATTTATATTATTAGCCTTACCCTGGTTCCGTTACTTACCTAAACCTGTTGAACACATTATTAAGTCTAAGTACTGGATATATATTATCGGACTTCCATTTCTATTTTCATTGCTACCCACATTTAGTAAAATGCTATCGGGTAAAACCTTGAGTTTGATTAGCGAATTGGATGTTTATTATGCTTTCTTGACCTTGGGCTTTTTAGGATTTGTATTATGGGAGTCGTTTGCAAAGCGCCGTTTGAAATTATTGGCCTGGCTTTCCACAGTGACTGTTATCATCACTTTAATTGCTCAGTTGTACAAGCTCACCGATGCTTCGATTAATTTAACCTTGTTTTCAGCAATTTTTAAAACTGCTTTGATCATGCTATTTTTTGCCCTGGCTTTGAGCTGGGTCAAAGAATTAGCAGAAAATGTGATTCCTGATGCAAAGGATTTTCACTTAAAGTTTATGAAAATAAAGTCCGCGAATGGTAAATATCAGCATTTGGTAACCTTAATAGGTTTACCGGGTGGTGAGCGCAAAGTAAATTTGACACCCGCAGGCTATGAATTATTTTTGAAATTTGCTGTACGGAAAAAGGAATCCGGAAATAATTGGTTAGAAATAAAACCTAAAAACTTTGACCTGGCCAGATCCTATGACATCAATGATTATAATGAGATCAAACGGTTATTAATTGCATTACTTGATGGTGTCTTTGGCAAGGAAAATTGGACCCGAGATCATCATCTGAATCCATTAAAAGCTTCACTTTTTGAAATGTCGGAAAAGCGGGAACGCAAAATACGCTTAGCCGTACCTCCTGAGAATATTTCTTTACCATCGCGCACCTGATATGAGATCTGTTTGAGTTTGAAATGATGTCTTGAATCTCTTTCAGAATGTAGATTATGATTGTTTTGTCAGTAGTCCTTTTACTGACATTTTTAACTTTTTTCCGACTTTTTATCTGGTTAACTAATTGATGGGGCAAATTGCGGTCGAATCAATATTCAATTGCAATGGATTTAAAACGTACCGTACTCCTATTTTCAGCATTTTTTTTGACCCAAACTATTGTTCATGCACAGTCTAAGGGATTAGATGAGCAGATCAATGATGCCTTTATGCCTGTAGCCATCTGGTGGGAGAACCTCATTTTTACTGAAATCACCATTGCCGGGTTCGGAATTCCAATAGTGCTTATTCTATTGCTGTCAGGTGCCCTATTTTTCACTATTTATTTCGGATTTGTGAACATCAGGCATTTTCCAACTGCCATTCAGGTGGTACGAGGTAACTATTATGAACTTGAACGAATAGATAGGAGTTTAGAAGTAAACGTTTATGAAGTAGAGGGCGACCTGGTAGATACGATTAAAGATGAAAGCCATCATGGTGAAGTCAATCACTTTCAAGCTTTGGCGACTGCAGTTTCTGGAACTGTTGGGTTAGGAAACATTGCCATGGTGGCAGTAGCCATTTCCATAGGCGGACCCGGAGCCACTTTTTGGATGATTTTGGCCGGATTACTAGGCATGTCTTCTAAGTTTGTTGAATGCACATTAGGGGTCAAGTACCGAGATATCGATGAGCAAGGAAATGTCTTTGGAGGCCCGATGTATTATCTCTCCAGAGGATTACAGGAAAACGGATTTAAACATTTCGGTAAGCTTTTGGCTGTAGTTTTTGCTCTATTGTGCGTCGGGGCCTCGTTTGGTGGGGGCAATGCCTTCCAAACCAATCAAGCTGCGGCACAGATTATTTCCCGATTCGGCATCGAAGGATCAGCTTCCGGGAGTTTGATCGGTTTCATTTTTGCCATTTTCGTAGGGATAGTCATCATTGGAGGTATCAAGCGTATCGCAAAAGTTACAGAGAAAATTGTACCATTCATGGCAGTGCTTTATGTGGCGGCTGCATTATTCATTATTTTTTCAAATTTTAACTATGTCGATGATGCCTTTGGCTTGATCTTTAAAGAAGCATTTACACCAAGAGCGACGATTACTGGTGGATTTATCGGTGTGATGATACAAGGATTTAGACGGGCCGCATTCTCAAATGAAGCAGGCGCCGGTTCTGCCGCCATAGCACACTCTGCGGTAAACACCAAATTTGCGGCCTCAGAAGGATTGGTAGGCTTGTTAGAACCTTTTATAGATACGGTTGTGATCTGTACCATGACAGCGATAGTGATTATCATGTTTAATGTTGATGGTGCTTTTGTCTATGGCGATGTTGTTAATGGCCAGGCCCTATTAGCTGATGGGAGCAGGGCAGGTGGGGTGAATCTCACTTCCATGGCCTTTGACAATGCAATTCCGGGATCATCCTATGTACTCGCTTTTGCTGTTGTTTTATTTGCTTTTTCAACAATTTTATCATGGTCGTATTACGGTTTGCAATCATGGAAGTACTTGTTTGGGAGGGGTAAATGGACAGATTTAACCTATAAGATCATCTTTTTGATTTTTACCATTCTTGGCGCCGCGGTAACATTAGATGCCGTGATAAAGTTTTCGGATGCTATGATCTTGGCTTTGGTATTTCCCAATATGATCGGGCTGTTATTTTTATTTCCGAAGGTACGAACAGAACTATCAAATTATCTAAAAGCTATACACACGAAGTTAGGAAAACTCTAAGGACGCTTTATTTAATAAAAAAAAGCAGAAATCCTTCGCCCACGCCTGATAGGTTAACTTGGAAGGATGCACACCATCACTAAAAAAATCAGTAGGAGCATTGTTTAATTGCAGGCGCTCGCTCCATCCTTGTATGGTAATAATATCATCGTAGTAGAATACCTGCTCCCTTGATGCCACCAAGCGCTTTAATTCTTCACCAAGTATTTCCACAAGATTTCCAATGGTGAATTTTATTAATCCCGTGAAGGCCGGGAATTCCTTAATGGGGGGCATATTGGTAAATGCAATTGGAGTGTCAGGGAATAAGGCCCTTAACTCATCAATGAGTTTAGCACTATCTTGTTTCCATCGCTTGGGCGTGTTTAAGGTAAATGCATCATTACCACCGAGCCCGATAACGATCAAGTCTGCCTGTTCTTCAGTAATTTTCGGAAGTAGTCTTTTTCGTACTTGTCTTGCCGTATAACCACTTCTGGCATACACTCTCCAACTGACTGTAGTTTCCAGTTGGTTAGCCAGTTCGGAAGCAAAAGTACCAGCAAATCCTTCACTGTGGGTAGCAACACCTACACCTGCCACTGTACTTTCCCCAAGAATCAAAACGTTTAATTTTTCATCGCTATGTTTTTCAACAAGACCTTCAGGTTCCCTAGCTTCGGGTAATTTTGGAACACTTGAACGGATACGTTTTCCGTCAAGGTACATAAAAGGTAATAAGGGTAGTGCTGCAATGGCCCCAAACGTATACTTTAAATTCATAATTATTGGAAGCTTATAGCATCTATTTCCAACGAGAATGGTCCTTCTTTCTTATCATTGAGCATGATCCCGATTCTTATAATTCTTTTGAGATTATCCGACGGAATTTTCTTTCCGGTTTCTCGTCCTAAAATAGTTTCGTTAAAATCTGATAATTTGAATGTAAGCTCTTGCCAATCCTCAGAAGCAGACTGAAATTTGTGATTGTAGCTGGGCCGGTAATAAACATCGTTGGTATTCATCCGTAGAGCAAATATTCTATCTTTACTTGTGCTTCTAAACTTAATTTTTACTTCAGAATAGTTTGATAGATCCAGGCGTTGTCTTGCGCTTCTTACTGAAGCAAAACCACCATTATTTTCTAAGGAGACTTCACCTTTAAAAACCATGCTTTTCTGGTTCAAAGTGATAGATGAAGAAGACAGACCTCCCATAACCCCATCATTGACTACATACCAGTCTTGTCCGCCAGTCTCTTTTCCGAAATCAATTGTAAATGATTCTGTGTTCATAGCTAAAATGATCGTTAGTACAAGTATTGAAATTAATAATTTCATGGCAATCAATTATATAAGAAGATGTAGTAGTTCAGGGAAGTGGCGATACACAACCAAATCATGTATGGAGCGAGTAATAACCTATATTGTTTTGTTGTTTTTCGAAATGCTACGAAATAGTAAAAAATAAGAACGGTGAGTAGCGCAATTACTACGAGTCCGAATAAAATTAATTGCTGATTGAAGAAAATAAAATTCCAGCTAACATTAAAGGCAAACTGTACCCCGAACAACAGCCAAAGCGTCAGAGATGTTCTCGTAATAAATAGCTTGGCTAAATAAATGGAAAAACAGATCATAATAGTGGTCCAGGCCATGCCAAAGGCCCATCCGGGGGGTGTCCAGGGGGCTTTGTTTAAATTCAGGTACCAGTCAGTCATCGGACCATTATTCATCAATAAGGTTCCAATTGCTAGTCCACCAAAATTTAAAATTAGAAAGATGACGAGCAGTCCCCAGAATTTCATGTCCGGAGGGCTTCCATCTTGTTGAGGATTGCCTCAGCTTCAGCGTAAAGAGTATCACTTTCCGATCTGTTGATCGCCGAAACCTGATACCAGCGTTTCATCAGTTTCTCATATTGCTCCTGCAATTTTTCCAATTCTGACTTCTTTTTAAATAATCCAAACATAGTACTAAATTTTAAAACTTACGATTCCACAATCTAATTCAAAGGTTTGCCCGGAAATCGAACGGCTGTCCTCGGACAATAAAAAGGCTGCCATCGAAGCTACCTCCGAAGGCTCAAGGTATTTTTTCAACGGATGACGCTCTACCATTTTCTCTTTCATAGCATCATTTCGCAAAATCTTTTCCGCCAAGCCTGTATCTGTTATGGTAGGCGCAATTGCATTGATTCGAATGGACGGAGCGAATTCAGCCCCCAGTGACTTTACAAGACCTTCAACGCCTGATTTTGCGGTTGCTATACTGGCATGATAAGGCATTCCTAATTTGGCGGCGACTGTACTGAACAGCACAATTGAAGGATTGCTACCTTTCTTTAGTGCTTTTAAAAAATGCTGAATCGACTTCACCGCTCCCAAAACGTTAATTTCGAAGTCCTCCTTAAATTCTTCTATTTGCAACCTGGAAAACGGCTTTAAGTTGATACTACCAGGACAATAGATGAGCCCGTCCAGCGTATCCACTTCTGGCAATTGATCATGAAGAACATCAAGGCTATGATGTTTCAAATTCGCATGCGAAATAGAAGGAGAGGTTCTGCTTATGTTGATTAGGGAAGTATTTTCAACGAGTTGTTTAAGCAGAG
Source organism: Flavobacteriaceae bacterium (assembly GCA_030065775.1). Classification (GTDB taxonomy): domain Bacteria; phylum Bacteroidota; class Bacteroidia; order Flavobacteriales; family Flavobacteriaceae; genus Aureibaculum. The sequence goes on along the minus strand of JASJDL010000070.1, from coordinate 2,179 downwards.
CCTCTCCAATCCCCTTACTGCCTCCTATAAGTGCAATAGTCCTCATTACTACACCGTAGGAATAATATTTAAACGTTTCTCAACCTTACGTTTGATCACAGTCAACCGTTTCATAATGTCCATAAGATTCGCATCTTTTGTTTTTTTATAGATTTCGTTAATAGCCAAAATCAATTCTTTTGCTTCACGGCCTATTTTAATTCGATCACTCGTTGTAAGAGATCTTAATTTTCGCTTTTCAAATTCTAATGCTCTGTCAATTACGTTCATAACTATGCGTTTATATAATTTTGTAATTCCTGTATTTTGCGCGGGTCCATAAAACTGCCTCCATAGAAAGAGGTTACCGTAGCAGAAGTTTCATCCTTGATTCCTCGAGAAGAAACACACAAGTGTTTTGCGTCAATAATTACTGCAACGTCTTCTGTATCCAATGTTTGCTGTAATTCGTTAGCGATTTGGTTCGTTAAGCGCTCCTGAACCTGCGGGCGCTTGGCATAGTACTGAACAATTCTGTTCAGTTTTGAAAGCCCAATTACCTTACCTGAAGAAATGTATGCTACATGCGCCTTTCCGATAATAGGTACAAAGTGATGCTCACAATTTGAGTAGAAAGTAATATTTTTCTCCACCAGCATCTGGTTGTATTTGTACTTATTGTCAAAAAGCGCAATTTTTGGCTTATTATTTGGATTCAGCCCTGAAAAGATTTCATCTATGTACATTTTAGCAACTCTTTGAGGAGTACCCTTAAGAGAGTCATCAGTAAGGTCTAAGCCCATAACATCCATGATCTTCTCGAAATATGTAGCAATTTTTCGCTTTTTTTCTTCATCTGTTAACTCAAAGGCATCTTTTCTTAAAGGTGTTTCAATACCGGTTGAAAGGTGATCGTCACCTATTTCTTCGAACGAGTAGCCGTTCAAAGGATTGTTGCTTTTTGATTTTGTAAGTACGTCTAGTAATTCCATTTAAGTCTTTTTTTCGTGCTGTCTTTAACGCAAAGCACGTTACCGTTTTGAGATGTTATTGTGAGTAATTTGTTTTTGTCTTGAGCATTTAAACCTGCCTTTGTCAAAGGATCTTAATTTCGAGTGCTTTGTCTTTCTACCTTGAACACGCTTGCGCCACAGGTTGAAACTGCTTCTCTGTAATTCCCTACGCATCAATTGAATGACCTCTTGTTCCTTCAAGTGAAACTGCATATATATGGCATCAAACGGTGTGCGATCTTCCCAGGCCATTTCTATAATTCTGTCTGTATGTTCCATTGTTAGCTCCATAGTCTATATTGACATTGTCGGCGATCTGAATTCAAAGTCATATTTGACTTTCAAATCTAAAAGCTTGTCAAAAAACTTCTTATTCTCTTTAAAAAATTGATTTCTGGAAAATCGTATGAATCGACCTTGGGCATGAATACTCGAGCCATCGCTTTTGTAAATTACCAATTGGTAATAGGGGATAGCCCAGGTGAACGTCTGTAATCCTTTGTTTATTCGTATCAAAATGCCACCAGGCCGCAATTCGATGTTGGCGTAGTTGATATCTGCTGTAGTATTCAAATACTGCTGCATATTAACACTTACCTCTTCGATGATCATACGTTTCGACCCAACACCCCTTATTCTTAATGCTTTGAGCATAGAAAAAGGACGGCCAACGAGATCGTTCATAAACTCAACATCGTCTGAATTATGATATGTCGTGTTAAAGATCATGACCCAAAGGTAATTATGTTTAAGTATTAATTAAAATAATTAAACAAAATAAAATGTTAAAATTTGCATTATTCACCCTCGAGCATCCTTTTTCTGTCCTTCAGGGTGTGCTTGGACAGGATGCGTTGATTTTCTTTGCGTACGTCTTTGTCCTTTTTCATATTCCAGAGAATATCACTGGCCTTTTTTCGGGCTTCTTTTATATCCACGATAGGATAGGGGTAATCTTTACCTAATCTGAAGTCATAGAATTGCTGCTCTAGTGGCGTCATCAAATAAGGTTCATGGATAAATCGAGTCTCCAACTTGGCGAGTTCTGGAACCCATTTTTTAATAAAAGCGGCATCGGGATCTTGCTCAATTCCGTTCTTAGTGGGGTTGTAGATACGCAAATTATTAATTCCGGTTTCACCAGCCTGCATTTGGAGTTGTGGAAAGTGAATACCAGGTTCGAAATC
>JASJDL010000069.1 GCA_030065775.1 Flavobacteriaceae bacterium | reverse complement strand
ATTACATGTTTCATCAACCCAATAAATTCATGCTACAAAAGTTAGCTGAAAAAATGGGGGTTTCGAAAGCGAAGATGCCAAATGGAACCGTAGAAAAATATGGTAATTCAGGAAGTGTGTCGATCCCCACGACAATATGTGATAGCCTTGGCGAAGATTTAACTAAAAATTCATATAACATTTGCTTAGCAGGTTTCGGTGCCGGTTTGAGCTGGACTTCATTGCTAATGACCCTGGGTAATTTGGATTTTTGTGAAATTATCAATTATAAATAAAAAAGCTATGGAAAATTTTGAAGAATTAATTGCTGAAATCTTAGAAGTTGACGATGTCAACATTGAAGACGAATTAGACTCTTTTGATGCCTGGGATTCATTGGCAGTTCTGAGTATCATCGCCATAAGTTCGAGTGAATATAATGTCACGCTCACGGCAGATGAGATTGAGACGTCAGATACAATTAGCGGTCTGAAAGACCTTATACAAAGCAAAATGTAGGTGTATTCTACCTTATTTGTAAACTAATAAACTATAAACTTATCTACGCAACCATGAAAGACGTTATTATACTCGGTACAGGAGGATTGGCAGCAGAAATTACCTTTTATATAGAAGAAAATAATTCTAAAGTAGGGAAAGAAGAACAAATACGCATAAAAGGGTATATTGATTATGACTATAATATTGAAAAATATTATGACCATTATAAATTCAAAGCACCCGTTCTTTGTGACATAGATGCTTACGTGCCTTCAGAAAATGAAGAAGTTCTTATTGGTATAGGTAATGTGGAGTTTCGAAATAAAATGATTGAGCAGCTGAAAACTAAAAAAGCCCAGTTTGGCAGTTTTATTCACCATACAGTTATTATTTCTGGCACTCAAAAATTAGGAAAAGGAAATCTCATCTTTCCTTATTGTGTCATTGAACCCCATTGTACAATAGGTGATTTCAATATCTTGACAGCCTATAGTTTCATAAGTCACGATTGTACTGTAGGAAATGGTAATTTCTTTTCAAAAGCGGGTATCGCAGGACACTCTTCTGTTGGTGACAATAATTATTTTGGCATAAATGCAACAGTTATTCCAAGAGTAAAGATTGGAAATAACAATTTAATTCAGGCCGGGATGATCGTTCATAAAAATGTAAAAGATGATACTACAGTATTTTACAGATTTAAAGAGCAGATAATGGCGATACCAAAACCTACCAGATAGCATCTAATTTTTGAACCGTATGTTATATAAATTAGTAAATTAGTGAAAAATATATTTTTAATGGGCCATACAACGAAAACCAACCGAACTTTCACGATTATTGCACTAGTATTTTTAATGCTAATAACTTCATGCGCTTCCAGAAGCGATGTTGTTTATTTTCAGGATGCTGACCTTGCTGCAACTGCGAATTCAATTAATAATTACGGATTGGTTATAAAACCTGATGATGTGCTGACAATCGTTGTTTCCGCCCTTGATCAGGACCTGTCCAGGCCATTTAATTTGACCAGCATGACATATTCTGACGATGCAAATAGAGATGGGCGAACAGTTCACCAAGGATATTTAGTGGATGCCAATGGAAATATTGAATTTCCAGTATTGGGAACTATAAAACTAGGTGGGTTAAATCGCGCTCAGGCTACAGAATTAATAAAGAGTATGTTGAAAGAGTACCTGAAAAATCCAATAGTTATTATTAGGATGCAAAACTTTAAAGTAACTGTTTTGGGAGAGGTTCAGAGACCAGGTGTTTATACCATTGAAAATGATCGTTTAACTATTTTGGAGGCTTTGGGGCTCGCCGGGGATCTTAATTTGCAAGCCGAAAGAAAGAATGTGTTGGTAATACGAGAGGATAAAGGAAAAACAACCTATAACAGAGTTGACTTAACTACAGAAACCTTATTTAATTCTCCGATGTATTACCTTACACAGAATGATGTTATATATGTTGAACCTAATAATTCAAGAATCAAATCTTCATCTATAGGGCCCAATGTAGGAGCAACCTTAAACACGATCTCGACCTTAGCAGCTGTGGCAGCATTAATCGTAAGTTTAACAAGATAAATAAGAAATCAGCAATCATTTAATTGATAATGAATAACAATTTCAGCGTACTTCCGGAAGACCAGAATATGGATCAAAGTGGCGTCGATATCAGAAATGTTATTGATCAATATTCGAGACATTGGAAATGGTTTTTGCTATCCATTTTTTTAGCGCTCGCCTTTGTACTCTACAAATTAAATTTCATGAGGCCGCAATACAGATCAAGTGTAGCGATTAAAGTAAAGGATGAGAGGAGTAAGGATGACTCAATGCTATCGGTATTTCAAGATTTGAATATTAATAATCGATCTGCAAGTAATGTGGAAGATGAAATTGAAATTCTGAAATCCAAAGGCCTGATAGGAGAAGTAATCAAAAATCTGGGATTCAATATTCGATTCTATACACAGAAAAACAAACTGAGTGAATTTTTGGACAATAATCTTTCCATGGAAACACGATTCTATGAAAAAGAAAATTATTCTAATCCGCCACTAAAATTGAATTTTTTTATAAGTGATTCTGCCGTATACAAACTAAGTGCAGAGTTCATAGTAGATGTAATTTCTGAAAATTCGTTCACATATACCGACGTCGAAACCTCTCTAACAAAAAAATATGATTTTGGGGAAAAAGTAACGAATAACTTTGGCGACTTAATAATTACACCCAACATAGATCTCAAAGCTTTTGGGCTCATTGGTGAAAAAATATATGTAAGTATTGGCACTGTGCAAGGTATTGCCAGGACCTATTCCAATAAGATTTCAATTGAGCCAAAATCTGAGTTTTCAAGCATATTAAATATCTCAATAACCGAGGGTAATAGAAGAAAGGGAGAAGATTTTTTATATGAATTAATAAAGACTTACAATGAGCGCACCATTCGTTTAAAAGATGAATTATCGAAAAGTACTTCAGATTTTGTAACCAAACGTCTTGAGATTATATCGAATGAACTTTCTGATGTCGACTTAGATGCTGAGTCTCTAAAGACAAAATATAGGTTATCAGATGTTGCCTCCGAAACAGGACTGAACATGCAGAGCAGCCAGGAAATTGAAAGGCAAATCGTAACGGCAAATACTGAATTGGAAACTATCGGGTTAGTAAAGGACTTTGTATCAGATGACACCAACAGTAACGAGTTTATACCATCAAATATTGGCATAAGTGATAATAATGTTTCATTGTCCTTTGATCAGTACAACCAGTTAATGCTTGAGAAAAAAAGACTTTTAGAAAATTCGACCGAAAAGAACCCAATTGTAGCGAATATAAATGAACAGCTTAGAACCATAAAGCAGAATATCAACTCTCAATTAGGCAGTCTTCAAGATGCAAAGAAAATTTCTTTAGATGCATTGAACCAACAAGAAGCCAGAATAAATTCGAAGCTGTATTCAGCACCGCGACAGGAGCGGCAGATTAGAGATGTACAGCGACAACAGCAAATAAAAGAAGCATTATACCTGTATTTATTGCAGAAGAGAGAAGAAACTGCTATTACTCTGGGAGTCTCTGACCCGAATGCGGAAATTATTGATATGCCAGAAAGCACCTTTGGCCCTATTGCCCCTAAAAAGAAGGTCTTCTATCTGGCCGCCCTCATTATAGGCCTACTGATTCCTGCAGTCATTATCTTCCTGTCGGATTTTTTGAATACTAAAATTAAGAATAAGGAAGATCTTGAAAAGATATTGAGTATTCCGATATTAGGTGATATCCCAAAATATGAAAGTAAAAAAGGCTATTTAGTTTCTGAAAATGACAATTCCAGTGTGGCAGAAGCATTTAGGATTATACGAACCAATCTAAATTTTATAGTTGATAATTCGATTACCACTGGAAAAACAATTTTTGTGACCTCAACCATAGCCAATGAAGGAAAATCGTTTATCTCTTCAAACTTAGCCTCCTCGCTGGCCTTTGCAGGGAAGAAAACATTGTTGCTTGGTATGGATATCAGAGCGCCAAAAATTAAAACTTACCTTGGTATACGGGGAACAAAAGGTGTCACCAATTTCATTATAGATACCAAATTAAATACCAAAGAAATTACTGTTTCCGTTCCGAAAATTAAAAACCTGGATCTCATCTCATCCGGTGACATAGCTCCTAACCCGGCCGAATTGTTAATGAACTACCGGGTAAAAGAACTTTTCGAACAAGTTAAAAGCCAGTATGATTATATTATTGTAGATACTGCTGCTTCGAGCATTATCACCGATACTATGTTATTACGTGATTATGCAGATGCCTTCATCTATGTGATTCGCGCAAACTTTTTAGATAAGCGCCAACTCGGTTATCTTAAAGCCGTTCACAGAGATAAGAGGTTCCCGAACTTAGCACTTTTGATCAATGCTGTTGATCCTAAAAAGGGATATGGCTATGGATATGGTTATGGTAGCGAATTTGAGAAAAAGAATAAGCAAAAGCAGTGGTGGAATTTGGCCAATCTTTGGAGGACTTAATGAAGTAAAGAATCATAAAAAATGTAGAATTTCTATACTTCTTCCTTGTCTTACTTATTTTTGCATAACTAATTACTCTGACCATTATATCAAATTGAATGTTTACTCTGACGCCGTTATTCTTTGATAATTAGTGTGCACACAAACCAAAGTATAAAAAAAGAGCATCCAACTAAATGAATGCTCCTCTATGACTGCTAAATGACTGTGATGTGTCAAGCATTAAGCGCTTCTTTTACCACCAATCAAAATATTGTAGATGGCCTTGAAAAAGTATTTTGTATCTGTAAAATAAGGATTTCTTTCTTTTTCAAGTAAATATTCCTTTTCTGCTTGTAAAACACTTTCAACAGAACTATTTCTATTTAATGCAACATAAGGAGGGATACATCCTGGTTTATGCTTCAATCTTAATTCTTGAATATCCTGAGGTATATCATTAAAGTAGCGCTCAGAGACCGGTCGACTGCCCACAAGTTTCATATCTCCTTTAAGAACATTAATTATTTGAGGAAATTCATCAATCCAAAATCTTCTAAAAAGTCTACCCCAAGGCACCACTCTAAAATCATTTGCGGGTTTACCGGTTTTTGAGTATCCATTTAATTTCAAAATATAGTCTTGAAGGTATTCTGAATAGGGATGCATTGTTCTGAGTTTGTAAACTCCGATAATTTTTCCATTCTTACCTATTCTATTCATCCTGAATAGTGGACCATAACTTGGGTTCATATCGAAAGCAGGTTCTTTTACCTTTTTAGCTACGAAATAATGGATTCCATGAATTTGCTTATAGTCAATTATTTCAAAACCACAACTTACCAGTCGACCCAAGGCCTCGGCTTTTGACAATAATCTGTCTTTACCTTTTGTTACCTGAAAATATATTTTTTTCAAGACCGGTAACTTAGGAAATGCGCGCATGAAGATAAACTGAGATGCACCAAACAAATGCTTAATGACAGGAATCTGATAGACTTTTCTCTGTGAATTTCTTGATTTAAATGTTTCAAAGCAACCTAATAACTTTCCTCTATATGGTAAGTTCTGATTGACTTCTTCTAAATGTTTATTGATCATTCTGAAATCATTCAGTTTGCTTAGAACAAAAACATTCTGAATATTATTCAAATTACCGAAAGCAGATAACCTTTTATTTTTGGGAATAACCAAGTTACTTTCCTCTTCACTATCTGGTAAATAAGTTTTAACAAAGTCATATACCTCTTTATTCGTAGATTGAAGAATGACATTTCTGTTCGTAGAAATTTTGTTTTCTTGAACAGGTAACTCCTGTGAAGACTTCAGTCTTCGAGTACCATTAGACAGCTTATTGAAAAGTAATTTTGATTTTAAGAACGCAGTTCTTGATGTTATCACACCGCGCTTTGGAATAAACTCCTTTTTTCGTAATAAATCATTCTTTAGAAAACTTTCTAATTCTAAAATATCATTTAATAACTCTTTTTTCATAGCCTTAGCATTAGGTAGAACCGCCCAGCAAAGCGATTCTGTTCTTTAACTGTTACAGCTACAGAAGAGATTCACTCAACCTAAATAAGACAATACATGTAAATACAGCATTAGCTCTCCACAGCATTCACCGCTGCAGACAAGCTTAAAAGATTATTTACTAAAATTGGCATTTAAGGGGATTCTTTTTTATAGCTAGTACAAAGATAGCAATTATTTATTTAAAAAATAAAAAAAGTTATAAATGGTGGATAATTTAAAATAAACGGTCTAAAATTCTGTGCTTTCTGTAAAGAAATGCCTGCTTTAAAGTGGGGGTTGTATTATAGGTAGCTAAAGTATCATCATTATGCATGAAATCGTACTTTTCTTGAGAGAGTAGGTCTATGGCCTCAATCATGGCTTTCGAAGCGATCTCATAATTCTTCTTAACAATTGTATTAAAGTTATCTTTAGCAGTTACCTCAAACCTTTTCTGAACTATAATATCTCCAGAGTCTATTCCTTCCTCAACAAAATGAATGGAAACACCCGTTTCATTTTCATTATTAAATGCTACCCAAAATGGTGTTAATCTACCTCTATTTTTAGGAAGCAGTGCATTATGCCTATTAATTACACCGATTTTTGGAATCTCTAATAACTCTTTTTTTATGATGTTCTGACTTTGATTAATAATTAGATCTAAATCTAAGGTCTCTAAATATGACCTGAATTTTTTACTGTTAGGTGTTGTAATGGTTCGCACTGGAATGCCGTTATTCTCAGCATAAGTGCGTATAGACGGGTTTTTACCAACACCGAGCTGAGACAACTTCTTTTTGAACTTAAAGAGTATCGTTTTCATCGAATTCTTAAGAAAATGCCATGGACCCATTATTAGAAATAAAGAGAGAATATAGGTATACTTCGATTTTCCTTTAGACAATGTCAGCCTATTTCCTTTGGGAATAGCCAAACCTATAATTTCATCTTTTTTAGCATCTATTATATCTTTGATAAAGTCGTAAGTCTGGACAGGGTCATCCATTGTTATAATATATATCCTCATTGTAGAAAGCCGGTTTTAAGACAATAATCTTTTATATTACAGAATTCAAATTGCTTTTGATCGAAATAGCGAATTTCTTTTTCGTAAATTTTAACGCCCTTAGGTCCTAAATTTTTCACTTTTAATTTTGAGCGTAAGGTGTCTTGTAAAAAAATTGCTACAGGATTGGATGAGCGTTTATGAATTTTTCTTTCTTCATTACTTTCGTCTATGAATTCATTGGGATGTGTATCAAAGACGATAGGTTTTCCTGTTTTTTTTGCTTCATATGCCATAATTCTTCTTTGTATCGCCGTTAACCTTGGAAAAATTCGCATAGTTGTGCTCAAATAGGGTATTAAAGAGGCACTTAATGGCACTTCAATCAATGCTCCATCACCTTTTTTAAAAAGACTCTTAGATGACGTTCTGTAAGGCAGCCTGGGAGCAGTTAACCAGTTTAATTTTTTTACGCCCCCAAAAGACATAAACATATCAAATCGCTGTGAGGCAACCGAACTATCAATCTTATAACCTGCTTCTATTAACGCTATTGCGGTATCATTATTCACTCTTAAGGCTGGGGCCCTGAATGAAATTACCTCCTCCCCAGAGATATCTTCAAGAATTTTCTTTGACTCCTTTAGATGCTGTATCTGTCGGTCTAGTGGCATAATATCAAAACCATCTTCTTTTTCGTGAGATAGGCCATGGCTACCCACTTCATGGCCATAAGGTTGTACCATTTTTACAATTTCCGGATATAAATTGGCAATATATCCTGTGAAAAAAAATGTGGACTTTACGTCATATTTTGCATACAAATCAAGAAGTAACGGCATACCTTCTTTCAGCACTTTATAGCCTGTTTCATCCCTCAGGGTATTATGCCAAATTGAGGTAGTTTCTACGTCATTTGATAATAAACAATACTTTTTCATAGTCATCGTGCGAGTTACCAACAAATCCCTTCCACATTTTCGGTGGAATAGCTTTCTTGTATTCTTACAAGGTCAATAATAAATTTATCCTCATATCTCTCAGCAATTTCTTGGAATTTAGGATTATTCTGTGTTATCACTAATACTTCTGACTTTTCAACTACTTTGTTTAAATCATCGGTGATCAAATCTGAAAGATGCGGAATGTGCTTATCAATATAGTCTTTGTTAGTCCCCGAAATTTTTGTGAGATTCACATTTTCATCAAAAATACTTAGGTCATAGCCTTTTCCCATTAGGCTTTCTGTCAATTCAACCGCAGGGCTATATCTTAAATCATCTGTTCCAGATTTGAAACTCAATCCCAGTATGCCGATCTTATTCTTATTCTTTGCGGTCACTAATTCGAAAGCAATTTTCTTTTGATAAGCATTAGATGCTTCGATTGAATTAATTACCGGAACGCTTAAGTACTTATCATGTGCTATGGTACTTAAGCCCTTCAAATCTTTTGGTAGACAGGAACCTCCATAGGCAAAACCGGGCTTTAAATAACTTGGTGAGATGTTCAATTTCGTATCCATGCAAAACAATTCCATAACCTTATGCGAGTCTATACCCATTTTCTTACAAATATTGCCAACTTCATTGGCAAAGGTAATTTTAAGCGCATGAAACGAATTATTTATATACTTGATAATCTCGGCCTCTGCTATTCCCACCTTGGCTATTGGCACCTTAATTTTTTCATAAATCTCAGTCATTACTTCAAGCGCTTTTTCATTAGTAGACCCTATGACGGTAACTGCTGGGTTGTAATAGTCTTTGACAGCGCTACCTTCTCTTAGAAATTCGGGATTTGAGACCACACTAAAATCCAGATCCTTCTTTTTTGATGATACACTTTCAATGATACTGCTTACTTCTTCATTGGTTCCGGGAAACACCGTACTCCTTATAGCTATTACATGAAAAGAGTCCTTATTCTTAAGGGCTCTGCCAATATCTTCTGCTACTTTATATACATACTTCAGGTTCAATTGACCATTTTCTGAGGATGGAGTCCCTACGCAAATAAAGGAAACATCTGTATTCTTTACGGCATCAGCACTATCAGTTGTAGCACTTATATTTCCCTTACTGTGTTCTTCCTTTATAATTTTATCGATGTCTTTTTCAATAATTGTAGGTTTTCCTTCATTTATCAGATCGACTTTATTCTGTACAACGTCGACCCCAATTATGTTATGACCGTTCTTTGCAAGGCATCCCATACTTACACAGCCTACATACCCTAATCCAAAAATAGATATATTCATTATTTAATAGTTTTTTATTGTTGATAAAATAAGATCAGAAACATCTATCCATTCATTTTTGAGCTTATTTCTATAGTTCTTTTGTACCTCAGTACTATTTGTTTCATTGATGATATGATCAAACTTCTTTTTAAAGTCATCAAAGTTTGCTCTTACCAAAAAACCATCTTTGATCAACATTTCATTAGCAGGCATATCCCTTTCTCCTAAATACATACTTCGTACACCTAACATGGCTCCTTCCCTTGCCATACTATCACCCGATGAGATAACACATTTACTGTAATACATCAGTGAATGAATATCTTTAATGGGTTCATTTAGTAAAATCCAATTTGATGGATACAATTCTCTTTCACCTTTATTTTCCAGCGAAAATAAGACTTTAATATCTTCATTGATATGTACCGCAACTTTTGCAACAATATTTTTAAGTTGATGAACATAGTTTAATGACTCAGTTGAAACCTCTCTTATAAAAATGTATTCTTTCTTAACCAACTCATTTTCATTGAGTACTTCTTCATCAGGAGCAAAATATTTTGGTGACAGGTATGACCATTCTTTTAGGGCATGAAAAGACGCTATCTTAGACTGTGCTTTGATAAAGCTAGGCATATAAATCTTTGTTGTCACCCATTTTATATACGGATGAAAAACTCTAAAATCATCGGTAAAAATATAATTTGGTATCCCTTTCAATCGTGCCACAACATTCGATTGATAACTCGAAGAAAGTACTAGTTTCACCTTATTTTTTCGAATAATCTTTGAAAGCGCAAATAATCTGGGTATTATAATTTTGAAGAGCATGGAGAAAAAACCCTTATTATATTTATAATCTCCAAGTACTACAATTTCATTTTCAGGAAACTCAAATTCAAGTACTTTGACTAGTTTTCCCCTATTCACTGTTGTAATAATAACCTCATTCTTTTCAAGTTCGCGAATGCTATTTTTGAATAGGTTTACTTGTGGTAAATGGTATATATCAAATAATACTTTCATTTCTTGGTTTGCTTTATAATTGAGCAACCTTTTGGTCCGATAACCATTGCATCTTCCTGGCTTTTTCTAAGGTATTGGTCTCAATATCGTATTTGGTACTCATCTCTATGGCATTTTTAGCGAATACTTCTTTTTTATTTGGATCATTATATAATTTTATTATCGCATCAGCTAAAGCATCTGCGCTTTTTTCTTCTATTAAATAGCCGTTGAATTCATTTACGCAAATCTCTGGTATACCGGAAACATTTGTACTAATTATAGGTAAACCATAGGAAATCGCCTCCATTAATACTACGGGTATTCCATCTTTATCGTTGTTTAGGGTAATCGAAGGTAGAACGAAAGCATCTAGTTTTTGGAAAAACTTTGTTTTCGCTTCTCCTTTTAATTTCCCATAATAATCAATTGAGTTTTCCAGGCCATGGTTTGAAATAAATGAAATAATCTCCTCTTTTTTAGGTCCATCGCCGGCGAGCAATAATTTTATTGAATGATCCTTCTCCTCTCTCAACTGAAGCATTGCTTCCAAAAGGTAACGAATCCCTTTTTTTTCTGTAAACCAACTTATAAGTCCAATATAAAACTCTTTTGTATTTCTTTTTTTATCGGAGCTTGTAGAATTCCTAAAAACACCCAATCTTGAGAGTTCAATTTTATCTGAGTCAATAAATTTATCTTTGACATATTCAATATTATAATCAGAGATACTAAAGGCTTTTGTGCATTGAGCAATTAAAGGTTTAAACCATTTGTTGTCAAAGTAGATATCATGAGCATGAAACGTAAAGAAATACTGCGGTTCATCATTAAAATACTTCTTTATCAACAGCGCCAAAACTGCGGGTTGTGTGGCAAATTGTACATGAATGGTTGAATTGGGTGAAAATTTAGATAAGTCTAGTTCTAAAAACCAAAAAATACTTTTAATTCCGATAACGAAACTATAATTGAACCTGAAATTAAACAAATTCGTTACTAGAAATCGTAGTACTACAGCCATTTTTCGTGCGAAATGTTCGTAGGACTTTTTAGTATAACTTATACTAACGCCATTTTGTCTTATTGTATTCAGGTCTTCCCCATAAAACTCTTTCTGTTCTCTGAGAAGTAGGAGCTCATAACTGGTATGCCTTGATAACACCAATAGTTCATCAATCATCCAGGGAGCCAAGTTTTTCACTATGTATTTCTTATCAGACATTACCTCAAATATTTCCAGAATTTTAAACAATGTGACATGAATTCTTCTTGAGATAGACCACTTAACACTGACGATTTAAAAATAGTGGCAGCGACTGACCTCGATCTATTAAAATTGTTATTTCCCAACATATATTCTTCATAAATAGATGAAATACACAATAAGATAAGATGTCGCCAGCTTCTATTGAATCTTGCTAATTTCAACTTCATAGCCATACCTTTTGGCATATAGAGTAGACGAATGAAGTTGGAAAGACTAGTATTGAAATAATACTTAAATCCCAAGTATTTCTTGTGAAGCTTTTTTTGTGAAAGATATTTCTTATAAAAGTCACCGCCTGTTTTGTAAATGAATTCTACCTTCTCCAGTTCTTTTTCTATGTAGTTTTTCCATGCCGCAATGATTTCTGTAAACTCATGATCTTTGAGATCTGGGTCAAAAAGTGATGATTCGTGTTCTGACCGCGCAATCAGAGCTTTTCTTAGATATGGTATGGATCTTAAGCAAACTGTACCTAAATTCTCATCGTTTTTCAAATTCAGAATATCAAAACTCTTGATTCTATCTGAAATATTTTTTTCATATACTTTATGAATAATTAAATACGCATCTACTATCGATTCAAAAGTTTTTAAATAGAGATACCTTTTCCGGTGCTTGTTCGAAGTACTTTCAAGGTTTACACTGACTAGATCTCCTAATCTGTTTGTAAATAATCGCCATGCTTCCCAAGCAGGTATATCGGTTCTTTGTAAGGGTATTTTTAGCGCACTCGTCTCCTTGCTGAAAATAACCTTAGGATTACTAAAAGTATCATAGAAGTCTAAACTTATATAGCCTGGGTTTTTGAAGGCATAATTTGAAATAACTTTTCTTTGAACCTTGTTACTCAAAAAACCTTTCAGGCTAATTTCATAGAGAAATCTTTCATTTAGTTTTTCCAATAATTTCTTCTTTTTTCGAATACTCCAACTTTTTTTACAGACAAACACAAATTCAAAATCGCTCATCAAATCATCACCTGAATAGAGCCAAGCGTCTTTACCAAAACTACCGGCCAATAAAATATGTTCAGGGTCAAGCGTACTTGTCACTTCCTTCACAACCTCATCAATAATTAATTGTAACCCTTTATTCATTGCAGCTGGCTTCATTCAAACATGTTTCAATAAAATTTCCGTAAAACTGTTTATTTCTGATTGAACAAATTGCTTGACTTTCTGTTTACAATACATTTTCACCATCCAATTCAAAACTTGGCTTATATTCTAGTCCTAAACTAGTTACAGTAGAAGAAAATACATCTGGTAATGTTACTCTGGACTTATTAATTCTCCTATTAGAAACGAATAACCCATCATTACCTTGTGCATCTGGATGATATCCATGCATTGATTTTGTCTCTTTTCCGAACCCATGTATGGTATAAATGAACACCACTCCTCCCTTTAAATAGTAGAAAAGTTCACCATATAAATTACTGTCAGGAGCTAGGTGAAGTGATTCTAAATCTTCATTCGATACTAATTTAGCTTCCGAGACATCTTGCATGATTTCCATGATTTGTTCTTTCTCAGATTCATTTCTTGGCCAAAATCGAACCGTTGTAGAGTCAACCAAATGAAAGACATTTTTTAAGTTAAAGCTTCGTTTCCTAAAAAAGTCATAGAGATCAATTTGTTTTTCTATGGAAATATGCCCGTGGTCTGACCAAAAAATAAAATCGAATCCATCTTCACCATGAACTCTTTTAAACCTATTGTACTCTTTTTTTATAAAATTGTCTAGATTTTCTAAAACTGCAATTCCTTCAGGCGAATGTTGGGTAAAATTGTGAGATACACTGTCTGTTTCACCTATAAAATAATAAACCCAATCATAGCTGTCAGGTTCTACCACTTGAATCGCATCAATTTTGCCAAGATTTGGCTTATGCAAATTAGAGATATGAAATTTACAATCATTATTCCTTACTAATTCAAAAATCGTTTTGATGTCGCCATTTATATAATTGTCCTCATCCCAATACTTGAATTCGTTGATATCCACATGATTCCAAAATTTCATTGGCAGATTTAATAATTTACCATACCCCATGAACGGACTTGCTTTCTTTTTCAAAAAGAACTTTGAATAAAAATGTGAAGCAACTGCCTGGACATAAGGATTAGAGAATGGAAAAAAATCTGGGAAATAACTTAAAAATGTATAGGGCCCTTTCTCTTTTCTACCCTTTATCCAGTGAAAGGCAATTTTATGTTTATTCGGATACACACCTGTATACATTGAGGGATGGCAAGTGATGGAATACCCCAATACGGTCTCAAGTGGCACCGAATTTAGAGATTTGGTGAAGGGCATAAACTGCAAACTATCAAATCTAACCCCATCAGCAAAAATGGATAAAACCGGTTTCTTTTTCATATTCTTCATTTTTCGCGAACTATTTTTTGCTACAATCTTATGATTGTCACAAAATTAATTGATTTCAAAATTATAACTTTGAGTATACGTTCATGTACCTTCTACTAATTTGTTCAATTCCGTATTCGCCGATACCTTGATTTGAAATTTCCTCTCTGTTCATTTTTTTTATTTTCGTCATCATTGTATTATCTATTTCTTCAAGTGATTCAACAATTTCTCCGCAGTTCTTGGATTTCACAAAATCTGTGATCAAATCTATTGCCTGATTTGTTATTACGGGTAGCCCGCTACAAACATATTCACTGAACTTAACGGGAGAGGCGACCTTATTGGTTATTGATTGCTCACGCCAAATAATTGCGATATCAGCAGCGCATAAATACTTATATACCTCAGCATAAGGCACAAATTTATTTATTACATCTTTCTTTTCTATACTACTTCTAGATAAGTTTAGCACTTTAAAACCCCTTTCTAAAAGTAAATCTATGGTCTTTTCGGTATTTTGCCAGGCATTGTTACCGCCAGTAGCCAGTATGAACAATGTATCTTCATTATGTAATTGTAAAATACCCCTCATATTTTCTCTTTCATTTTGATCAAAGCTAAAACTCTTATTTGCCAAGCATGAAACGACATGAATTTTGCTTGCATCAATATCTTTTTCTTTTAAATAGTTTTTTAATGATACCGATACCGCTGTCAGGGCTTTCAATGACCTCAGTGATTGCATCACTTTATTTCTTTGTAGCCGCTTTAACGTTAAAAATAGCTTGCTTTTATCTGAGTATTCTAAAAGTTGCTCTAACCCTGCTCCCCTGACATCTGCGATAATTTTATGCACTCCAAGATTCAATGACTTAAATGCCTTTACCACATAATGCGCTAACACGTCATTTCGTACATGCACAACATATTGATCAATATTCTCAATTTTTCTTAATTGACTCTTTATGGATTTAACAGTAAAGCGCTCCACAAAAAAATGTTGAGGAAACTGCTCATAAATCAATACTTTTATATTCGAATCTAGGGAATCAATTTTACCAATTCTTTTCTTTGATTTGTAATGTACGCCCATCAAAAACACAATCTCCTCAAATAATTTCTGCTTCGAATAATAATTCAATAGGGCAACAACCTGGGAATCAAAAACAGAGACATCACTGTATGCTATATATAAAAGTTTCATGTATTAGCTATCAAGGTATTCTTTGACTTCATTTGAATATTCTCCGAATAAAGGTAGGCCATTCGCAGCTTGCAGGCCAGCTATATTCGACCCATAGTTCGCTTCAATAAGCACTGGTTTACCCGCTTCATTAACACTAAAATCCCATCCTATTAACCGTTGGTAAGGCACAATATTCGACAGTTTTCTCGCAGATTTAAAGATTTGATAAAAGTTAAACATCTCTTTTCCATGAAACTCAATATCGCTATCAGGATGCCTAGTGCAGAGTTCGTCACCAAATTTTAAAACCCCGTACTTTCTTAACTTGGCACTATAATCTTTCTTATTAACTTCAATTCCGACCGCAATACCACCACTTGAAGCACTGTCTACGTACGACTTGTTAACTCCGGTTCTGAAATAACTTAATAAGACATCTACTTCGTTCGTTTTCACAGACCTGTAGGTAAGAACTTTAATTGTATTTAAAGAGCTTGGATGGAATTGAGCCAAATTCTCATGCTGTTTAATAACTTCCTGAACGATAAAGTTTCCTCCCAATTCAGTTCTTAAAGCATGTACGTCTAACGATGACCCATCAATTACATTTTCGAGTCTTCCATTCTTATATTGAAACAGTT
>JASJDL010000068.1 GCA_030065775.1 Flavobacteriaceae bacterium | reverse complement strand
ATAACAATTCCTATCAAGCAAATTCCGATTCCAGCCAATACAACCATACCTGAGGTAGTTTGCAAGAGTGTGTTAAATTTTCCTTCATAGATCGGAGGTATTAAGGTTCCAAAAGCTGCAGTGAGTCCTAAAGCCAGTGCCATCCCGAGAGACATTCCCAAATAGCGCATGGTCATCCCAAAGGTGAGCCCACCTATGCCCCAAAGCACTCCAAAAAAATAAGTCCAGCAAAGGGATGATGTTTCTGCTTTTAATAAAATGGTTATTGTCTCGGGCACAGTGAGTAAGGAGACGATCCAGGGCACAATCAACCAGGCAAAGAAGCCGTTTACCAGCCAGCCGCTTTCCCAAGACCATTTTTGTATTTTTTTAATCGGAAGGTAAAAGGATCCCGCGGCAAAACCACCAATGGCGTGAAAAACAATTCCTAATGCTGAATTCATAGAATTTCCAGAAACTTTATGGTATTAACAAATTTTGATATGCCTGATATGTAATAAATCAGCAACTTTTTGAATGATCGAAGATGTATGGCCTGTACCTATCGCACAATGATGTGATGGGCCGGCAAGTGACCAATTATCAATAAATTCTCTTACAGGTAGTGGGAATTTATAGCGTGAGTTTGTATTGCCTATTTGAAGTGTTGGACCTTTCACCGATGCTCCTTCGGCTGTCAGTAAAAAGAGCTCACCTGATCCGTTTTGACATACAGACAACAAAGTCACCGGGCCATTTGCTACTTTCATCTGAATGGACAGTCCTTTTCCGGGCTTACCATGATATACGGGTAAAGGCACCAATCCAACCCTTCCGTCTGCTATTTTAAAATGTGCAGGACCATCGTGGCCCAAAAGCACTAATTCTTCTTCAAAGTCTAAGGCATAGAATTCTGAGAAAGACCCTCCACACCCTAGGATATCCATAATTTTCATGGCTTGAACATTCTTTATTTCACACTCGCCTGCCACCGGTACATTTTTCCCGGTAAGTAAGGTAAACCCTGGAATTAATGATGTCACTATATTTTCATAAGCCGGGTCTCCATCTCCTTCATAATAATAGGCCAGTGACCCTAATTTAAATTTTTCAACCAGCAGATCAAGCGCTACCGATGTTCTGGCAGCTCTATTTAATTCTACACGATCGCATTCTTCAGAAACTTCGAAATGCTCTTTGAATTCTTCTATCTTATTTAGAATTTGTTTTTCAGATACGTTGTCTCTTGTATTTTTCAGGGTGCCAAATTCAAGGATTTCAAAATGATTTCCAAAAGTGGCCGCTTGCTGGGTAAGATCACTGTATACATCCAGCATGCCATTGTAATAATGTCCTAACACACCTACACGATTATTCGCCATAGCTTTAACGACCTCCAATGCACTTATGAATTCTTCTACTTCATTCCAGATATAGGTTTCGGTGAGGTATCCCGAAATTAAATGAAATTTGATATGGGCTCTATTAAAGACACTGGCCAGCTCGGGGGCAACACAACTTTGACAATGTGCCAGCCATTCTCCTGTCATTTTACCCCGATCGCCTATGGCATTGAATTTTTCATAATCCAATGCTTTTACAGGTTGAAGATTAAGTACAATTAAAGGTACTTTGGTTTTTTGAACTACCGGAAGCACAGTATGTGACAGTGCATAGGTAGAGATAAAAAGAAAGATACAATCTATATTTTCTTTATGAAAGGTTAGTGCAACTTCATTCGCCCTGAATGGATTGTCAACCATTCCTGCATTGATTACATCTGCCTTAAAATCACGGATTTTATCAGCGATGATCTTTTGATATCCTACAAGTCTATCTTTCAGCCCTTCAAATTGATCCCAGTAGGTGTCTAGACCTATTCCAAATAAGCCAACTTTAATCATTTGATTTTATTTTAGTTGCTTCGAATGTATATGCTCCTGGGTTTATTTCGAATAGCTTATAATCTTTGGTTTCTAAATAATTCCTATCGGTAACGTTCACTTTGATGTCCTGATATAAGGAAGGAATGTAAACGGTGGCCTTAGTTCCTTTGGGAATTTCGACCTTAAGCAAATAGTTTTCTCTGTTTTCTATTTCTACTTTGATAGTACCTCTTACACTGGGTACTACGGCCTTGATATGCTTTAAATTTCCTGGTTGCGGTTTTATCTGAATGGTCTCATATCCCGGTGAAATAGGAGAGATGCCCGCAGCATATTGATATAATAAGGTTAATCCTCCACCGCTCCAGGCATGATTAGTAGTGCCGCCGCCAAAGCCTTCAGCACCAACGCCCCATCCTTCCCACAAAGTTGTATAGTTTGTGTCGAGTACCATTGTAGAAAAACGTTCTTTCATTCGCTGTAAGGCATAATTTTCATAGCCCATCGTATACAAGGCCTCAAGCACATACTTTTCCATATACGGACTCGCATGTTTCTCGGTTTGAAGTACTTTGTAGATAGCCTCATACTTGTCAGGGCCAGCCAAACCTGACACTACGGCCAAACCCTGTGAGCGATCATCAGTTTTTCCTTGATAATTATCAGATCTGTAATGATCGCCTTTCCAAAATACCTTGTTAAAAGCAGTTTTAAAAGTGTTCATCACTCCTGCAACTGAATCAACTTCATTTTGATTACCTAATGCTTTTGACATATTTCTATAGCCTTTCAAAGCGAGGTAGTACTGGGTATTAAGAAGTAATTTAATATCTCTATTCTCTCCCCAGTCTCCCCAGGTCCAATCACCCTTCCTGATGGCTACGGTACCATTTTCTTTGATTTTCCACAAGCTCAAATACTTTTTCACAGGATCATATATCTTTTCAAGGATTTCCAGATCCCCGGTATGTAAGTAGTAATTCCAAAAGCCATAATACCCCACACTTGCCAACATTTGCCCCGGTAATTCTTTATCCCAATTTCCAGCCGGCATCGGAGAAAACAACGTGCTATCTGCGCGCTGCCAATTCACCAATTCGAGCATGCCTTTTTTGGTAAGCGCGTCTGCCTTTCGATCGAGCGCGTAAAATGCCTCGCCGCTTTCAAGCACGACATCACCCCACCATTGTGCACGCTCCCGATCAGGGCAATCCATATAGTTGTCGCGCATCGTGATATATAGGGTGCGCTTTGCTTTTTCCAATAGGCTATTATAGAAAGAGTCATCCGTACTAAAACTTCCTGCGAACTCAGTATCGTAACCGGTCTCACGATATTTTAAATCCCATACTTCAATCCCTTCAGGGATCACATAATACATGTGATGTCCATTGATCCACCCTAAAGATTCATAGGCTTGTTCACCTTCTTTCGTGACATATTCAGCTCGCATATTATATTCTGAACCTCCTTTATAATGATCGGTAAGTATCGTGATTTTTTCACCGGCTTTGGCCTTGACCTTTAAATAAGGTGTAACCTGGGCGTTGTATGGGAGCGTACATATTATGGTATCGCCCTTACTCACAAAAGGAAAACGAATCTCGTTTTCATAGTTTTGTAAGCCCGAATCCTTCCAAAAAGGAATAGGCCGTTTTACCAATTGATTCCACGGCGGGCAGGTACCTTGACAAATCACTTTAGAAGAAGACCAGTTTTGATCATCAAAATCAGGTTGAATCCAATCCTGTATATCCTTTCTGGCATCAAAAACAATATTGGACTCCGGTAACCGCCAATTCGGCTGAGGGTCTTCACTATTAGAAATATAGGCAGGATGTGGAATGGATTTCCATGAGGAATCAGTTTGAAGTATTAATTGGTGATTCTGATATAGTTCTGCAATCAATCCGGCTTGACCGCTTGATTTATGTGTCATTCCGTCCTTGCCAAAATACCAAACTAAAATTGCGATAGTATTTTCTCCATCTTTTAGAACATCGCTTATGTCAATCTCATCATAATAGGTATCAGTAGGGGTTGGGCCTCTTTTTAATCCACCTTCAAAAACCACTAAGTCTCCATTGATCCATAACCAATATTTAGAGTCGACGGCCAGGCGTAACTTGGTTGAAATTGTATTTTTTTTAAATTCAAATGATTTTCGAAAAGCAAGCCAGGCATTTTTTTCAGGAACCGCTTCTTCTGTAGTTATCCAGCTAGCTTTCCAATTGTCAGCTAAATACATCGGCAAACTTTCAGAAGAGGAAGCAATATCTTTTTTACAGGAAACAATAGCTGCAAGTACAAGTATATAATACCATTTCATGGAGGACTAAATATATTGTATTTCTTCACAAAATAGGTCAAAGTACAGGAAAAACTGTCTTGTTCTATCCTGCTACAATCTTAATCAATAATCGATAAACGAAAGCTATAACGGTATGGTTTTACAGCAATTCTAAAGGGTTTATGGGGCCTCGCATCTATACTCCATGTGTTATCACCTCCTACACCCATCTGTTTGTGATCGATGTTAAGGGTGATTGTTTTACCAAATTTTAGTTCTTCGATCCGATTCGCCTGTTCGATTTCATCCTGGGTAAAAGGCCAGGCACTTAAGCTCAAAGGCCTTGAAATAGATTCAATGCGAAGTCCTTTACCATTATTATTTTTCAGTTCAGCCCAGTAGACATCCGTTTTGTTGCTACTTTCCTGTGGGCGTACATAATAGATAAAGTCTTTTTTTACCGATTCAGTATACCTCCCCAAAAGAGCTCCCGTTTTTTTATCAGCATAGCTTTCTAAAGGTCCCCTACCGAACCATTGCAATTGGTCATATTCGACAGGAATTTGCAATTGCCATCCCATACGGGGAATATCCGGAAGATTCGCTACAGGTTCCAATTGATAATCTAATTGTATAGAACCGTCCGCCAAGATAGTATACTCTTGTTTCAACAGCGATTCTGTTTCTCCTAATTTGTGTTCTGTTACTACCTTAATGTTGCTGTCTTTTTTCTGTGACGAAATACAAATGAGTTTTTGATTGACCGAGGCTTCTTTCCAGACTTTTTGCCGTTTTAGCATACCTGAGGCCAAATCATTATCTGTTGGTGCCCTCCAAAAATTGGCTTTAGAAGGTACTTTGATAATATTTTCACCTTTTAAAGAATATTCGATAAGTGTTCCTGTTTTTTTATCGAAAACAACGTTGACATCATTGGCTGAGACAGTGATTTGTGAATCAGTTTCTTCCAGAGTAAGACTGGGTGCAGTTATAAAGCTATGTTCTTTAGGAATATATGCTAAGAGAAATTGCTCGGCTGCTACCTCAAAACCTTTTTTGGCCCAAGGTTGATCTTCTTTTAATAGAAATGCGATCTTGATATGATACCGAAGCCCTTGTTTCGTCTTGAATTCAGGTAAGGGTATTTTTAGAATCCCGGTTTTTCCGGGAAGAATATCAAGGGATTCGGCTATTCCTGATTGAATTAGCTCTCCTTCTTCGGTGATTTTCCATACAATATCATATGCATTCAGATTCGTACGAAAATGACGATTGTGTACCCTAAATTTTCCTTTAGATATACTATCGGCTTTAATCTTTATGCGCTGCCAGACATATTTGGCTTGCCATCCACCTGATTTAATCTTTCCATCGGCAGAGATCAGTCCTTTTTGTACCGGATTTAAGTCAGCTTGTTCCTGACCAAAGTCCTTACCGTGTTTCCACAAGGTTTTTCCATCTTCACTTTTTTTAGTTACCAATTGATCTCTCCAATCCCATACGTAGCCACCTATTAACCGTGGATATTTTCTGATGGTTTTCCAATAACTTTCTAAATCACCGGTGGAATTGCCTTGTGAGTGCGCATATTCACACCAGATCACTGGTCGATGGTCATCCGATTTTGTCGCCAGATCTATCATGTCATCGGTTAAGCGGTACATCCTACTTAGAAAATCGGTATAGATGCGATCTTTCGGTTCTGGCTTTGGCCAGTTATATCCATAAATATTTTGTGCACCTTCGGCGTGTATCGGTCGGGTAGGGTCGAATTCCTTAATCCAGGCAGAAAGGGCAGCATGGTTGGGGCCAAAGCCTGCTTCATTGCCGAGGGACCAACTCACAATACTCGGGTAGTTTTTGTCGCGTTCTACCATACGGATACCGCGCTCCAGGAAAGTGGTGTGCCAGGAGGGAATATTACTGAATAGTGATCCTTTGCCATGACTTTCTATGTTAGCTTCATCCATCACGTAAATGCCATATTCATCGCATAGTTCATACCAATACGGTGGATTAGGGTAATGCGAAGAACGTGAGGCATTGACATTGAGCTGCTTCATAAGTTGGGCATCGCGGCGCATGGCTTCTTTATTTTCAGCCTTGCCGGTTCTTGCATCCCAATCATGGCGATTGACACCATAGAGTAACACGGGAACTCCATTGACCTTGAATTGCCCATCACTGATATCAATTTCACGAAAACCGATTCGTGTACTACGTGCTTCTACCAACTGGTCTTTATCATCTTTGAGGGAAAGTACCAGCGTATACAAATTCGGAAACTCCGCCGACCATTTTTTTGGGTTCTTTATATTAATCTTCATTAGATTTCCAAAAGGGCGATTGCCTATTTGTGGATGGTATTCATTAAGAATTTTTTCTACTCCGATTTCAAGTGGTTGCGGTAAAACGGGTTTTTTATTTTCGTCATACAGTTGGGCTGAAATCGTCCAGTCTTTTGTATTGGTTTTGTCAAATTTGACAATCTCGGGACGAATTTGTAATTCGGCATCTTCGTATTTTTCATCGAGATCGGTTCGCACGGCAAAATCATATAGTTGCACTTTTGGGGCTGCTTCCAAATAAACTTCACGGGTAATGCCACTCATGCGCCAATGGTCCTGGTCTTCAAGGTAACTGCCATCGCACCATTGCATGACCTGCAGTGCGATCAGATTTTCGTTTTGAGTCAAGTAGGGGGTGATATCAAATTCTGCGGGAAGGCGATTGTCTTCACTATACCCTACAAAGGTGCCGTTTACCCAAACCTGCAACGCCGAAGAAGCTGCGCCAACATGTAAAGTTACTTGCATACCTTTCCATTCTTTGGGGAGAATGAAAGTCTTTCTGTAACTGCCTGTAGGGTTATAATCTTCTGGAATATAAGGTTGATCAACGCCCTTTTGCTCCCATATCTGATGGGTGAGGCGGTGCCATGGTTTTCCATAGCCTTGCAGCTCCCAGTTGGCAGGAACTAGTAATGTTTTCCAATTAGCATCGGTATATGAGCTTTGAAAGAAGTCCTTAGGTGCTTTTGATGGCGCTTCTGCAAAATTAAATTTCCATGTACCGTTTAAGCTCAACTTTCTTGGTGAAGCGTCGCGATTCGCCACAATAGCTAATTCTTGATTGGGATAGGATATTGAGGTCGCCCGGGCGGGAAGTTTATTGACATTCACAACTTCTGGGTTTTGCCAGTAGGGTAGTAGTTGGGAATAGCAAACATTTAACTGTAATACTAAACAAAAACTTCCTGCAGAAAACCAGGTTTTAATCCATTGAAAGGGCATAAATCGATGTAATAAGACGGTATAGTTATACTTTTACTTTAACCTAAAAGCCATAACTATACCGTAACAAATAACTAATCCAAATAATTAATTACGAAAGATCCATTTACATTGTTTTTTAATCAATTTAAAAACAATACTTTATAAATTTTACCAACTGGGCGTTTGACCAAATCTCAATTTCTGCACTTGCCTCATGGGAATCCCCAAGAAAGTACTTTTGTTGGTATATGCTTCTACATTTCCCTAATAGTTTCCGGGTGTAACATCTGCAAAGCGATAACCTATATATATATCATCAATCTTCGCAGTAGTGGCTCCTCCATTAAACTTAAAACCGATTCCCTGCCAGCCACCGTTCAATTCAGGGGCTGCAAAGGATACTGCCTCTGTCCCGTCTGCGGGTGTGGTGCCAGGTGTAGGATTGACAAACACCCGGACCAAATCTGGGTCGGAGGTTCCATTGGTTTCAATCTTGGCCACCAGCCAGAGCGGCCCATCCTCTACGCTCACGTTTGTTGCGTCTATGTTATTAAAAGGCCCGAAAGTCATGATGCCAAGAGGAGCACCTGGGCTAATGGTTTTACCGATACCCAAAAATTGGCCATTTCCTCCGCTTGCGCCGAACGCCTCCGCATCATTATCGACCAACATAACCACTAATTCACCAGTGTCGTTGCTTGCACCGTCAAACTCAGCTTGGAAGGCAAACCAGTATGTACGGCCATCATCCACGAAGGGTTCCGATAGTCCTCGTTTGTACCGGGAAGCACCAACGCTTGCATCCAGTAATAGAGAATTTCCTGTTGTTTCTACTGAAAGTGTGCTATTTACAATCCCTCCAGACACAACATTTACGTCTCCTCCTGATAATTTAGTCCAGGAACCTGTCCATCCGTCTGCAGCGGTACCTTGTCCCTCTACGGTGGTGTCAATAGTGTAGTTATCAAAGGATTCAGAGACTGCGGGTGGAAGATCTCCATAATTCAATGGTGTAACATCTTCAAAGGAATTACCCACGTAGATATCATCAATTTTTACCGTGGAAGCGTTTCCTCCAGCATATTTAAAACCAACTCCTTGCCAACCACCGTTGAGTTCAGGAGCGGTAAAGGTTACTACCTCTGTTCCGTCTACAGGTTCAGCACCTGGAGTAGGATTGACGAATAATCGTACAACATCAGGATCAGCTGTTCCATTTGTTTCTATCTTGGCTACCAGCCATAGTGGGCCATCCGCCATTGCTGTTGTAGCCTCTACATTATTAAAAGGTCCGAAGGTCATGATTCCTAGCCCCCCCGGACTAATTGTTTTACCGATACCCAAAAATTGGCCATTTCCTCCACTGGCTCCAAAAGCTTCAGCATCATTATCGACTAGCATTACTTGCACTTCACCACCATCCAGGTCAGCATTGTTAAACTCTGCATGGAAAGCAAACCAGTAGGTGTTTCCATTATCCAAATACGGCGTTGAGAAATTGCGTTTGTAGCGTGTATTGGTACCGCTTGCATCCAGTACTAAAGAATTTCCTGTAGTTACTGCGGCTATTGTGTTATTAATTATCCCCCCTGACATTACATTAACGTCATCCCCGGCTAATTTTGTCCAGGCACCTGCCCATCCATCTGCAGCAGTGCCTTGTCCATCTACAGTAGCATCTGCAGTGTAACTATCAAATGATTCAAAAACTACCGGTGGTAGCGGTGGAATAGGTTCAGTAACAGTAACTTTTCTTTCATATTGGTCTTCTCCTGAACTATTGGTAGCTGTTAAAACCACTGTGTAAGTACCTTCTGCATCATAGGTATGGATTGGGTTTTCTTCAATGGACGTTTGCCCATCACCAAAATCCCAACTATAACTGTCCGGATTATCCACTGACCCATTTTTAAAAGTAACTGTAAGATCAGCCACGTCAAACGTAAATAATGTATACGGCGCATCTATAGTAGGGTCATCATCCTCACAACCAAGCAAAATAACAATTGATAGGATGGAAAGAAAGATTAGTGCAAAATTAAATGTAGTCTTCATATCATCATATTTTTTAACTTAATAATCATAATTTGGCAAACCATATTTATTACCAGCCTTCATTTTGCGTAAAAC
Source organism: Flavobacteriaceae bacterium (assembly GCA_030065775.1). Classification (GTDB taxonomy): domain Bacteria; phylum Bacteroidota; class Bacteroidia; order Flavobacteriales; family Flavobacteriaceae; genus Aureibaculum. Next base: position 6,258 of record JASJDL010000068.1, on the reverse strand, counting down.
CAAATTCCTCCACTTGTCCTAAGGGAATTCCCAATATAGTTCTGATATTGATATATGCTTCGGTCGGTACCGTTGGCTTTTGGATTTTTTGATCGATGCCATGGGCGGTCATGACTTCAACGGCTTTGCCGGTTCGCAGTAAATCAAACCAGCGGTGGTTCTCAAAAGCAAGTTCCCGTCTGCGCTCATCAGCAATGGTTTGCTCCAAATCTGATGATTCTTCAGCACTCAAACTTGCATCTGCCATGGATCGGGACCTGACTTCCAATAATAAGGGAACAGGGTCACCACCTCCCGTTTCATTGTAACACTCTGCTAACATCAACAGGGCATCAGCATAGCGAAACATGGGGAAATTAACGTCTTGCAATCCTTGGTCTTCAAAACCGTAATTAAATTTACTCATCCAAGGTTGAACGGTCGTACCATCATCATAAAAAGAAATGTTGTGCACAAAACGGGCGTCATCTGCATCATATAGGTTGATGAGGCTTTGGGTCGGTTGGTTTTGTCCTGCCCTTGATCCTGCTGGACCACTATCTCCCAAAATATCACTCCCGCTGTTAAAAGGAACAAAGCGTGATACAAAGTTTGATGCCTGTCCCAATGTAAAGGAATATTGAATTTCAAAGACCAGTTCACTATTGTTTTTGTTATCGGGTGCAAAAATACTCGCATAGTCAGTCTGCAATGAATAGCCCAGACCTTGCATCTGCTCCAACAAGGCTTCTGCTGCTTGAAATTCTTGCAGGGCCATATGCATTTTTGCCTTCAGCATCAATGCCGCTCCGCGGGTAGCTCTACCGCTTTCTGTATCTCCAGGACTAGGTAACAAATCGATGGCCAATTGCACATCTGCCAAAATAGAATTGTAAACCTGGCCTACCGGTACGCGCTCCAAAAACTCATCAGATAGGATCTCTTCGGGAGAGTCCCCAGCCGAGGTTACATAGGGTACGTCTCCAAAAAGTTGTGCCAGGTTAAAATAGAACCAGCTGCGTAAGAATAAAATTTCTCCTCGACGAACCTCTCTGGTTGCTTCATTGTTAAAGGTCACTCCATCTATATTTTCTAAAGCAAAGTTGGCCCTTGAAATGCCTGAATAAGTCGTATTCCAGTATTCCGAGAGATTGGGATTGGCAGCTAGCATCAAGAATAAGTCAACTTCCTCATTGTTGATTCCGCCACGATCCGCAGGATTGAACTGAAAACTGGTGTTATCAGAGCGATTTTCGCCAAAACGCCAATGGGCACCATTCATTAACCCTCGGTTGGTATTGTAAATTCCTGTGATTGCCTCATTAATTTGATTTTCTGTCTCAAAGAAATTTTGGGGTGTCTGAAACGTTTCAGGAGCTTCTTCCAAAAAGTCATCGCATCCAATAAAAGTGACTATGACAGTCGATAGTATGATTGATAGTATTGCTATATTTTTCATCGCCATATTTTTAAAATGTAACATTTACGCCTAGTGTGTAGATTCTCGAAATCGGATAGGCCCCGTAGTTGACATTTCTGACCAATGCCGTATCACCGGATCGATTGATCTCTGGATTGCCCATATCGTAATTCGTTATTAAAAATGGATTTTGAATACTCGTGTATACTCTGGCATTTTTGAATACGTTCCCAATGTCTGCTCCTTTTAGGTTATAGCCTAAGGTTATATTTCGAACCCAGAGGTAGTCGGCATCATCGACCGAAAGGGAATTTGGCAGGCGAAAACGTTGTCTGCTTAAAGCACTTGCCGTACCTGGAATCACCTTGGTGGATGGATCGTCGCCGGGCCGCCATCGGTCCAGTTGTCTTCTATCGACATTGAATACACCATCTTGATTACCATTGAACTGATTGGTGCCATTAAATATTTGTTGACCAACAGACCCCGCAAAAACCACATTCAAATCAAAGCCTTTATAACGCATATTATGAACCATACCATAGTTAAAATCAGGATTTGGATTACCTATGATTACAAAATCTTCCTGGTCTCCGAGTACCCCATCACCATTGCCGTCTTCATATTTCAAAGAACCAACAACTTGAGAATTATCATTGTATTTCGGCACATTTGGGTCATCAAGATCTTCTTGAGTGAAAAGTCCTGTGACTCTAAATCCTCGATATAAACCCACTTCTTCACCGACTCGGGTTTCAGTAATCGCTCTGGCGATAACACCCGGCCTAATGAATCCGGATTCAGCAGCTAAGTCAAGTACTTTGCTTCTGTTTCTTGAAAAGTTAAAACTGGCATTCCATTTAAAATTTTCTGAATTCAATACATTATTCACCCGTAACTCTAATTCAAATCCTTTGTTTTGAATACTTCCCAGGTTGGTAAGAATACTGCTAAAACCAGAGGTTGTGGGTAAAGGCAAACCGGCTAGAAATCCTTCAGTTTCAATATCGTAATAGTCAGCACTAAAATAGATACGATCATTCCATAACCCAAAGTCCAGACCTAAGTTCAGTTCTTTGGCTTCTTCCCAGGTAAGGAGGGAATTAGGTAATGTTGAAACGGCACTTCCAGGAGCTAATGCATCTCCGAAGATGTAATCTGGACCAGAACTGATCTGCCCTTGAGCTTGAAAGTTTCCTATGTTGGCATTACTACCGCTGATTCCATAACCACCTTCTAATTTTAATTCAGAAAATATATTCTTTAGTTTCCCAAAGAAGGGTTCATTTGATATGCGCCATGCTGCACCAATAGAGGGAAAATTACCGTAACGTGTATCGGCTCCAAATCGTGAAGACCCGTCTCTTCGAATCGTACCTTCGATGAAGTAACGATCTTTAAATGAATAGTTTAATCTGCCAATTATTGAAACAAGGGCATTTGCTCCAGCATCTCCGCTACCTGTGAAGTTATTAGGATTTTCTGGATCTGTATTACCGGAACTGGGTATGGTAATTGATTCATCGATGATATTTACGGCATTGATTGCGGTATTATCAAATCTTCTCTTTTCCATTGTAAAGCCTACTAAAGCATTCACTTTATGGTCTTCTGCAAGCGTAGTTTGATACTGTAATGTATTTTCCCAGGTCCAATTGAAATTTGCCCGCTCAGAAATACTTGCTCTTGCTTGTCTAGTACCCGACAAATTAGGGGTCAGGGCTCGATTACCGGGAAAATCAGAGGGCTCAAAGGTCCTTAATCTACGGTCGACATACTGCACAGACCCAACGGTTCTAGCTGTAAGACCTTCAATAATATCAAGTTCTAAACTTGCTGAAGTAAGAACCTGATTTGTTCTCCTTTCATCTAGCCTTCCCTCAAGGAGGTATACAGGATTTACATTATAAAATTGAATTAAATCACCTTGTGCTACATTTGTTAACGAACCGTCATCATTGAATACGGGTGCAGAGGGGTCGGTCCATCTGGATAAAGGTACAGCCTCGAAGATACTGAAATTCTCATTTCCAGCATCGGTTCTACCACCTGTGGCTATACTTTGCGAAGGAGCAAAGTTTAAACCGAAGCGCAAATTTTCACTAATGCTTGCATCAATATTAGCTAAAATATTGTATGCTTTAAATGTTGTATTAATAAGTGTACCTTCCTGATTCCTGTAACTTGCATTAATATTATATCTTATATTTTCGGAGCCTCCATTGACACCAATGTTATATTTTGAAATAGGCGCATCTCTTGTTATTTCTTCGAACCAATCGGTACCTACTCCCTGATCGCCCAAAGTGATCAAACGGTCTAAATCAGCGATCTCATTTGGTCCCAAAGTACCACCGGCAAAAATCTTATCTTCAAAAGATTCTATTCTGAACCTTCGTAATTCTTCAGCATTCATTACATCCGGATTTTCAAAATCAGGAATGGCTTGGTATCCTACAGAGGTCCCAAATGTTATTGTTGGTTTTCCTGCTTTTCCTCTTTTCGTAGTAATGACCACCACGCCATTTGAGGCCCTTGATCCATAGATCGCTTTCGAAGATGCATCCTTTAGAATGCTGACAGATTCAATATTGGCAGGATCAATAGAACTTAAAATAAAATTATCTCGTTGACTATTCACATTCCCAAGAGGGATACCATCTATAACGTACAGAGGTGCATTGTTTCCTCCAGTAGAGGCGATACCCCGAACCAATATCTCTGGCCCGCCACCTGGTGCTCCATTTTGCCTTAATTGCACTCCAGATACTTGTCCGGAGAGTGCCTGTTCAAAAGTCGTTATAGGTTGCTCTTCAATGCTAGCCGTCTGAATCGTAGACACCGAACCGATGAGTTCTGATCGTTGTCTTGTACCATATCCTATTACAACGACTTCTTCTAAAGCATTTAGATCTTCAGTCATCACAACATCAATTACTGTTTGGTCACCGACAGTGATTTCTTGACTTCTAAATCCTAAAAAAGAGAATACCAAAATTTGGGAATTATCCGAAACTCTAATCGAATATTTACCATCGAAATCAGTAGATTGCCCTATGCTCGTTCCTTTAATTACAATGTTCACCCCGGGTAGTGGGTCACCCGAAGTAGAGGTTACCGTCCCGGTAATTATTCGGTCTTGCTGCTGTTGGGCATGTAAAGAATTAGATAGAATTCCAAACAAGAATACCACAGACAAAAAACCAACAATCCTATTGAAAGTTTGTAAAATATGTTTCATACTGGGAGAGATTATTTTATGATTTTAATAGTTATTTGGGTTAGAATTACTAAGGGTTTAACAATCCACTAAATAGCTTAGAAGAAATTTACATTTTTAGCAAATCTGATAACAATAATATAATAGGATAATACATTATCCATCCTGTACTGTACTGTCAGGGTTTCAGCAAGCATATTTGAAATTTTTGGAATACTATTACTTTCGATTACACGAAAATGCAGTAGTTAAGTGTTTGTTAGAATATTATGAAGTAATTAAACAAATCTTCAAGAAAATGTTGTTTAAGATTATATGGAATTTCTATCAATATATTTAAAGTTGTTTTTAATCCTGTCGTTCAGCTTATTCAAAACTATTTCAGCAGCTTTGAGCCCCATATTTTTAAAATCAGTCGAAATAACAGTAATCCCCAGTAATTCTTTTAATGGCGTATCATTGTAAGATATCACGCCTATACTTTCCCCAAGTTTTAGAGTACTCTCCCTAATTTGTTTTATTAAATTCACCAGGTCCGTTTCTTTTATAGTAATATAAACGTCACCAGCCTGCAGTTCCATGCCGTCGTAAATCTCATCTAAAATTTCAAAATCAAAAGAATTGGAGACGCAAAACTTTCTGAAACCATGAAGGATTCTTCTGGGATAGGGATAAATTGATTTTTCCGGATATACTAAAATAAGTTTCTTATATCTGTTTAATTGCGCGACCCCATCGGTTAGTGCATCGAAAATATCATTTTCAAAATCCTGGTAGACCTGAGGGATAGTGGAAGGCAAGGTATCAATTTTGTTATCCAGTAATACTAATTTATCGTCTGGTATTTTTGAAAGTACTTCTTTTACGGGTTCAGGTACACTTTTATGTCTTAAATTCTCATCCTTAAAATGTGGCATAACAACGTAGTAGTCATAGTACCCCAAATATTTTTCCATTAAATTCAAAAAAAGCGTTTCATCACAATGATAAATGTGTAGGTCCAAATGGGCATTAGCTCCGATAGCGTTCAAAAAAGCATTGTAAATACTCATTTTATAAGAACTCAACTTGTTGACCAAAAAAAGAATAGTAAGCTTATTAATAAAATCTGTTTTAGCGACATAGAATCCTTTGCCTTTAACCGATTCTATGATCTTTTTTTCCTTGAGTTGTTTATAAGCTTTTTCAACAGTATCTCTGGAAAGGTAACACTCTTCGCTGATCTCATTAATGGAGGGAATCTTTTGACCCATTTTTAAATTCCCTCTGGAAATATCGTCAATAATAGAATCAACAATTTGTTTATACTTCGGTTTTCTGGAATTATGGTCTATTTGAATGTTAAAAGTGTATTCCATTATAAGCTGCTATTCACCTGTTTATTTATTGGAAAATCAGAATAAGTTAGTGAAAATTCAATAATACACCTTTTTTCTATAAATTACATCAATATTCTTAACTTACTTTTGATAAAACAGCATAGCACAGGATGGAGAATGAGCAGGCTAATCTTATTTTCGTGTCATTCTGAAAATGAATGTTAACAATTTAATTCATGCTATAATGGGTATAACAAAAAAAACCTTCAGTCATGTCAATTATTTATGGGATGATGCCGAAGCCACCAAATTGGAAGGCG
>JASJDL010000067.1 GCA_030065775.1 Flavobacteriaceae bacterium | reverse complement strand
GTCTTTTACCAGTTTAGGGCCTATTTTCTTACATAATAGTTTTTCCTGTGCTGTCATTTTATGTTTTGCTACCGTACCTCCTGCCGATACATTAGAACGATGATCTTTATCCCCTGGAATGCCTATTGGTGCCATGCGGCGAATTCCAGGGGATAAAGATCATCGTTCTAATGTATCGGCAGGAGGTACGGTAGCAAAACATAAAATGACAGCACAGGAAAAACTATTATGTAAGAAAATAGGCCCTAAACTGGTAAAAGACGGTTTATACTTTGTTGGAATTGATGTTATTGGTGGTAAACTTGTAGAGGTGAATGTAATGAGCCCAGGCGGAATTACCTATATCAATAGGGTGTATAAAGTGAAACTTCAGGAGAAGGTAGTTGATTTTTTAGAAAGTAAGAATTTAGAGCGCAATGCAGCCTTTAGAAGGAAGACGGACTTACGTAAAATTGTTGATGAGGCTTAACTGTTGATTGTGGAAGGATTTACTGCTCCTTTAGTTACAGCAGACTGGCTATCTAAGAATTTAGAAGCTCCAGATCTCATTATTTTAAATGCTACTATTCCAAAAGTGACGGGTTCGACTAATGACGATAGCTCACAGATTCAGGGCGCTCGTTTTTTTGATATTAAGAGGGCATTTAGCGATACGACTTCATCTTTACCAAATACATTTCCGAGTGCAGCTCAATTTGAAAAAGAGGCACAAAAACTGGGGGTCAATACAACTAGTTTTATTGTGGTTTATGATGATCACGGCATGTATTCAGGTCCGCGTGCATGGTGGTTGTTTAAATCCTTTGGCCATAAGAACATTGCCGTTTTAGATGGTGGTTTACCTGCTTGGAAAGCAGCGGGTTTTCCTGTAGAAATTCCAAAACCTTTTGTGGCAAGCCAGGGTAATTTTAAAGCAAACTATCAAGAAGGAAGTATCAAAGGCTATAAAGAAATCCTTAAGGCTATAAATTCAGAGTCAACCAGCATTCTTGATGCCCGATCTTCCGAACGCTTTCGCGGAACTATGCCAGAACCCAGGGAGGGTTTGAGAAGCGGACACATACCAAATTCAATAAATTTACCGTATGCCGACTTGTTGGAGGATGGAAGGATGCTCCAGAAAGATGCATTAATAGATAAATTTAAAGCGTACTCAGATAAAAAGCTGATGTTTTCCTGCGGTACGGGGATCACGGCCTGTATCTTAGCTTTAGGGGCCGAATTGGCCGGTCATAAAGACGCAATTTCGGTCTATGATGGCTCATGGACAGAATGGGGGAGCAGGCGCGAATTACCAATCGAAACGTGAAACGAGATACTAGATACACAAAGTATGAAAAATAATAGATTTGGTTTTGTACTTATTTTCTTTATAATGGCAACGAACGCTAGTTTCGCCTGTACATGTGTAGATACTAACGAAACACTTTCTATAAAGGTAAAAAAGTCATACGTTAGCTCTAATCTCGTTGTTACAGGGAAAATTATAGATAAAAACACCACACACACCAGTATCAATTACCACCCGACTGATACAGTAATATATACTCTAGAATTAAAAGAAAAATTCAAAGGAGAAAATAATTCTCGCAGCATTAAAATTAGATCTAATGGCGGCTGTGGGTTTTCATTCGAAATAGGGCAGTATTATCTTATTTACACCTATACGCTGGATGGCGCGAACGTAACTGATATTTGCACGCGAACCCGCGATTTAAATGAGGTGAAAAAAGAGGAATTGAGTGTATTAAAAAAACTATCAAGTCAAAGAAAAAGTAAGACCAAGTGATTAACTTCAGGTATTTGGTTAATTCAAAACTTTAAATAATGCTAAAACTTTCTGTAGATCAAATAATTCAAAAAATAAATAATCAAGACACGTTTGAAGCTGTTTCTGACGATTATTCATTTACCATTAAGATAGATGACTACGTACATTATGCCTGCGGCGCGGTGCATGATGGACATCAATTTCGAAGCGAGCTATGGGAAAATTGCCTACATTCGACATATGAAAGATGGTTCGAGGAAGACCCCGCGACAAAAGAAATGGTAAGAACGCATCCGATAATCATTGCTGGCATGGATTCCCGGTTCGAATATGACCTGAATCGTCCTCCAGAAGGCGCTATCTATGAAGATGCATGGGGCAAGCAATTATGGCGAGATCCACTACCAGAGGCCATGAAGCAGAAAAGCCTTCAAAAACATCATAATTTTTATAAAGTCGTACATGCGCTCATGAGTAAACTGGAAGAATTGTTCGGAGTTTGCGTGGTCTATGATATGCATTCGTATAATTGGCGCCGTTGGGACAGAGAAGTACCCACATGGAATTTAGGCACCTCCAATATAGACAATGAACGCTTTGGTGAAGATGTTGAATTATGGCGGTCTATGCTCGAGAAAATGGAATTACCTAATGGTATCGTCTCCACGTCAAAAATCAATGATACCTTTCAGGGAAATGGTTATTTCCTGAAATTTATTACCCAAAACTTTAAAAATACACTCGTATTAGCTACTGAAATAAAAAAAGTCTATTGCGATGAATTGAATCAAATTATGTATCCTGAAGTGGTGAAGGCAGTAGAAAGATCATTAAGAACTGATGTAAAAAAGCATGCAGATGCTTTTTATACCAAACATAAATCTTAAATTTGCATTTCGTTTTCAAGAAAAACCTTCATGAAGGAATCAGAAGTCGCTACTAAAGCTTTATTCACAATTGATAATTATATAGATCAGCTCGTCAAGAAGATTGAGTTGTTGAGCTATGTAAATCCGGTCAATATAGAAGAGCAGAAGCAACGGTTTTTTACTTCAAAATATCTTACAGACCCTGTTTTTAAATATCCTTCTATTGATTTTGATAAATTTAAGCTACATAGAGAATTTTTTGCGCAGCCATTAGAGCTAATTGAAGATGAGAGCTTACAGGAACTCTATGAAAACATTATCTATTTCTACTCGGGGTTAATTCAGTGTATAGAAACCATTGGTGAGGGTAAAAAGTTTTATTACAATAGCTTACACTCATTTGGAACACCCACCGAGCAAGATGTAGAAAACGCCAAGTTCATTCTGCATTTTGAAGAAGAGGATCCCACTTCAGCCAATTTTCAACCTAAATACACTCCTGAAGAAGCTGAAAAAATCTTTAGAGACTATTCAAAGCAGTATGATTTTACCTATGAAATCAAGTTTTCTGATAAGATGGGGGCAATAGCCATGGTGCTGAATAATTCCAAAACCTTGGTCATCAATAGCAATCATACCTTTTCCGAGACTCAAATGGCAGTCTTAACCAGTCATGAAATCGGGGTACACATGGTCACGACCATGAATGGTCTGTTACACCCATTAAAGATATTTTCTCATGGATTTCCTAATAATGTTGAAACACAAGAAGGTTTATCCGTATTTAGTGAATATATGTCGGGCAGTTTAACCGTACGCAGGCTAAAAGAATTAGCATATAGAGTACTGGCCGTTGATAGCCTGGCTAAAGGCTATTCCTTCTCTAAAACATTTAGGTTATTACATAATAATTATGATCTAAATAAAGAAAAGGCGTTTTACATTACGACGCGTGCACATAGAGGTGGAGGTCTTACTAAAGACTATCTTTACCTTAGCGGACTCAAGAAAATCTTCGATTATTATCATGCTGGTAAGGATTTAAATTTATTGCTCACCGGAAAGGTATCTCTGGAGTATGTTGACCAAATAAAATCTTTGATTACTAAGGGGTATGCTATTCCTGCGAGGCATATAACGACGTCATTCAAAGAGAATAACAATACAAATGCTACTGTAGATTTCATTTTGAAGAGCTTAAAATAGTCCTTTTTTTGGCCTCTTTAGGGCCCGAAATCAGCAACTTTTTCAATTTTTCACATCGATTTTCCCCAAAAATCAGATTTTTACGGTGTAAGAATACCCCCTTCTTTCGCAGAAATTAGTGAGGCACCCTTGGCCGAAAAATTGGCGAAAAAATCTTTTTTTTATCGATTCTGAAGCATTTTGAGCAATTTTTGTAAATTAAATCACTGTAAATAAGCATTTTAGGAGCAATTCTAAAAACTCATGGTTTTCCATGAATTTTAAAAATCACTAATTGCTCTATTGACTCGTATAGGTCGGTTCTATACATTAGCAGTGTATTTCGTTAATTATTCTTGAATTCTTTGCTCGGTATCTCGGGCACGGTCTTCAAAACAAAACAAAAAGTTTAAAGTTTTTAAGTAATAACTGTTAAAGTTATTTGTAAGTCGCTATTACATTTATAATATGGAATTCATTTTCCTTCTCACTTAAAATCTTTAGTAATTCAATTTTAGTGTTCCTTTTGAGGAAATCATAAATAGCCTGGCTATTTACAACGGATAAAATGTTGCTTTATTGTAAAGCTAACATAGGGAGAGTACATCTTAATTTAAAACGAAATACTTATTTAAGATGTTGAAATACAGCGAAATACATAGGTTAACGAAGTATTGTATGACTTGCTCCTTTCTTTCCTAAACTAAAATTGAAACCAAAGTAAGAAGAAGTTTAACGTAAAAAATTAATAGTCATGAAGAATGCAGTTTTAACCATCGTCGTAAGTTTAGTAGCAATAGTAACATTTGCACAGACAAAAGAGGCACCACAGAGAATGAAATATGTAACAACGGGTCCTGACGGATCGGTAGCAATGACCATCATTGATGATACACGAGAAGATCTTATGAAATTAGAGTCGGCAAATGCCTTCTATAAGTATCAGATTTTAGATCCACGCACGGCAGAACCTGTATTTGCATCTGATAATCAAGGTAAAACTTGTGAGATTGATAAAACAAAATTAGCTGCAGGTACTTATAACTTGAAGTTATACACCTCAAATTTTGTTATCACCTCTAAAATTACGGTATCGGCGTCAAGAAAATTACGCAATGCCATTAGAGAAGATGCGGTTGCCGTGAATAATTATGAAGATTAATTCACAGTAGTTATAGATAGCTGAACTCCTTTCTTCCTTTTATCGACATTCATCATGTCGATTTATCGAAAAAACGGTGCGTTTCATCGAAAAAACGGAAAAAAAGGTAGGAATGCCGGGTAGTTTTGAACCAAGATTAATAAATAAATCAGTCGCTAACATTTAAAAATTAAAATCATGAAGAAAGCAGTTTTCACTCTAGTAGTAAGTTTAGTAACAATAGTAACTTTTGCTCAAACGAAAGAAGTTCCACAACGATTAAAGTACGTAACCACTGGCCCAGATGGTTCAGTAGCCATGACGATCATTGATGACACCAGAGAAGATGTCATGAGATTAGAATCAGCAGATACTTTTTACAAGTACCAGATTTTAGATCCGCGCACAGCAGAACCGGTGTATTCATCAATGAATAAAGGAAAGGCTTGTGAAATTGATAAAACAAAATTGGCAGCAGGTACCTATAACCTGAAGTTATATACATCAAACTTTGTCATCACATCCAAGATAACAGTATCGGCAACTCGTAAGTTAAATAATGCCATTAAGGCTGACCAAACCTTAGCTGCAAATATGAATGACTAATACTTTTAAACAAATTGCTATGAACGTTTTGAAAAATTTAAATTCAACAAAAATGAAAAAGTTTATCTATATAAAAATAATAGCCATCAGTGCTACCTTGCTATTCACCTTAAATGGGAATTCGCAAGGATTCAAGAACCTGGATAGAGATCCGCATGATATTGCCTATTACAGAGAAAGCAATATAAGTTCACCGCTAGTAAAAGTAGTATATGGAAGACCGTCGGTAGAAAAAAATAAAGAAGCTTTTGGCAATAAAATACCATTTGGCGAGTTATGGAGAACAGGAGCTAATGAAGCCACAGAAATAAAATTATATCAAGATACGGTATTTGATGATGTAGTTGTAAAGGCAGGTACGTATGTTTTGCTAACAATACCGGGCGAAAACGAATGGGAAGTAATTTTAAATTCGAATCTTGATGTGTGGGGTGCATTTCAATATGACCCAAAGGCTGATGTAGTTCGTGTCAAAGTCCCCGTTAGCAAAGCCGAAATGTTACAATCGTTTTCTATTGCCTTTAAAAAAGGCAGTGAACATCTCAATATGGTACTCGGTTGGGGATCCACGCGAGTAAAAGTACCGATGAGAATAGATCAAGATAATTATGTCGCTAAACTATAATTATGGAAAAATGAATTAAATGCAATATAGTACAATGAGGAGTATTTTATTTGGCATCATGTCAAAGTGAAACTAACGGAAATACAGATACTACTTTTACAAGAATAATTAAGTTTCAAAAATACTTCTCATTAATTAGCCTAGGTCAATCTCATGATCTAGGCTTCTTTTATGATGTTTATTTTTCGAATCTAAAGAAGGTAGCGATGGAAGTTTTCAATCTAAAAAACGCATTTTCAGTTCTTCCGTGGGGATCATGCAGGCATCCATCTTGCCAAACCATTTATATCTATTTCTTGCAATGATCGAATACACGAAATCACGGATGAATTTGGGGATAATCATAAATCCGTAGAGTAAAGGATACCCACCCGATAATTTTCTCGTAATTTTCAATATGGCAGTAGATTTATCATAAAGCTTATCGCCTTCCAGCAATAAAATTGATTCATAATTCAAATTTTCCTGATTATTATGTAACAAAATTTGCTGCCCGGCGTCAGATTGTAGAGAAGAGAATAAGAAGTGGTTCTTTTTGTCTCTTTTAATGATAAATTGCACCGACGAATTGCATAAATTGCATACGCCGTCAAATAGAATGAGTGAATTATCTTGTAAATTTACCATGGTGCAAAGTTACGCAATAGTAACAGAATAGAATTTGAATCGTCTTTTAACATATTATTAGGATTTGTAAACTAAGCAATTTCTACCTTTAAATGTTAAATTAATTAAATGTAATTAACCAAATGATTGAAATCAAAAAACTCCACAAGTCATACCCAATGGGCAAAGATTCGCTCCACGTTTTAAAAGGATTGGATCTCGAGATTAAAGAAGGTGAGTTTGTATCTATTATGGGAGCTTCAGGTTCCGGAAAGTCTACTTTATTGAATATTCTTGGATTATTGGACACTCATGATGAAGGTGAGTATTTTCTAAACGGGCAAAAAATTGAAAAACTAAATGAGAAGAAAGCCGCCGTACTTCGTAATAAGTTTTTAGGGTTTGTATTTCAGTCATTTAATCTTATTACGTATAAAACGGCCCTTGAAAACGTGGCTATGCCGCTATATTACAAAGGTTTAGGAAGAAAAGAGCGTCAAGAGGTAGCCTTGGATTATTTAGATAAAGTAGGCCTTAAAGATTGGGCCAATCACTTACCCAGTGAATTATCGGGTGGTCAGAAACAGCGTGTTGCTATTGCACGTGCTTTGGTAACGCAACCAAAAGTGGTGTTGGCTGATGAGCCTACAGGAGCTTTAGATTCTGTTACCTCTGGTTCTGTAATGGAATTATTGACTAAGATTAATAATGAAGGTATGACAATATTGGTAATTACCCATGAAGAGGAAATAGCCGCTATGACAAAGAGAATTGTGCGCTTAAGAGATGGTGTGATTACCAGTGATGTAAAACCCAAGAAACTACAAAAAGCATAAGATGTTTGACATAGGCCGTTGGCAGGAAATATTTCAATCAATTAGTAAAAATAAATTAAGAACTTCTTTAGGGGCTTTTACTGTTACCCTGGGTATTTTCATATTTACCGTTCTTTTTGGTATGGGCAATGGACTGAAAAATACCTTTGATAAATTTTTCTCTGACGATGCGACCAATACGATTTTTATTTGGTCTGGTAGAACTTCAAAAGCGTATAAAGGATTTAAAGAAGGAAGACAGATTCAGTTTGAGAATGAAGATCTGGAACTTTTAAGAAAGGAACTAGGGGATAAAATAGAATATATAACACCAAGAGTTTACAAAAGTGTTCAGGCTACACGTAAAAATGAATCAGGTGCCTATACCATGAGAGCCGTTTTTCCTGATCACCAATTTTTAGAGAAGACAATAATAGATGAAGGAAAGTTCATCGACGAGCGTGATGTGAAAAATAAGTCTAGAGTTGTTGTTATTGGAAGGCTTGTTGAGCAAGATCTTTTTAAGAATGAAAGTGCTTTAGGGAAGTTTATTGAATTAAATGGATTGGCGTACAAAGTAGTAGGTATCTTCAGTGATGCAGGCGGAGATAATGAAGAACGATTAATTTATGCTCCGGTATCAACAATTCAATTGATTCATATGAATACGGAAGATATAGATCAAATAAATTTATCGTTCAATAAAGCTATGGGAGTCGCTGGTGCTAAAAAAATGGTATCAGATATTTCTAAAATTCTTAAAAAGAAACATAATGTTGCAAGAGAAGATACAAGCGGTATTCGAGTGAGATCTGTGTTTGATGATTATCAGCAAAATATGCAATTTGCGAATATGCTTCAGATCATCGTTTTGTTTATTGGAATTGGTACACTAATGGCGGGGGCAATAGCCATTGGAAATATTATGGTATTTGTGGTAAAAGAACGTACCAAAGAATTAGGCATTCGTAAGGCATTAGGCGCTACACCCAGTTCTATAGTAGGCCTGATTTTACAGGAATCAGTTTTTATAACCGCCATTGCCGGATACATAGGAATTCTTATAGCAATGTTTGCTTTATCTAGAATGGGGAATAATTTAGAAGATTATTTTATTACGAATCCACAGGTAAATCAAAGTACCATATTTTGGGCGACTGTAATTCTTATTCTTGTTGGAGCATTAGCCGGTTATGTACCTGCTAGAAGAGCTGCTCGTATTAAACCTGTAGTGGCATTAAGTGACGATTAATACAAATTAAATGCGTAGAAAATGAAGTTTATTTTTGATAATGATACTTGGCAGGAGATTTTTGGATCCATAAAAAAGAGTAAGCTGCGCACGGCTATTACGGTAATTGGTGTATTGTGGGGTATCTTTTTATTTATCACACTATTAGGGGCGGCAAGAGGGATGGAGAATGGATTTGATAAAGAGTTTAGCAATCTGGCGACAAATAGCATTTTTTTATGGGCGCAAAGAACCAGTATGCCAAATAAAGGGTTTCAAAGAGGGCGTCAATTGCGATTGAAGATTCAAGATGTTGAAGCGATCAGACGGCAAATACCTGATATTGAATTCGTTGTTCCGAGAGACGTGCAAGGCGTTTTTGGAGGGCCTCCGGCACAAATAAAAAGAAAAACAAATACAAAAACCTATAAACTTTTTGGTGATTATCCAACTCTCGATAATGTGAATAAAGTGAAATTGCTTGATGGCAGATTCATAAATTCAAGCGATATTAATAATGAGCGAAAAATATGCATTATTGGTGAGAAGATTGTTGATGAATTATTTGAAAAGGATGAAAAACCCGTTGGAGATTTTCTGGAAATCAATGGAAGTTTTTTCCAGATCGTAGGTACTTATAAGGATAATGGAACAAGCTTTGAAGGTGATGATTCTGTATACATTCCATTTACTACCTATAGAAAGATTAATAATACCGGAGATAATATTGGTTGGATGGTCATTGCAGCCAATAAGGAAGCCGATATATTAGAAGTAGAGAAAAACGTAAAAACCTTGTTGAAACGCAGACACGGCGCGCATCAGGATGATGAGCGTGCTTTTGGCTCCTTTAATTTTGGTGAAATGTTTGCTAAGATCACAGGTTTTGTGAAAGGGATTAAATTTTTAACCTGGTTTGTGGGTATATCTACTTTAATAGCCGGAGTAATCGCGATTGGCAGTATTCTATTAATTACCGTTAAAGAACGTACAAAAGAAATTGGTATTAGACGTGCCTTGGGGGCAACGCCTAGAGATGTGAAAGGGCAGATAGTTTTAGAATCAGTTTTTTTAACGATTATAGCCGGAATTTTAGGAATTATTTTTGGAGGTTTTGTGCTCATGATCATCAATGCCACATTAGCAGGAGGTGATGGATTCCCGTTTGTGAATCCAACGGTAAATATTCCTATTGCCATTGGCGCTGTTTTAGCCTTGGTAACGTTTGGTACTTTAATCGGACTAATACCGGCACAAAGGGCAGTGAGTATTCGCCCCATAGAAGCCTTACGAGAAGAATAACAACTTAATAATTTATAAATCAACTAGAAAATTAATTAGAAATGAAAAGAAAGATCATATTTGGTACTATAACAGTTTTACTTGTAGCAGTTTTAATATGGTTTGGGAAAATGAACAGTAAGTCACCTGTTGAATATGAAACCGAAACACCATTTAAAACGACGATTGTTAAAAAGACAGTTGCCACAGGAAAAGTGACTCCTCTTGAAGAGGTAGAGATCAAACCTCAAATCACAGGTATTATTGATAAAATTTATTTGGAAGAAGGCGCTAAAGTAAAAAAAGGGGATCTTATAGCGAAGGTTCGTGTGGTGCCGAATGAGCAATCATTGGCAAGCGCAAGAGGTCGGGTTAACAGTGTACAAATACAACTGAATAATGCCAAGATATCTTATGATAGAAATAAAGCCTTGTATGACAAAGGTGTGATCTCGCGTTCAGAATTTGAGGCCATTGAGCTTACCTATAATCAGGCGAAGCAAGATTTGGTTAATGCACAGAATGACTACCAGATCATTAGAAGAGGTTCTATTGGTGGCGGTGGTGGTGCCAACACCAACATAAGGGCACAAATTTCAGGTACTGTACTGGAAATACCTGTGAAGGAAGGTGACCAGGTGATTCAAAGTAATAACTTTAATGCTGGTACGACCATTGCGTCTATTGCTGATATGACAAAAATGATCTTTGAAGGAAAAGTAGACGAAGCTGAAGTAGGCAA
Source organism: Flavobacteriaceae bacterium (assembly GCA_030065775.1). GTDB lineage: Bacteria > Bacteroidota > Bacteroidia > Flavobacteriales > Flavobacteriaceae > Aureibaculum. The sequence continues at coordinate 4,738 of JASJDL010000067.1, read as the reverse complement.
AATAAAGAAAGACATTGACCTAGATATCACCTTAGGGGCTGTTGAGGATAAAAAATTCCCTGCCAAATTGAACTTCGTAGCACCAAAGGGTACAGAAGAGAGTGGTTCTGTTCAGTTTACCATTAAGGCAGACGTAACCTTAGATGATGACTACTTCTTGCGTGCTGGGTACAGTGCAAATGCCGAAATTGTTTTAGAGCAAAAAGACAGTGTCATGTCCATCAAAGAGTCGCTGTTGCAATTTGACAAGAAAACAGAAAAGCCTTTTGTTGAGGTCAAGACAGGTGATGATGAATATGAAAAGAGAGATGTAAAACTGGGTATTTCTGATGGTATCAACGTCGAGATTCTTGAAGGCGTTGCCATGGAAGACAAAATCAAAGTATGGAATAAGAAATCTAAGAAAGAAGACGACGAGGAGGAAGAAGAAAATAGCTAAAACCGAGTAAAGCCTCGGTAGAAAGCGTTCCGTTGAGATTTCTTGACGGAACGTTTTTTTTGTTGAGCAAACAACCTGGGCCTTTAAAATTACAATTGCACGACCTTCTCATGAAAATGGATTCCGCATTCCAGAGTACTCGGGACGGAATGACAGATTAATCATAATGGAATGATGAAACTGTCTTGTCATCCTGGACCCTGTGCTGAACTTGATTCAGTATCGATCCAGGATCCACGATACAAAAGAATGCTATGGAAGATGAGTAGCAAATTGTGATACGACATTTTCTTCCGTACGCGAAGACGCTTCAACTAATACACTAGCCACATCTTGGCTCACAAATGTCATTTCGACAGAGCCATAACAACATTGGGGCGACGAGAAATCTAATAGAAAACCAGTCAGCTAGTGAAGAGATTTCTCACCTTGCGAATTCAGGGTTCGAAATGACAAAAAAGTCTTGTCATCCTGGGTCCTGTGCTGAACTTGATTCAGTATCGATCCAGGATCAAGAAAGAAGACACGCCGTCATTACGAGGCTTTTCACAAAAGCCGTGGTAATCTGTTTATAAGTAACTCCTATTAGATAGATTACTTCTCCGCTTTTCCGGCACGGCAGGCTGGCCCGTTCGCTAAAAAGATACACAGTACCTTTTCTTAACGCTTCGTCCTGCTCTCAATGACGTTTCAATTGATACTCAAGGTATCTCTTGGTTCACAAACGTCATTTCGACAGAGCCACAACGACATTGAGGCGACGAGAAATCTAGTTGGCCAAAATCGATTTAGATAAATGAGCTATGCAAATTGTGAGGCAATTTTTTCCGCCTTTCTGCTTTCTGAATAATCATAAAATCCTTCTCCTGATTTTACACCAAGTTTGCCTGCGGTCACCATATTTACCAATAACGGACATGGTGCATATTTCGGATTCCCAAAGCCTTCATAGAGCACATTCAAAATAGAAAGACAAACGTCCAAACCAATAAAATCAGCCAGCTGCAAAGGCCCCATCGGGTGTGCCATACCCAACTTCATCACCGTATCTATTTCATGAACGCCCGCCACACCTTCGTAAAGTGAATAAATAGCTTCATTCAACATCGGCATTAAAATACGATTCGCGATAAAACCTGGGTAATCGTTGACTTCTACGGGTACTTTATTAAGTTCTTTAGAAAGTTCCATGACTGTATTGGTAACTTCATCAGAGGTATTGTACCCGCGAATCACTTCCACCAATTTCATCAAAGGTACCGGGTTCATAAAATGCATACCAATGACCATGTCAGGGCGACTTGTCGCCGCGGCGATCTTTGTAATTGAGATTGAAGAGGTATTGGTAGCTAAGATAGTGTCATCAGGGCATATCTGGTCTAATTCCTGAAAGATTTTCAGTTTTAAATCACTATTCTCGGTAGCCGCTTCAATAACCAGGCTTGCATATTGTACACCTTCCTTAACAGAAGTAAATGTTTGAATATTTCCCAGCGTTTCTTCTTTGTCTGCTGCCGTAATCCGCTCCTTAGCCACCATCCTGTCAAGGTTTTTGGAAATAGTCGCTACGCCTTTATCTAAGGCAGCTTGAGAAATATCTATTAATTGTACTTTGTATCCAAATTGTGCAAAAGTATGTGCGATACCATTTCCCATGGTACCGGCTCCAATGACTGCTACGTTTTTCATGTAAGATTTATTTTTGTTCCCTAAAAATGGGAATATGTTCGCTTCAATTCTGCTTTCATCCTTCAGAGTCCAAATGTACTAATAATGTCATTTCGACCATTGGGAGAAATCTCAAACAATTTTTTGGCACTGGATTTCTCATTTCATTCGAAATGACATATGGTTCATTGGACATAGGATTTATGCTTAAAAACAATCAATAATCTGCTGTGCCACACGTAAGGCCCGGGCACCTTGTGATAAGCTCACAATGGGAGTTGTATCCGAATTGATCGCATCAGCAAAAGTTTCCAATTCATCCAGTATCGCGTTGTTGGAATGGATATCGGGATTCTCAAAATAGATCTGCTTTTTAACGCCTTCAGCATTCTGCAAGATCATGGCAAATTCATCCGGATTTTCAGGAACATCTTTCATTTTTACCACTTCCACTTTTTTATCGAGAAAATCTACAGAGATATAGGCATCTTTTTGAAAGAATCGCGACTTTCGCATATTCTTTAGTGAAATCCGACTCGCCGTCAAATTGGCGACGCAGCCATTTTGAAACTCAATACGTGCATTGGCAATGTCTGGGGTTTCACTAATCACAGAAACGCCACTGGCGCTTATATTTTTAACTTTAGAATCCACCACACTTAAGATGATATCAATGTCATGGATCATCAGGTCCAACACCACGGGTACATCTGTTCCGCGCGGATTAAATTCCGCCAGGCGATGCGCTTCTATAAACATCGGGTTTTGGATCATGTCCTTCACAGCGGTAAATGCCGGATTGAAGCGTTCTACATGCCCGACCTGACCTCGAACGTGGTGCATGCTCGCCAATGTTTTGATAGACTCAGCTTCAGAAACTGTATTCGTAATCGGTTTTTCTATAAATATATGACGACCTTTGGTTATGGCTTCTTTGGCACAATCAAAATGTGAAAGGGTAGGTGTAACGATATCAACGACTTCCACGGCATCGATCAATTCAGAAATGGTCTCAAAAGGAGTGTATCCAAATTCGTCGGCGACTTTTTTTGCATTTTCCTGATTTGGGTCATAAAAACCAACCAAGTCATATTTTTCTGATTGTTGTAGTAATTTCAAATGAATTTTACCGAGGTGGCCGGCACCCAAAACGCCAACTTTTAGCATAGAAAATGATTTTGAGCAAAGCTACGAAATAAGCCCTTTTAATTTGTTTTTTTGCTAAAATATTTACGTAATTTGAGCACCCTATGCTTAAGGATACAGCCAAACATAAAGGACTTAGAAATCAACTGGTTCAGACTATTAAATCCAAAGGGATCAGTGATGAAAAGGTACTCGAAGCGATTGCCGAAGTACCCCGTCATCTATTTATGGATTCCGGGTTCATCGACTTTGCCTATCAAGACAAAGCCTTTCCGATTGCCGCAGACCAAACCATTTCACAACCCTATACAGTCGCTTTTCAAACAGAGTTATTAACCGTCAAGCCAGGCCATAAAATTTTGGAAATCGGAACAGGTTCTGGTTACCAGGCCGCAGTCTTAATTGCGATGGGGGCAGAACTGTATAGTATCGAACGTCAGAAGGAATTATACGATAAAACAAGAACCTTTTTACCTAAGATCGGCTATGTTGCCAAGAAGCTAAAATTTGGAGATGGTTACAAAGGCTGGCCCGAATTTGCGCCTTTTGACGGTATTATTGTAACCGCCGGAGCACCCTTTGTTCCAAAAACCATTGCTCGATCAGCTAAAGATAGGTGGTAGGCTGGTGATTCCTGTGGGAACGAATGTGCAGACCATGACAGTATTCATCCGCAAAGGCGAAAAGGAATTCGAAAAACATGAATATGGTGGCTTTCGATTTGTGCCCATGCTCAAGGAAAGTGAGAAGTAATATATTAGAAGTAAGAAGTGTGAAGTGAACAACAAACGATGATCCTAAGCGACCGCTATTCGCTTTTCACCTTTAATATCTTACTTTTAACTTTGTACTTTCAAACCGCTTTCAAACTCAAATCCATATTATAAACAGAGTGGGTGAGAGCCCCTGAAGAAATAAAGTCAACGCCGCATTCGGCATAGTTTCGAATAGTATTTTCATTAATGCCTCCCGACGATTCAGTCAGGCATTTATCACCAATAAGGGCAACCGCCTTTCGAGTATCTTCATAATTAAAATTGTCGATCAAGATTCGATAAACGCCCTCAGACTGTAAAATCTCTTCGATCTCCTCCAGGTTTCTGGCTTCCACAATAATTTTTAAGTCGCGATCAGTAGCTTTTAAATACTGCTTTGTTTTATCAATGGCTTTCGTGATACCACCGGCAAAATCTATATGGTTGTCTTTGAGCATGATCATGTCATACAAAGCAAAACGATGATTCTCACCACCGCCAATCTTTACGGCCCATTTTTCCAATGCACGAATACCCGGAGTGGTTTTGCGGGTGTCTAATACTTTGGTACCGGTACCTTCCAAGAGATCAACAAAGGACCGTGTTTTGGTCGCAATGGCACTCATACGCTGCATGGCATTAAGCACCAGGCGCTCGGCCTTTAAAATAGATTGTGAGGCGCCTTCCACATAAAAAACGATATCGCCATATTTTACTGCGCTCCCATCTT
>JASJDL010000066.1 GCA_030065775.1 Flavobacteriaceae bacterium | reverse complement strand
CCTTTTCCACCACCACCGGCCGTAGCCTTTAACATCACTGGATAGCCAACTTCTTCTGCTAACTTTTCACATTCGTCATAATTCGCAATAATCCCATCGCTTCCCGGAACACATGGTACACCTGCCGCTTTCATCGTAGCTTTGGCGGTTGCCTTATCTCCCATTTTCGAGATCATTTCTGCAGAAGCACCAATAAACTTAATGCCATGCTCTTCACAAATCTTCGAGAACTTCGCGTTTTCAGACAAAAACCCATAACCGGGATGTATCGCATCTGCATTCGTAATTTCCGCGGCTGCTATAATATTCGAAATCTTTAAATACGACTCGCTGCTTGGTGGTGGGCCAATACAAACGGCTTCATCAGCAAACTTAACATGTAAACTCTCTTCATCGGCAGTTGAATATACCGCAACAGTTTTGATACCCATTTCTTTACAGGTACGAATCACACGAAGGGCGATTTCGCCACGATTGGCGACTAATATCTTCTTAAACATAATTTCTGATTTTAATTCGACAAGAAATTATGAGGGATCAACTAAGAACAGGGGTTGATCAAATTCTACGGGCGAAGCATCATCAACTAGAATTTTTACAATCGTACCGGCCACTTCAGATTCAATTTCATTAAAAAGCTTCATAGCCTCTATGATACATACCGTATCGCCCACATTAATTTTACTTCCTACTTCCACAAACATTGGTTTATCTGGTGAAGGTTTTCTGTACATGGTACCGATAATCGGGGATTTTATCACTACATATTTAGAGTCGTCTTCAGCAGGAGCATCTGTTTTGGCAGGGGTCTCTTGTGCGACAGGTACTGGTGCGGCAACGGGAGCTACAGGTACTTGTGCAACCGGCGCTTGCTGAACAATAGTGGTTTCTGTTTTACCCGTGCCGGTCTTGACCGTAATTTTAACGTCTTCCATTTCTAATTTTACTTCGCTGGCGCCTGATTTAGCCACGAATTTGATTAGATTCTGAATATCTTTTAAATCCATTTTATTATAGAGTTAGTTGTTAGTTCTTAAATTATGAATTATATGCCCATTTTAGGTAAATGGCTCCCCATGAGAAGCCTCCACCAAAAGCGGCAAAAATTATATGATCTCCTTTGTGGAGTTGGTTTTCGTAATCATTTAGCAGCAATGGCAGAGTCGCCGATGTTGTATTGCCATATTTATCAATATTTACCATGACTTTAGACCCATCTAATTCCATTCGTTCTGCTGTGGCGTCAATAATTCGTTTATTTGCCTGATGCGCTGCTAACCAAACTTGATCTTTCGAAAGATTGTTTCGTTTCATAATTCGATCACTTACATCAGCCATATTAAAAACCGCATTCTTAAACACTGTTCGGCCTTCTTGCTTTACAAAATAGCCCTCTTCTTTTCCAAAAACCTCACCCTTTTTTAATGGATAAACCGATCCTCCTTTTTTTACTTGTAAGAATTCCCGTCCTTCTCCATTAGTCCTCAAATATTCATCCTGAACTCCAAGGCCTTCTTCGTTCGGTTCGAATAACACGGCACCGGCTCCATCTCCAAAAATGATACAGGTAGCCCTATCTTCATAATCGATCATTGATGAATTTTTATCTGAACCTATCAACACTATTTTCTTATACTTACCCGATTCAATGAAGCTTGAAGCAATTGATATACCATATAAAAAACTAGAACAAGCCGAATCCACATCAAAAGAAAAAGCATTTGTCGCCCCTATTTTATAAGCTACAAATGCTGCCGTAGATGCCGCCTGCATATCAGGTGTTGCAGAAGCTACAATCACTAAATCAATTTCTTTAGGATCTAGATTCGATTTTGCGATTAAATCTTCAGCAGCTTTTATGGCCATAAATGAAGATCCTTTTCCGTCTTCTTTTAAAATTCTACGTTCTTTGATTCCAGTTCTGGTAGTGATCCACTCGTCATTCGTGTCTACCATAGTTTCCAGAATTTGGTTTGTAAGTATGTATTCTGGGAGGTATTTTCCTACGGCGGTTATGGCTGCTGTAGTCTTACTCATATTAATTGGTTACTATAAATTTTTAAACCTAATTTTTGGTAAAAAGTGGGTTCAAAGTAATAAAAATTATTTCGGTTTTTGATTAAAAAAAGCCGTTTTTTGGCCATTTTTAACACAAAACATAAAAAAAACCCTCAAAAATGAGGGTTCTTGGCTATATTGAATTTTTAACTATTAAGCTTCTGCTTCAGTATTATCAATAACTACCTGACCACGGTAATATAATTTACCTTCGTGCCAATGAGCTCTATGATATAAATGTGCTTCACCTGTTGTAGGGTCAACTGCAATCTGAGGTGAAGAAGCTTTATAATGTGTTCTTCTTTTATCTCTTCTTGTTTTAGATATTTTTCTTTTAGGATGTGCCATCGTTATACGTATTTAATTATCCAACAAGTCTTTTAATTTCGACCATCTCGGGTCAGTATCTTGACTATTATTATGTTCTTTAGGTTGTAATTCTTCGAGTTTTTCTAGTATGTCAGATTGCAATGTTCCATCTGCGATACCTGGATGTTCTTTTTTAATAGGCACCGCAAGTACCAGCATTTCATAAATGAACTGCGCCACATTAAGTTGATTTTCAGAATGTGGAATAATTAAAACATCCTCATTTTCATCATTATAAAAATCACCAAACTTTACTAAGAGGTTCAATGATGTATCAATAGCTTCATCATAGGGCTCATTCGTAAGGTCACAAGCAACATTTAGAATTCCTTTAGCACGAAAACCTAATTCCATTAGCGTGCTTTTTTTCACAAAATCTAGGTCTACAGTCACCTGTGCACCTAAAATTTCTTCATAAGGATTCGACTCAAAGAACGCATTCTCTATATTATAACTAAACTGATGTTTTCCTTCTTTTAATCCTGTAAAAGGAATGCTAAATAATTTATCTATTTCCAAACAACACCAATTTGAGCGCGCAAAGATAAAAAATAATTAGATATCTGACTAAAAAATATTAATTTTTAGTTTTACCATTCACTTGCAATCTATTGGCGGTTAACTCAAGGTATTCACTCCTTTTTTTATAGATACTAATCGAAGTAAAAACCGCCTCTTTAAAGGAGTGGTGGTTGGCTTGATTTTTACCAGCAATCTCATAAGCCGTACCATGATCCGGCGAGGTTCTGACAATGGACAAGCCTGCGGTGAAATTCACACCCTCCCCGAAAGACAAGGTTTTGAAAGGGCCCAATCCCTGATCGTGATACATTGCTAAAACACCATCAAATTTTTTATATGATTCTGAGCCAAAAAAACTATCTGCAGCATAAGGACCATAGACCAGTTTTCCTTGTTCCTGTATCTTCTCCAAAGTTGGCTTCACTATTTTATCGTCTTCACTACCAATTACGCCATGATCTCCGCAATGTGGGTTCAAACCTAGTACTGCTATCTTAGGTTTGGTGATCCCAAAGTCTTGCTTTAAAGAATTGTGTAAGATATCTACTTTAGCACTAATCAGTTCTGGGGTAATGGTATCAGCCACTTTATTTATAGGTATATGTCCTGTGATTAAGCCAATCTTCAACTCGTCTGTCATTAAGATCATTAAACTCTTGCCGTCAAACTGATCTTCAAGATATTCGGTATGTCCTTTAAAACTGAAGGCTTCAGATTGGATGGCATTCTTATTGATAGGTGCCGTCACCAACAGATCAATCTTATTACTTTTGAACGCCTTAGCTGCTGCTTGCAATGACAAAAGTGCGTATTTACCTCCTTGCTTGGTTTCCTTACCCAGTTCAACAGTTACGTCTTCATTTGAAACATTGAGCACATTTAATTTATTATTGGCAATCTTATCCAGGGAGTTAATTGCATTTAGTTTTAATCCTTCTTTACCCAGTACTTTTTTATGAACTGAAACCACTTTATTTTGACAAAACAGAACAGGTATGCAAAAATCAAACATGCGATTATCTTCAAAAGTTTTTAGAATCACTTCTAAACCTATACCGTTGATATCTCCACTGGATATACCTACTTTAATTTTATCAATTTTGTTCATCTAACTCAGCTATAATTTTTACTTTTGAAGGCGTCTACTCACAGTTTATCTGTTGAGCGAAAGTAACAAAAGTTAATGAATTTGTCGGTACTATTAAATAGTTTAAGATAACAAAATGTTTACAGGAATCATTGAAGAAATTGGTACAGTAACAGCGCTTCAAAAAGAAGCTAATAACTTGCACATAGATATCAAAAGTACCATTACTGATGAATTAAAGATTGATCAAAGTGTTGCGCATAATGGTGTTTGCCTGACAGTCATTGCTGTTTCAGGTGATACATATACCGTTACCGCCATTGATGAAACCCTGGCGAAGACCAATTTTAGTAGTCTTGAAAAAGGCTCAAAAATAAACCTAGAGCGTGCCATGAAATTGGGTGACAGGTTAGACGGTCATATTGTTCAAGGGCATGTAGATCAAACTGCAGTCTGTACACATATTGAAGAAGTAGATGGGAGTTGGATCTTTACGTTCGAGTATGATCATAATTTAAATAATATTACGATAGAAAAAGGATCAATTACCGTCAATGGGGTCAGTTTAACCGTTGTTAATTCTAAAGAGCATAGCTTTAGTGTGGCTATCATACCTTATACATATCATCATACAAACTTTCACCAATTGAAAGTAAACGATACGGTAAATTTGGAATTTGATGTTATCGGAAAATATGTAAACAGACTCTTAAGAAAATAAAACCTACTCGTTATTTTCTCTTAGTTTCTTGATACCATAAGCGGCTCCAACCACTAATAGTATTCCTAAAGCTCCATCAATAGGCTTTCCAGGAGGCTGGCATGGACCCCCAGGATTAGAGGGAGGACAAGGTTGGGCGACAGCACTTAACGACCATGACAGCGCAACAATTAAAAATAAGATGATTCTCTTTTTAAGCATAAAACTTCCCCTTTTTACTTAACAACTAACGCTCAATTAGCTAATTAATTGCAAATATATAAATTTTTTAATCCTTTAAAAGCTAATATATGACTTTTAGTTGTAAGATAAGTTTAATTCTCCAGAATATTCTGTGTTGCTAATACGTAGGCTAAGACAAAACTTGGAATACAATTCTCACCCTTCTAACTATTACCTTCAACTGTGGACCCAGAAGGGCTCGAACCTTCGACCCCCTGATTATGAGTCAGGTGCTCTAACCAACTGAGCTATGGGTCCAAAATGGGATGCAATATTACCAATTATTTATGTTTCCTACAATGATTAATTGCAAAAATAAGCTAAACAGTGCGGTGCATTAACTCTTGAGCTAAACTCTTGAATCCATCTTTATATATTTCAGCCATCGAATTAGTATCACAATAGCCATATGCTTTATTCGTATGACGCTCTATTTCCTCTTTAATCAAATCATCAACTTGGTATTTTTGAAATAAAGAAACTACTTCAGTTATCTTATCATTTGAATTCATATCGTGAGACTTATATATATCTTCAAGACGCTGTTTATCACTGGTATCAGCAAGCTCTAAGGTTCTAATATATAACCATGTTTTCTTATTCTCTATGATATCACCGGCCATTTGTTTTCCAAAATCAGCAGTACCAAAAACATCTAAAAAGTCATCCTGAAGTTGAAAAGCAATTCCTAGATTTAGCCCAAACTCGTAAATGTTGTCAGCATCGTGTTCGGTCGCATTTGCGACGATAGCTCCCATTTTCAAAGATGCCGCAACTAATACCGCTGTTTTATAAGTGATCATTTTTAAGTATTCAGCTAATGACACATCGTTTCTGGTTTCAAAATCTATATCATATTGCTGGCCTTCACATACCTGCAAGGCCGTTTTACTGAATAATTCAGCCAATGCCTTAAACTTCTGTGATTCATAGTTTTCAAATAACTGATATGCCATAATCATCATGGCATCGCCAGAGAGAATACCCGTATTTAGGTTCCACTTTTTATGTACTGTTTGCTTTCCTCTTCTCAAGGGGGCCTCATCCATAATGTCATCGTGAATCAATGAAAAGTTGTGAAAAACCTCAACAGCCAGAGCTGCATCTAAAGCTTTGGTTACATCAGATCCGAAAGACTCACAACTCATTAATACTAAGGCCGGACGTAAACGCTTGCCTCCTAAATTGAGTATATATTCCACTGGTTCGTATAAACCTTCAGGTTCTTTTACAAATTCCTTGGACTTTAGGTGATTTAAAAAAACTTCGCGGTACTTTTCTATGTTCAAGAGATTAAATTTTTGTAAAAATAATGGAATCAAATTGAACAATTTGATGCAAATGTTAAATTTTTGTAAAACTTTGGAAACTTTTTTTGTTTTTAAAGTTTCCATCTTATTTTTGCCCCTTATTTATGAAGGACAAAATTTTAAATAAAGCAGGGGATATGTTTCTTTCACTTGGTTTCAAAAGTGTGACCATGGATGATATTGCACATGAGATGGGTATATCAAAGAAGACCATTTATACCCATTACAAAAATAAAACCCAGCTGGTTGAAGCTGTCACTTTTTCTCTTTTTGACACCATCTGCGATGGTATTGATGACATATGCGATGCTTCAAATAATCCGATAGAAGAATTATATGACATTAAGATGTTTGTGATGAACCATCTGAAGAATGAGAAAGCATCACCCTGGCATCAATTAAAGAAATATTACCCACAGATTCATGATATATTGCGCCTTAAACAGTTTGAGGTGATGCATGAGTCTGTTCAGGAAAGCTTACAGAAAGGAGTAGAAACAGGGCTGTTCAGACAAAGTATAGATGTAGGTTTTATTTCACGCATGTATTTTAATGGTATGACCGGTATTAAGGATGAAACTATTTTTCCGAGGAATGAATTCAGCAGTGACTATTTGATGGAAAGTTATTTAGAGTATCACCTGAGGGCCATTGTTACCGAAAAGGGCTTAGAAATTTTAAATCAATTTATAAACGTTAATCAATCATTATAATGAAAAGACTATTCCTTCTAGTGTTTTTATTGTCAATTTCTAACATATTTTCTCAAGAAAGTGAGATGAACTTGTCATTGAAAGAGGCGATTGACTATGCAATCAAAAACAGTTATAATACCAAAGTTGCTAAAAATGACATCGAATCGGCCATCAAAAGAAAATGGGAAACAACTACGATAGGTCTTCCCCAAATTAATGGAAGAGTGGATTATACGAATAATTTGAAACAGCAATTTCCGGGAGTTGATTTCGACCAAGACGGTACCATAGATTTTGGTGCGAGACATAATATCACCGGCACCGTTACTTTGGAACAACTATTATTTGACGGCTCCTATATAGTTGGCCTTCAATCAGCCAAAACTTTTTTAAAAATTACAGAGCAAGCCAAAGAGAAAACAGAACTTGCTACAAGAGAGGCGGTCATCAATGCCTACGGTAATGTGTTGGTTGCAGAAGAGCGTATTGAAATTTTAAGACGCAACTTAAAAACGGTAAATCGACAGCTTAAGGGCGCTCAAGAAGGTTATAAGAATGGCCTGACCGAATTAGAAACCGTTGAACAGTTTGAAATTACACAAGGTAATATTATCGCTCAGCAACGAAATGCCGATAGAAATAAAGAAATCGCCTATAAGTTATTAAACCTTTCTTTAGGAAGTGCGATCAATACCAAATTGACCTTAACCGATACCTTAGATGATTTGGTTGTAAGTCATACCGATTTACAGTTACTATCAACCGCGTTCAATTTAAGTGATCATATTGATTATAAGATTGCCGAAAACGACCGCGAGAGTAGCAGACTGCTCCTTAAACTTGAAAAGAGTAGAGCACTACCACAATTAAATGCCTTCATCAATTATTCAAGCTTGGCGAATTCGAATTCATTCTCTTTTTTCGATTCTTCACAACAGTGGATTCCGACCTCGGTATTTGGTGTGGGGTTAAACGTTCCTATTTTTAGCAGTTTAGGAAGAAGTGCCAAAACGCAGCAGGCGAAGATTGCTTTAGAGACTGCAGATATTCGTTTGGAAGAAACAGTACAGCGATTGAACCTCCAAGAAGAGCAGGCACGCAGCAACTATCAATTAAGTATTGAGAATTATCAGACTGCCAAGAAAAATCTCGAATTGGCTGAACGCATTGAGAGAAAACAAAAAATAAAGTTCGATGAAGGTGTAACCACCAGTATTGATTTACTGCAAGCCAGAAATCAATTGTATGGTGAGCAAAACAATTATTTACAATCGGTATTAGACATAATTGCCAACAAAGCTAAACTAGAAAACGCATTAAATATTCCATTAAAATAAGATCAGAAATGAAAAAAATTTATTCAATTTTAACAGCAACCATAATTCTTTCTTCTTGTGGTGGAAATGATCAGCAGTCAGTTGAAACTATTATTTCTGAAGGTAACCTGGAAACGATTCGCACAAAGCGAACTGAAATCGTTGCTCAACAACAGGAAATTGCCGAGCAATTAAGGCTTCTAGATGATAAAATTGCTGAGTTGGACCCAACTCAAAAAATACCTTTGATCACCACGTTCAAAGCCTCAGAAAAAGTATTTTATCATTTTCTTGAATTGCAAGGTAATGTGCAAACGAAACAAAATGTATTGATCTATCCTGAAATGCCAGGAACACTTCTAAGGGTTTATGTGAAGGAAGGGCAAAAAGTGGTAAAAGGACAATTGCTTGCAAGCATTGACGATGGGGGATTAAGCAGCCAGGTGGCTCAAATGGAAGCCCAAATGGCCTTAGCCAAAACAACCTATGATCGTCAAAAACGTTTGTGGGACCAAAAGATTGGTAGTGAAATTCAATATTTACAAGCCAAGACTAGTTTTGAATCTCAAGAAAATGCCTTAAAACAATTAAAAAGTCAATTGGCGAAATCGAGTATTAGAGCTCCCTTTAGCGGTGTTATAGATGATGTTATTAAGGAACAAGGCACCGTTGTCACGCCAGGCCAGGGCTCTGAAGTGTTCAGAATTGTGAACCTGAACAATATGTATATTGAGACTGATGTTCCTGAAAGCTATATCACGAATGTAACCAGGGGTAAAAAAGTGGCGGTAGAATTTCCGGTTCTGGGAAAGTCAATCGATGCGCGTGTACGTCAAGCGGGAAACTTTATCAATCCAAACAACAGAACATTTAAAGTTGAAGTGGGCATCCCAAATAAAGATAGAACCATAAAACCCAATCTAACCGCCAAGCTTAAAATTAATGATTACACAAATGAAAACGCATTATTAATTCCACAAAGTATTATTTCTGAGGATGCCCAAGGGCAACAATATATTTTTGTTGTAGATAGTGTTCAAAAGGTTAATGGTTATACGCAGGGAATAGCCAAGCGCGTAGTTATCGAAACCGGAAAAACGCAGGGCGATGAAATTGAAGTATTAAAAGGGTTAGCGAATGGAGCTGAAATCATAAAAGAAGGTGCGCGGAGTGTGAAAAACAATCAGCAAGTACGGATTCTCGAAGAAAAAGTCGCCGAGTAACATACCAAAGTAAAAAGTTCAAGTTATGACAGCAAAACAAAAGAAAAAAGTCGACAAAGAGTTTGGATTATCGTCATGGGCCATTAACAATAAAACGACCATGTATGTGCTCATTGTCGTTATCTTATACTTAGGTATTTCTGCATTTTTCAGTATGCCTAGAGAAAATTTTCCCGAGATACGTGAGACTAAAATTTATATCAGCTCTTTGTTTCCAGGGAACACCGCGGAAGACATTGAAAAATTAATCACCGACCCGCTGGAAGATAAATTAAAGACGGTAAGTAATGTCATTGAAATCACTTCTACTTCTCAAGAAGATTATTCTATGGTTATTGTTGAGTTTGATGAAAATATTACCGTTGATGAGGCGAAACAAAAAGTAAAAGATGAGGTCGACTCAGAAACTTCCAGTGAAGATTGGCCAACCTTTAACGGTGCAAAAGTGGAACCCAATGTTTTTGAATTGAGCATGTCTGAAGAAATGCCTATTTTGAACATTAATATCTCTGGTGACTACCCGGTTCAAAGGCTCAAAGAATTTGGTGAATACTTGCAAGATGAAATTGAGGATTTACCCGAAATTAAAAAAGTCGACATTCGGGGTGCTCAGGAAAAAGAAGTTGAGGTTGCCGTAGATATCTATAAAATGATGGCCGCCCAGGTGAGCTTCAGCGATGTAATTAATGCCATAAGTAATGGTAATATGACCATGTCTGCCGGAAATCTCGTCACCAGTGGTCAACGTCGTACCATTCGCATTGTAGGAGAGGTAGATGCTCCTTCTCAACTTGAGAATTTTGTCGTAAAATCTGAGAATAATAACCCTATTTACCTGAAAGACATTGCCGATGTGAGCTTTAAGGAAAAAGAGCGCACTACGTACGCTCGTGAGTTCGGGGCTCCTGTGGTCATGCTTGACGTCAAAAAGCGTTCTGGTAAAAACATGGTCGCGGCTGCTGAAAAAATTGCATTGATTAAGGAAAATGCCGTTCAAAATGTATTCCCGCAAGACTTGCTCGTTAGCATCTCAAACGATCAGTCATCAAAAACCATCGGACAGGTTGATGACTTGGTAAACAACATCATATTCGGTGTCATACTGGTTGTCACCGTACTCATGTTCTTTTTAGGATTTAGAAATGCCTTGTTCGTAGGTTTCGCTATACCTATGTCCATGTTCATGTCATTAGCCATTTTGAGTGCTTTTGGATACACCATGAACACGATGATCTTATTTGGTTTAATTATGGGGCTAGGTATGCTGGTCGATAATGGTATTGTAGTCGTTGAAAATGTGTATCGACTTATGGATGAGGGCATGCCTCGTATAGAAGCGGCCAAAAAAGGTATTGGTGAAATTGCTTTTCCTATCATTGTATCGACTTTAACAACTGTAGCGGCGTTTGTTCCACTTGGATTATGGCCGGGTGTTATGGGGCAGTTCATGATCTATTTCCCTGTTACACTTTCGGTAGTTCTTGGTTCTTCATTATTCGTGGCAATTTTCTTTAACTCGGTCATGGTGTCTCAATTTATGAAAACTGAAGACCAGGAAATGCCACTGAATAGAATGATTCGCATCACTGCAATTCTACTAGGTTTTGGTGTGCTGATTATGATCTTTGGAGGGGCCTACAGAGCCTTGGGTTCTTTAATGGTTACCACAGCTGTTCTCCTCTGGGGATACCGATTATTTTTAAGAAGCTGGGCCAATACTTTCCAGAACAAAATTTTACCCAGATGGGAGCGTTTCTATGAGCGTCTCTTGCGATCTGCTTTAACAGGATGGAGGCCGTATGCGGTATCCATCGGAACAGTCTTATTACTTTTTATAGCTTTTGGTGGATTTGGTGCTTCTATAGGAAGTCAACGAACGAAAGTAGAATTTTTCCCTGACAACAAACCCAATCAGATCATTGCGTATATCGAATATCCACAGGGAACAGATATCGAAAAAACTAACAACATCACGAATGAAATTGAAAGGCGCTTCTATGAATTGGTGAACGACCCTAAATATATGGATGGCGAATATAACTTCTTAACAGAGAGCGCTGTTTCGCAGGTTGGAGAAGGGGCAGGAAATCCTCAAACCGAAGGGGGGTCTGCAGCCGAAATGCCCCACAGAGGTAAGATTACCGCCACAATGCGCGAATTTAAATATCGAAAAGGGGCGAAAAGCGAAGAGCTATTTCAGCGCATTCAGGAAGACCTAAAAGATGTGTATCCCGGTGTTACCATTTCGGTTGAAAAGGATGCGGTAGGCCCGCCAGCGGGCTATCCGATAAACATAGAATTGGAAGGTCGAGACTATGACGAGCTCATCAATGTCGCCGAAGAAATGCGTAATTTTCTTAATTCAAAGAACATTCCTGGTGTTGACGAAATAAAGATTGACGTCAATAAATCAAAACCTGCCATGCTGGTTCAAGTAGATCGCAAAAAAGCTGGCGAACTTGGTGTTAGCGCGGGACAAGTGGGACAACAATTACGCAATTCTATTTTTGGAGCAAAGGCCGGTGTTTACAAAGAAGGTGGCGATGACTATGACATCTATGTGCGCTTTAATGAAGAAGACAAGCGCAATACCAGTGCCATTTTCAATCAGAACATAACATTCAGAGACCAGGCTTCTGGCCAGCTTAGAGAAATACCTGTATCAGCGGTTGCCAATCAAAAAAACAACTCAGGTTTTAGTGCTATTAAGCATCGAGATGTGAGGCGTGTCGTCACGGTTTATTCTGCATTGGCCCCTGGCTTTACAGATGCTGCGGCTGTAGTGGCACAAATTCAAAGTGAAATGAAAAATTTCACAAGACTTCCAAGCACGGTGAAAATAGACTACACTGGCCAAATTGAAGAGCAAAATAAGCAAATGGCATTTTTAATGGGTGCTTTCTTTACAGGATTGGGTCTCATCTTCTTTATATTAATATTTCAATTCAACTCGGTTTCGAGGCCCGCCATCATTATGCTGGCTATTTTTCTAAGCTTAATAGGGGTATTTGGAGGACTCATAATAAGTGGAGCTCCATTTGTAATCATGATGACCATGATGGGTATTATTTCTTTGGCAGGTATTGTTGTGAACAACGGAGTGGTGTTATTGGATTATACCCAACTTTTAATCGATCGAAAAAAGGTAACGGAAAATATAAGTGAGCAAGATTATCTTGAGAAAGATGATTTAAGCGAAGCCATTATTAGAGGTGGAAAAGCACGTCTTCGCCCCGTATTATTGACGGCCATTACAACCATCTTAGGGCTGATACCATTGGCCACCGGTTTCAATATCAACTTTTTCACCTTGTTCAGTCAATTCAATCCTAACATTTATTTCGGAGGAGATAATGTCATCTTTTGGGGGCCATTGGCAAAAACTGTTATCTATGGATTGATTATTGCCACCTTTCTCACCTTGATCGTAGTACCGATTTTATTTTTCCTAGCTACAAAGCTAAAAATGTGGATCCGCAGCCGAAGTGTCGCCAAAGACATTGAAGTGGTAGAACCTGAATTAGCATTAAATAAATAAAGAGTTTGTTTGGTTAGCAACAGTAAATGTGGGGTTTTGGATCTAGAACCAAAATCCCACATTGAAAAACCAAATATTGTTAGAAGTATCAGGCGACCAGGTATATTTTATCTCAAGAGGCCCTAAGAAAGATTCTATACTATACCCAACCGCGTAACCTAGCCTTGTATTTTCAAAAAGCCGCCCGTCATTATAAATATCTTCTTCGGCCCTGGCAGCGTTCGCTGTAAATGAAAGGTGGTTATTCTTAAATAATTCATAGCGCAAAGTCATGGCTGACTTTAAATAGCCTTGTCCACTTAAATCACCGACATCATACCCATAAAAACTTGTAAAATTATTAATGAAATTTTCATTATTTCCGCCTAAATGAAAGTTATGGACTCTATTTGAATTTTCACCAATAGTAATCCCTGCTTCAGAAATCAATTGGGCTGTAAGCTTGTCTTTAAATGTGTGGGCAAACCCCAGTTTTCCTTTCAACTGAGTAAAGGGTGTAAAATTATTGGTAATACCATTATCATTGATCAGTACCAGGTATCCTTTATAATTTACATCCAGAAAGAATCCTTTTTTAGGGAAGAGTGCTTTATCATACGTATCTATGCGTAATTCGGCAAAAGCATTACCATAGGTACTATTGTCATAAAAATTTTTGATTTCCTCATTATTGGTCACGCTTTCGGTAAAAATGCGTAAGTATTTCGTTTCGGCACCCAATCGTATTGCCACTGCATTTGAGATCGCTGATTGCACGAAGATCTGATTTGTAAAATCATTGTATTTCGTCCTTTCTTTTGTGTCCATTTCAGATCCATCTAAAGGCTCGAACGTACTTTTGAAAATCCCCTTGTCGAAATGATTGTACCGTGATCTGATGCCATAACTCCAATGGAAGCCATTGTCTATGAAATAGTCTAAATTATATCGAATATTATCACCCAATATCAAATCAGCTGAGATAACATCATTATCGAATAATAAGTGTTTCGAAGTAATATTGAGCAATGCTGCTGTTTTATAAAGGTCATCAAAGTGGGCTCCTATCTTTACAAATGAAGATATTTCGCTTTCTTCCAGCTTAAATTCCACCCTCCTACTGTCAACAAATTTATACTGGATACTTTTAAAATTTTTGGTAGCTGACAGTTGGTCAATTCCTTTTGAGAATTCATCGTATGTCAAAGGCTCTCCTTTTTTGATCCCTAGTTTTCCTAATATATATTCATTCGTATAATTCTTAAGCCCTTTTATGATCACATTATCTATCTGTAAGTTACTCCGCTTTAAGCGGATCACATCAGAAGCAATCAAGCCATCTTGTTTTTGCCTATTCGCTATCTCCTTAAATTTCGAAAATTGTTTTTGGGCTTCATCTTCACCCGATTGAATGATGGCTGTTTTGTCATCAAATGAAACCACGGTATAATTGCTTATATCGGGATGCACATAAACATCTGTTAGCTCTTTTTTGAGCTGTTCATTCTCATACATCTGAAAATTGACAATCTGCATCACGATAGTGGGTGCTGAGTCTAAATTACCTTTGACTTTTAACTTGTCTTGTACATCCACACCAATCACTATATCAACACCTTTTTTACGCATGATATCCGTTGGAAAATTGTTTACAACGCCGCCATCTACCAACAATCTGTTATTAATTTCAACCGGATCCAGGAGGGTAGGAAATGCGCCACTTGCTTTTACAGCTTCGGGTAAAAATCCTGTTTCGAGAATGACCTCATCGCCTGTTTCAAGATTGGTAGCAACACAAAAAAACGGAATTGGCAATTGTGAAAAATCATCAACAGCATGAATATGTTCGGTGAGTTTTGATAGCTCATTAAAAACGTTTTGTCCTTTAGACAAAGCTCTGGGCAGGCCTATACTTCCACTTTTTACTGGCAAGGTAATGGAATATTTTTCCGTATTTTCTTTTTCGTAGATAGATAGTGTTCTTCTGGGCAGATTGTCCTGCATCAATTCCGTAAAATCGTAAGAATGCAAAATAGAATCTAATTCATTGGCACGGTATCCTGAAGAGTACAATGCGCCGATAATAGCACCCATGCTGGTACCGCCAATATAATCAATTCGTACACCGGCTTTTTCCAATACTTTTAAGGCTCCGACATGTGCGAAACCTTTGGCACCGCCTCCACTTAATACCAGGCCAACTTTTAAGTCATCCTTTTCCAAAAGATTACTTTGGGAAAAAACAGCAGAAAAAGCAGTAAAGCAAAGAAAAAATAGTATACCCCGCATCAACCAATTTTTCTATAAATGTAGGGCATTATTTAGGATTGTAAAAGTTAAATATTTTATGGGCTCTATCATTTCCGACTACCTTCGCTAACTCGTCGAAGGTGGCCTTTTTTACCCGTTTCGCAGACTTAAAATGTTTTAACACCGTCAAGATTGTCTGTTTACCGATTCCGGGAATCAATTCTAACTCCGTTTGGATGGCACTTTTGCTTCTCTTATTTCTATGAAATGTAATCGCAAAACGATGTGCTTCATTACGCAATTGCTGAATAATCTTTAAGGTTTCAGACTTCTTATCAAGGTACAAAGGAATAGGG
>JASJDL010000065.1 GCA_030065775.1 Flavobacteriaceae bacterium | reverse complement strand
CGTACAAAAATGCCAAAGGTGAAAAGGTCACCGATACGCAATGGCATAATATCATTGCCTGGAATAAAACCGCAGAAATTATCGAAAAGTATGTTACAAAAGGAAATGAAATTGCTATTGAAGGTAAACTAACGACCCGAAGTTATGAGGACAAAAATGGTGATAAAAAATACATCACTGAGGTCGTATGTAACGAGTTGTTAATGCTGGGAGGGAAGCAATAGCCGCTAAAGGCTGGCTTCGGCCAGCCTTTCTTAAACATTAAAACAAAAATTATGGAAGTTCGAGTATTTAATATAAGAATGAATAACAAGTATCTTATTAAAGATCAAAACCGAGTCAATGACTTTCTGAAAACTGTTCAATTAAAAAAGTCATCTACCCAATTCGTTGAAGGAAAAGAAAATATGTGGTCTTTATTGGTGTATTATGAGTACGGCAAGCAAGAAAATAATGCACACGAAATAAAGGATCAAGAACCTGTTCTGAATAAGAATGAAGCAAAACTCGCAGGCTCGATACGACAATGGCGCCAACTGAAGGCAGAAAATGAACGCCTTGCTCCTTATCTGGTTTTGACCAACAAGTCGATAGCCTTGCTGGCCAAATCGAAAGCGAAAACTGACAAAGAATTACTTCAGGTTTATGGTATTGGACAAGCCAAAGTGGATCTTTATGGCCAGGAGCTATTGAAGTTGTTGAATGCGAAGTAAGCTATACTATTTTGAATACGGAAAAAGAACAGATTACAATATTGGCTTCACAAACACGTTTTAGAAAGGCAATTGTATAGCAATAATTGTTGTGCAAGAGAGAAAGTTATGAGCGCCATCCGGCGCTCTTACTTTTTTCACGAATACCTTTCATAGTATTAATAAATTATAGCATATTTGTGCCACAAATGAAAAAAATACGCATACATAAAGCACCAGATTCACTGAGAAGTCAGTGTAGATATCGAGAAATGAATGAATTATTTCTTCGACCGAGGGCGATATGCAATTATTTTTAATCAATTTTCAAATCTGATGTAAGGTAAATACAAGAAAATAGAAGCAAGCGCCCAAGAAATTGGGCGTTTTTTTTAGAAAAAATGAAAAAATTTGAGACTAAGATTTAATAGCTAAAATAAAGGACTTTGAGGAGTAAGCAATTGGGAGACAGACGTATTGCCAAAAATCATCTTTATCTGCATAATGCGGACAGAACTTCCTTTGTCTAAATACAAGTATAAATCATTGATAATCAACAAAATAAAATTTAATTTTAGTTGTTTTTTAAAAAATTATTTTCATCTTTGCATCGCAGTTTTCAACATAGAAACTGTTAAATAATAATAAAATAAGAAGCCATGCTAGAACAGAAAGCATTTCAAAAATTTCATAGTGACATACCGTCATTATTTAGGCTTCGGTATCTCTGTAAATAGTCTTTCCAGAAAGTAAATCCGAAGCAAGATCAACGTTTCGGATTTTTTATTCAACATTTTTAAAGAATCCAAGTGTTTTGAGTACCATGAGTAATTCTTAGGTACTTAGAACAAAGGTAGAATTATGATATAAAATAAGAATCATGGAAAATAACTTACATAGCAGTTATGTATTGAAAGCTTTGGATGCTTACCCGTACAACCTAGAGGAAACTTTGGAAGCTCTAAACTATGCTTTGTCATACAACAGCCACGATGTTCATGCCCTATGTTTAATGGGTCGTTTATATGCAGAACAGTTGAAAGATTACACAACTGCTAAACAGTATTTCGTGGAAGCATTATCTGAAGGCTTAGATGCGCATTATGTATATCCATATTATATACATACACTACTATGCAATGATGATTTTGAGGAGGCCGAAAAATTGTTGAAGTACGCCTTTAAAGTTAAAGGTATAGGTAAGGCCTTATTGCTTTTGCAAAGAGGTCAGCTTTATGAAGCGACTGGTAAATACAAGTTAGCACTCGAAGCCTTTAAAGAGGCTAAAAAAAGAGGCTTGAACAACGCCTTCGTTGATTATGTCGATGGTGAAATTACCAGGGTAAAGAATAAAGTTGGGCCTAAAAAAAAGAAGAAAAAGAAAAAGAAGAAATCGGCTAAGGAAAGCGCATAGACCTTAGCCTGTTTAAGGGAATTCGTCAGCGCTGGAGAGCTGAAGCAGTCTGTAAAACTGTTGCGCACAAGCTTAGAAGGTTCGAATCCTTCAATTCCCACAACAAGTATCGTAGCACAATGGCTAGTGCACCCGACTGTCTATCGGAAGGTTGCGAGTTCGAATCTCGTCGATACTGCGAAGCTCCATTAGCATAGTGGCCAGTGCATCTGACTTTCTATCAGAAGACAAGGGTTCGATTCCCTTATGGAGTACGAATTTGAGGTATAGCTCAGTGGAAGAGCATCACGCTTACATCGTGAGCGTCATAGGTTCGATTCCTATTGCCTCAACAATTATTGAGGTATAACTCAGCTGGTAGAGTACTGTGCTTTTAACACGGGAGTCTTGGGTTCGATTCCCAATGCCTCAACAAATGCAGGAATGGCGAAATCGGTAAACGCACTCGACTTAGAATCGAGAAACTGGGAGTTCGACCCTCCCTTCCTGTACGATTGCTCCACTAGCCCAACAGGAAGAGGCAACGGTTTTAAGCGCTGTGAAGTTCAAGTTCGAATCTTGAGTGGAGTACAAAAATAAGCTCATGGTGTAATGGACAGCACCCGAAGTTGCGGACTTCGAAGCATAGGTTCGAATCCTATTGGGCTTACCATAGTAACCTGTAGTGTAGTGGTTAGCATTCAAGACTTTGAATCTTGGGGCATAGGTTCAAATCCTATCAGGTTATCGAAATTAGGAACAGTAGCAAAGTTGGTCAATGCGTCGTATTAAAAATGCAAATATATAGGTTCAATTCCTATCTGTTCCGCCAAGCCTCTTTAGCTCAAAGGGAAGAGCTGTGGTAAAAGACCTTTGATCGTAACCATGGAGTGATTGGATGATGTTGTTAGTAGCGCACTTGCTAATAAATAGAATTTGCAGAAGCACCGAAATTAACAAGATTAAAAGTAGGGAAGCGCATTTAGAGCCAATCAATTTGCTCAGGCAAAAGTACCAGTTCGAATCTGGTAAGAGGCACTTTAAAATATCAAGCAGGTCTTGTTGCGTGTTTCGGTATAGCACCATTGTATAAAACCTTGCAGTTCTGTATCAGGATTTTATATACAACTTGACTTGAAGGTTTTGATTATTTACCAAAAAATAATCACGATTCTATGTGCCGCAGGTTCGACTCCTGCCATAATCTAACGGGTTATGTAGCTCAGTTCGGATAGAGCAATAGAGAAATTCATGTGGGTTCGAGTCCCACTCCCGATTCGTTTGGGATGGCGGAATTGGTAAACGCACCAGATTGTGGTTCTGGCGAATTGTTGGACTCATAATCCAATCTATTCCCTAAGCTCATCATCTTGTAAAACTGATGACCAGCAGCAAGTCAAGCTGTAAAATTGACCAGAAGAGGTGATTGCTAATCTGCTTATGACTTGAGGATTCTTTTCCTTAGTAAATAAGCAATCTTAAGTGCACCTTGACGTATTGATTTTTAGTATCTGGAAGTCACTACTTTTTTGCTTGCAAGATTGAGCCTTTTGATCATTGTATTATGTTCTGTGACTCAATTTTTAGAGCTTAGAACTAAGGCAGATTTTACTAATATGAATATGTCCGTGCATGAAAGATGATTGGCAATAGTCCTCTTTAAAAAAATAGAAAGAATACCAATAATAAACTTTAGAGCTGAATTGACTCGTGATTCAGTGATAAAGCAGGCAACCCCTCCGTTACAGGAATTGTCGATTAAATAGATGTTTAATTTAAAACTAAGAACAATGAAACGAGTAAGAATTAATGCAGGTAAAGTCGGTTTAGTCTTCAAAAGTGGAGACTACCAAAGAGTATTGTCGCAAGGGATCTATTACTTAGGTCTTAGAAAACAAGTTTATGTTTATGACCTTGGGCAAATGTTTGCAACTCCCATAGCCTTAGAAGTCTTAGTTAAAGACAAGAAGTTGGAGGCCATGTTGGAGATCGTCGAAGTGAAGGATAACGAGTTGGTAGTAGTTTATGAAAACAAGATCTTCAAAACTGTGTTACCAGCAGGGCGTTATGTGTACTGGAAGGGATTGATCAATCGTGAATTTACACGTGTAGATTTGAGCAAGATCTATATTACAGAAAAGATTGATAAGGCTATATTCAACAAGTATGAATTAAGCCAGTATATCAGAGTTTATGAAGTGGCTGCTTACGAGAAAGCAGTACTTTTAATCGATGATGTATTTGAAAAAATCTTGGATGCCGGTACCTATCGATTCTGGAAGAATGATACTTCAATTAAAATTGTAAAGGCTGATTTACGTCAGTTACAATTAGAAATTGCTGGTCAAGAATTGTTGACAAAAGACAAAGCGGCTATTCGTATCAACTTTTATACACAGTATAAAGTAACAGATATCGAAAAAGCGTTGTTAGAAAACAAGGACTATGAAAAGCAGTTATACATTGCGATGCAATTAGTATTGCGTGCCTATATTGGTACATATACGTTGGATGAGCTTTTAGAACGTAAAGACAATATAGCAGAAGCTGTGTTTGAAGATGTAAAGGAAGCTGCTGAAAAGTTGGGTGTTACTATTTTGAATACTGGTATTAGAGATGTAATCTTAACAGGTGAAATGAAGGAAATTATGAACCAGGTGTTAGTAGCTCAAAAGAAGGCACAAGCTAATATTATCACGCGACGTGAAGAAACTGCATCTACGCGTAGCTTGTTAAACACTGCGAAATTGATGGAGGAGAATGAGATGTTGTACAAGCTTAAAGAGATGGAGTATGTTGAAAAGATCGCTGATAAAATCGGTGAGATCACAGTTGCCGGAAATGGAAATGTGGTTACTCAATTAAAAGAGATTTTTTCAGTGAATAAATAAGAGCGCCATTTGGCGCTCTTGCTTTTTATCCACCATGATAACCAGAATCAATTGAAAAAGTGCTACCCTGGTACCCCATTTTTATTCACGAAACTTCTATATTTGACTATGAGTTTACTGCTCCCATTAAAATTTCCAAATTTTAATATGTATAGTACGCCCTTGCTGGTACTTGTTCTGCAAGGACTCATTTTTGCCTTCCTCTTATTGTGGCGATACCGTCAAAAGAAAACCATCTCTGACTTACTCTTAGCCCTTATTTTATTGATCACCTGCTACCATCGTACCACATATACTATTGGTTTTATGGATTGGTATGATACTTTTCGCAATACCAAGATCAACTATTATTTGATTTCACTGGGAATGGTGCTGGCACCGTTAATTTACTTCTACGTCAAATCGATTACAACTTCAGAATTTAGGTTTCTGAAAAGGGATTTTTGGCATTTTGTTCCATGGCTCATTTTCTTCGTTGCGAAATCGGTTATTTTGATTTACGATATGAATCAGCCGGGGTTTTACGATACCCAGAACGGTTATTTGGTCGTGAATTTTCAGTGGAAGTATTTAGATCCGATTGTCACTGTAGTCTCAAGCATGCAAATGCTGTTGTATCTGGCTTTTACTTTTCAACTATTCTATAATTACAGAGGAAAAATCCAGAACTATTTCTCAAATACTTATAAGCTCGAGCTAAATTGGATCCGTAATTTTTTATTCCTGTACAGCTTTATTTTTGTATATGGACTGTTTCAGATTTTTATCAATGAAGTGGTTACAGAATTAAGCTGGATACAGAAATGGTGGCTACAATTTTTCTCAGCCTTGATCGTGCTTTATGTAGGTATTAAAGGATATTTTACAGATACTGTTAAATTAACAGCTCTAAATTTCGAATCGGATGATACCTTGGCTACGCTTAAGATTGAGAAATCAAGTAATGTTCCCGAACGACTGAGGTCAAAAAAAGAAGAACTTCAAGAATACTTCGAAAGAGAGAAACCTTATTTGAATCCTGATTTAAATCTGGTTGAACTGGCGAAGAAGTTGAACATGAATAGGGCCGAACTCTCTGAAGTTATTAACCTCGGCTTTGGTCAAAACTTTAATGACTTTGTGAATCAGTATCGGGTAGAAGCGGTAAAACAAATGTTTTCTGAAAACAAACAAAAAGAGTTGTCACTTTTGGGCATCGCCTTTGATTGCGGTTTTAACAGCAAAGCTACGTTTAACAGGGTTTTTAAAAAATTGACTTCTTCGTCACCATCTGAATACCTTAAAACAATTTCCTAAGTACATTTTGAAACGTCTCAAATCGTATTTGAGACCCTTCCGTACGTTTTGAAGCGCCGAACCGATGCTGGTAGTTCATCTTTGCCTTGTCAATCACAAAAAACGAGCATCATGAAACAACTATTTAAAACTATTATTAATCCTGTAATTCAAAAACATTGGATCGCAGATCTGATTTTTGCAGTGCTACGCTTTATTTGCGGCATGCTACTGACCCTAGATTTTGGGTCAGATAAATTTGGAATGCCATGGACGCCAGAAGGACAAAATCTTGATTTGTTTGAAGTATCAGCTTGGTTTCCTGAAGATGTAAAAGCATATGGCGGCATTTTCGCACTATTTCCTGTTTTCTTTGCCTGGATGGGCGCTTTTAGCGAAGCAGTGGGCGGACTTTTTCTTGCTTTTGGCCTAAAGACAAGAGTAGCTTCCTTTTTAATTATGTGTACCATGTTGGTCGCCATCTTTTTACAAAAATGGGGACAAGGCACCTGGGGAATGCTCCCGGCAATGGGTTTTCTATGGATCGCGATCTATAACCTATATCTGGGCTCCGGCCGCTTCGGAATCGATTATTTAATTTCTAAAAAATTATAACTATGAAAACCACAATGACACTCCTATTTAATTTTTACTTGATCGCTTTAAGCGCACAAGCAACGATCTCATCAGAAGACTTTCAAATATTAGAGAACTCGGCATGGGAAGGAACTTTAACATACAAAAACTACAGTGATGGAAAAGCGGTTAGCATAAGAACAACGATGCAGGTGCGAATAGAAAAAAATAAAATTACCTATACCGTTCAATATCCTGATGAACCAAAAGAAAACTCCACACTCATAAAGAGAATAAGGAAGAATGGAAGTTATTTCGGAAACGAGAAAGTTCTGAAGAAAATGAGAACTCCAGAGGGCAAAATGAAAGTTATAACATCCTTTGAAGGTAAAGACAATGATCAGGAAGCTACAATGTATCTAATTTACTTATTCAATGAGAATGAGTTGTCGATAACAAAAGAAGTTCAATACAAGAATTCACAAAAGAGATTTATCAGAAATAGTCAAAATTATAAGCGTATTTAAAATGAAAACATGTATCAAATTACTACTAGCGGCACTGTTCTTATCGAGCTGCGTACAAGAGACACACCTAAAAACAGTAACGTTTCAAGTCGATATGAAAGGAATAGAAAATGTTTCAGACGTAGGCATACGAGGAAGTTTTACACCCAACCAATGGACTGAAACAGTACCGCTGACCGATGAAGACGGAGACGGCATTTACGAAGGAACCTTTTCGCAGAAAACAGCTATATATCAAATTCAATTCAAATTTGTTAATCAAAATGAGGATTATGAGCTGAAAGGAAAAGACAACCGAGTTTTAGTATTTAAATATGAACCCGAGACGATTATCTATAAAGGCGTATTTAATGATGAAACCAAAGTAGAAATCACAAAAAAATAATACAATGAAAAAAATAACATTCATGCTTTTCCTTATCGGGATGATCGGGATGGCACAAGTAAAAGGAAATAGGCAGATTGAAACTAGAACTTTTCCCGTAAAGGGATTAACAGACCTGGAAATGGGATTATATGCCAAGGTAGAGATTGATCAATCATCAAAAGAGGAAATGACTATCACAGCAGACAGTAATTTATTTGATTTAATTGATACCGAGGTCGTAGATGGAACTTTAAAGCTTGCGCAGAAAGAATGGATCAGGCCTTCTAGAACCATTAGTATCAAGATTGGTATGCCAAAAATAAAAAGGGTGCAAGTCGGAGTTCATGAAACAGTGGTGATCAAGAATATTGACAAAGAATCTATAGCATTGATAGCTTTGAATGGAAAGATTATTGCGCTGGGTTCGGTCGTGAAAGCAGGTATTGGTGCTGAAAATGGAACTATAGATGCCGGTGCTTTAAGGGCTGAAGAGGTTTATTTAAATATTTGGGGCGATGGCAAAGCAGTTGTAAATGCTTCAGAATTATTGGAAAGTACCCTAAGTAAAGAGGCGCGAGCGGAACTAATTGGTATGCCAAAAAAGATAAAAGGGGATACCAAGAAGATCCGAAAACATGACCCACAGAAAACTAGTGAGCCCGTCAAATGGATTACATTTAAAATTAAAAATAATTCGTTAAACAGAAATCATTTTGTGGTGCGAGGCCCTAAGGCAAATGGTTCAAAATTTGGTTATGGCTTTCCTATGATGCCTCAAGCAGTGCGAAAAGAAAAATGGAGCGTCGGCACTAAAGTCTTCCTCAAAAGTAAACTGGGATTGCAAAAATTATTGATCACTATAAAACCGGAGGACGAGGGAAAAACATTAAAATTATTTTAAAATAAGAGCGGTCATTCGACCGCTTTTTACTTTTTGTTGATTGTGCGCATAGCCTTTTTAATAATATAAGCAGTTTCTTTTGTGGGAGATTCCTGTTCCCACTTTTTGCAAACGGAAATTACCCAGTCAGGTTGTGATTTACTGGCATCATTTAACCAATTACCTACTGAATCACGAACATATTTAGAAGGATCTGATTTTAGGGGCTCAATAAGAGATAATCCTTTTTTTGGATCTTCTTGAAATGTGGCAATTTTTTTTACCCAAACGCCGATGGGCCGCAATGCTTCAGCTGCAAACCGACGAACATTCTCATCTGTACTGGAGGTCCAAGAAGACAAGATGTTTATCGAGGTTTGCAGATCTTCATTCATCCGTTCTTTGCTGGCAAATATGACGACTTCGCGCACTCCAAAATGAGCATCTGCCGCATAGGATCTCATTGTAGTCATTAATGAATTAATAGTATCATAGTGTAAACTCTCTCCCCAGCAAGACCAAGACCTCACAACATCAGAAGTATGTGAGCGCAACTTCTCATAAAGCACAGATTCTCTTGAAAGGATGCCAAAAGTCTGACCAATTATTTTTACGTCACTATTGGCCGATCGCTTTTTCTGCATCAGAACAGGGCTTTCAAATTCTTCAAACCAATCCATCTTGTTCATCTCGGAAAGTACGTTTTTTAGCAATATTAGCTGATCGGTTGCTAGCCACTCCATCAGGTTGGCGGTTTGAATTTTTCCTGCATTTAGGTATTCAATGACTTCCGGATTTAAGTCTTTAAAACTTCTGGCACCTTTTCTATTTTGAATATGTTCAGGAATCACAAGGTTCGAATTTAGATGAATTAAAAATATTTACTGATAGCAATTCTTAAAAAACTGTCATTTCTAAAATTACTTAAGATCAAATCCCCGTCAGCAATATTGCTGAATATTCGAGCTTCTACTGCGGCTGTCCAGCTACTTCCAAAACGCCTGGAGGCCTCGAGACTGAATAGCTTGCTGCTTGAATCAAGATCGGCAATACCACCCACCAAAATAGAGGTGTCTTGAGTGTCATTAAAAGCAATTCTGCTTCCAAAGAATAGATCATTCTGCAAAGTAGTCAAGGCAAGCTCATCACGTTCATCGAAGAGATATTCTCCCAAGATTCCAATATCTAGTCCGTTACCATCAATATTGCTAAAGGTATATTCAAGACCGGCGGCAAGTGCAAAAAAATCTTGAGCATCTGCATTTCTATAAATAGACTCCAACTTCCACAAAAAAGCATTATGCGTGATCTGTAAATCGAGACCGGTTTGATGAATTATGGGATAAAAAGCATCAATCGTTCCTGACGGATTAAATTGAAATAAGGGTTCGCGACCGGTGCCATAGAAATGAGAAAGTCCAATATCAAAAGCGCCAAAATAGTGTTTCCATCGTATTGCGATATCCTGGCGCCATTCCTCCGCGCTGCTTTCATAGCTAATAGCATCCATATCGACAACTGTGGCAAATCGTAAACGACCTTCACTTCCCGCAAAG
Source organism: Flavobacteriaceae bacterium (assembly GCA_030065775.1). GTDB lineage: Bacteria > Bacteroidota > Bacteroidia > Flavobacteriales > Flavobacteriaceae > Aureibaculum. The sequence continues at coordinate 4,678 of JASJDL010000065.1, read as the reverse complement.
GTGCGCTTTCTGTGATAGGGAAGATAAAAGAAATCGAACGTACCCAGTTTTTCTGTTATTAAAGAAAACTGCACCATAGGCTGTCCTAATTTTTGCTCTCCATCAAAACTTTCAACGGCATCAGTCTGATTGATAATATCAACAAGATGATTACTTTCAATGACTCCCCAGAAAACTTTTTTCAATCCGATACTAAGCTCCCAGTTGTTTTTTGCTTTTTGATAGTATAATTCTCGAATGTCCCAATGTGTTCGTTCATCATCACGGTCAAATCGAAGAAAGCCCTTGAAGTTGATGCTTTCATAATCCTTATTCCATGATAAAGAATATTCAGGTTTCAACGCAATCGAAGGATAGTGATCTTGTTGATCAGAGAATAAAGCGTCCTCATAAAAATAGCGATATTCTCCTTCTATTTCAGTTTCAAACTCATGGTTCACCGTTTTTTTAGCTTCCTGAGATACCGAAATATGATGTATAAAACAGAGTACAATCAGTAGCACAATTTTATTCATGTCTAAGATAATAAAGGACATTAGTTCCGAACCGCTAACCAAATAACTTTATTTAATTCACAAAACTAAGAATGGAAAGGAAGCTATTGCCCACACATTTTTGGAAATTAATTGCCTGCCCTTTTCAGTGCGACCTGTGTAAAATCGCCATCCGATAAGTTGGCATCAAAGTTATAATCACGAAACTCTAGTAAGGTCTCTTTCTTGCTCTGGTGGTTGACCATGTTAAAAGTACTGGCCCGCCAGAATTTATTTTTATAAAGTCTATAATCACTATAGGTAAGGGTTTTCAACAACGCATTTTTTCGATCGTAAAACTCTGTCTTTTCAATGCGATATCCCTTATCTTTATTATATGCCACAATTCGTCTCATATACCCCGATTTAGGATCTACAGGATCTTGCTCTACATATAATAAGCCCCCCTCTTCTTTCAAAAATTTGTACGCATATTTCTCCACTTCCTGTGATGAGAGGTCTTCATAAGCAAACTCACTACCCACAAAAGGGCCTGATTTATTATTCGATGAGATACGCTTTACACGGGCAATTGATGGAAGGTATAACCACTGATCATCTGAACCCACTTTGTGGGTAAAGGTAAGTGTCGCTGTTCCTTTAACGTCTTTCGGACTATTAAAAACAATCAATGACTTGTCACCATCTTCAGTTAATTCCAGGGTCTTGGTAATCAAAAAGCGCTCACTGGTTTGACCATTTTTATTTTTTAAGGTCATTTTTAGCTCTACAGTAGAGCTTCCAAATCCAAGATCGGCTTGTTCAGCTGCTTTTGCAATTTGCAGCCCTCGTTCTTCTGCTGTTTGTGCTAGAGCAAAGCTCGTTACAAATAGAGCGATCGCAGCTCCTAATAATTTCATGGTTTTCATATTCAAAATATTAATCTGTTATTATTTATTTATCGAGTTGAATTTGTGGTTCACCTTGAGGAATGGAATCAACCACTTCACTTTTTTTACTGACCAGGATCAATAACGATGGCAGCAATACGAAATCAATAATTAACGCCGCTAAAATGATGATAGTCGTTATTCTCGCCATATAGCTATTTAAAGCAAATGATGACGTGCCAAGTACTACAAAACCGGCGAGTAATACTATTGTAGTTGTTACTAATGCCCGGCCTACGGTTTCAAAGGCATACACTACCGCGTCTTTAGCATTTTTTCCCAGCTCTCTGCGCGCCCTTAAAAATTTGCTCATGAAGTGCACTGTGTCATCCACGATAATACCTAGGGTCATACCAAAGACAATGACCATTCCAGTATTTATAACTCCTTTATACAACCACCAAATACCAAAACCAACAAGAACGGGAGTCACATTTGGTATAATACTTAACAACCCAAGTTTGAAATTGCGTAATGCTATCATTAAAACCAGGGAAATGAGTACTAAGGCAATAATATTTCCATTAAACATACTTTCTGCCTGTCGAAAGCCAAGCTTAGAAAACATAAGTGTAGGGCTAACACCTATGGCGTGCATTGGTGCGGGTGTATTATCTTTGAGCCATTGCTCAGATCTTTCCGAGAAAGCGATCATTTCTGCGCTTGACAGGTTATTTATGGTGGCCGTGATCCGTGTTTCTGATTTATCAACGTTGATTTGGTTATTGAGGTCTAAACCGAAAGGTAACGAGAGCTCGTATAATAAAAGGTATTGAGCTGCTTCTTCTCGATTCTGTGGCACCTTATAGTACGACTGATCATCGCCATGCATTGATCGATTCACGCGCCTTGCTACTTCACTAAATGCATTCACATGAACCACCTCTGGCTGCTTATTCAACCAGTTTTCGAATTCATTTAACTTTTGCAAATATTCGGGATTATTGATTCCACCGCTTTCACCACTTCCAACTGAAAATTCGACGTTGTAGAATCCGGTGAGGTTATCGTTTACAAAATCACTGTCTTGTCTAAATTGAACGGATTGGTCAAAGTATTCAACAAATTCATCATTGAACACATTTTTGGTGGCCAAATAGGTTAATCCAACAATGATAGCCAATGAAATTATTGTCAAGCGCATGGGTTGGCGAGCAACGTACAGCCCAAGATTTGTATACAGGTTGGCTCTTTTTTCCTCAAGTTTGCTTGCTTTTCTTTGCTTTAATGGAAATATTGACATTAAGGCCGGTAATGTAGTTGTGGAATATAGGAAGGCCATAGCCACACCAAAAGCGGTGATATTACCTAAATCCCAAAATGGAGGAACATCCCCGAAATTCATACTTAAAAATCCAATAATTGTAGTCAAACTGGTTATAAAAACAGGCATAAAATTCAAACGCATGCTTTCTACCAAAGCGTCTTTTTTACTTAAACCGTCCTTGCGTGATTTCTGAAGCATCGTAATCAAGATATGAATGCTATCAGCAACGGCAAGCGTTAAAATCATCGTTGGAAATACTGCTGATGGAGGAGTCAATTTTATACCATTGATTCCTACAAAACCAACTGCACTAATGATCGAGAATAACACTACAAATAAGGTTGCAATGGTTGCAAAAATATTACGTGTCAGTAGCAGGGTCACCACTACGACGATGATTAACATGATTCCGATAAGGGCCAGATCTTTTTGAGAGGATTCAAAGAAAGCAGTGTTTAAAGGAACCAATCCGGTAGTATATACATCAAACTGCGGATGTTTTTCTTTAAAGTCGGAAATCATTTTTCTCGCAGCCAGAGTGACTTCGGGTATCTCGCTGGCGCTGTCCTCCCCAGGCAGTCGTAATGTGACATTTACGGCAGTGACAGTTCCTTTTTCATTGATGATTCTGTGAACTAGTAGCGGCTCCTGTAGCGCTCTACGACGAATTTCTTGAATCTCATCGTCCGTTTTATTGGCAGATTCGTAACTCAAATCATCAACATACAGATCATCGCCTTCTGCACTTGTGTATTGAAAGTTGGTCACTGCATCTACCCTCGAAGAATATGGTGTATTCCAGGCCTCTGCTGTTAATTCTTCGATGGCAATCAAGTTTTCACGAGTAAAAACATCACCATTTTTAGGAGCAAGCACAATGATAACATTGTCATCTTTGGTGTACTTGTCTTGTAAGGCATCGAAGGCTTCTAGTTCAGGATTTGATTCGCTAAAGAAAACGTGGTAGTCTCCATCGAATTCCATTTTACCTTGCGAACCCAGTCCTAGGGCCAATAAAATGGTTAAGATCAAAATGGGCCATTTAAAACGAATTACAAAATTGGCCCAGTTTTTTGCAAAATTGTTAGTGGCATCGCCTACTTTTTTAAGAGCATTCATACGTGAGTGTTAAGAAATTAGTATCTGTTTTACTATTGACATTTTGTACTTCACTTATAGGACAGGTTTCATTAATTATAAATTAATTGACCGGTCGACTATTAAAGAAGTAAAAAAAATTATTTTAAAAGTAGTTCTTTTACCATACGCATAAAATTATTAATTGGGTAGGCGCTTTTCATTTCCTTCATACTTACCATAGCTCCTTTACCTGCATCTTCAATGAAAGCAGCCAAATCTGATGCCTCCGTCTTATTTTGAATTTCTCCGAGCTTTTGTGCTTCGTCAATTACAGACGCGATCATGTCAACGATTATTTTTTCCTTTTTTACAATCGTAGCACGAATATTATCATTATGCTCGGCCATTTCATTACCAAGGTTGCAGGCCATACAGCCCATAGAATAATTCATTTCTTCTTTTAGCACCCGTGCCCTGTATTCATGAAAGTCAATTAATCGCTGTTTTGGGCTAACTTCATTATTTTGTAAAATTTCTTTCAGTGGTTGAAGCTGAATTTCGAAATACTTATCAATAGCTTTTACGGCGAAGTCTTCCTTGCTGTTAAAATAAAAATAAAATGATCCTTTAGGAACACCTGCAGCCTGTACAATGTCATTCACGCTTGTCGCATTATAGCCTTTGCTCCATAGCAACATCATACCGCTTTCAATAAGGGCATCAGCTTTAATTTCGTGTTTTAGCGTCTTTGACATTTTCAAAATTTAAGGCAAATATAAATAAAAAATTGACCAGTCGTCTAGTAAATGAAATTTTAAATTTAATTTAACATTCAAATCAGTCTTCCAGAGTGCACATTACGGCTCTCCTAAAGATAAAACCACAAATAAAAAGAGCGGCCTAACGGC
>JASJDL010000064.1 GCA_030065775.1 Flavobacteriaceae bacterium | reverse complement strand
CGACGAATCTTGAAGAAGGAATCAAAGATTCAACCATTATTTTTCTCGCCTTGCCTACCCCTCAGGACGAAGATGGATCTGCAGATCTCTCTTATGTTGAAGCAGTGGCTCACGAATTAGGAAAGTTAATTACCGATTATAAAATTATTATTAACAAAAGTACCGTTCCTGTTGGCACTTCTGATCGCGTACGCGAAATTATTTCTAGTCATACTGATGCGGAATTTGACGTTGTCTCCAATCCGGAGTTCCTCAGGGAAGGCTATGCTGTGCGTGATTTTATCAAACCTCAGCGTATTATTATTGGCTCGAATAGTGAACGGGCAAAAAAGAAGCTCGCTGAGTTGTATAAGCCATTTGCGACTGTAGGACGCCCCATCATTTATATGGACGAGCGCTCCTCAGAGTTGACGAAATATGCTTCTAATACTTTTTTGGCTACTAAAATTACATTTATGAATGAGGTAGCAAATCTATGTGAAAAAATTGGTGCTGACGTTGACTTAGTGCGCATAGGCATGGGCTCTGATGCCAGAATTGGTAATCGATTCCTATTTCCCGGAATTGGTTACGGCGGTTCTTGTTTCCCAAAAGATGTTAATGCACTTGTTAAATCAAGCGATGATGCTGATTATAATTTTGAAATTTTGAAGTCTGTTTTGGGTATCAATAAGAAGCAGAAAAAATCATTGATCCCTAAGATTAAAAGTTATTTCGATGATAAACTAAAAGGTAAAAAGATTGCAATTTGGGGTTTAGCTTTTAAACCAAATACTGACGACATTCGTGAAGCGCCGTCAATCGACATCATCAATGAGCTTTTATTGGAAGACGTGCATATTTCTGCTTATGACCCCGAAGCTATGCCTAATATGAAGCACATTTACGGAGATAAGATTGATTTTCAAGAGGATGCCTACAGCGTGTTGAACGATGCTGATTGCTTAATTGTTTGTACGGAATGGAGTGAGTTCATCTCACCAAGTTTTGATAAAATGAAAGAATTGATGCAGAACCCTGCCGTATTTGACGGCAGAAATATTTTTGATCTGGAGGTGATGAAAAATCACGGATTTCATTATGAGTCGGTTGGTAGAAAAGTAATTAAGAATTAAAAAAATCATCTCTCGATAGATATGCTATGAAAAAGATACTGGTTACAGGAGGTCTCGGATACATTGGTTCTCATACAGTCGTTGAGCTGCAAAATGAAGGATTTGAAGTTGTGATAATTGATAACTTATCTAATTCGTCAATTGAGGTTCTTGACGGAATCACTGCTATTCCCAATAACCAACCACTATTTATTCAAGATGATCTGAAGAATAAAAATAGTATACAAGATCTGTTTAAAAAACATCCAGATATAGTGGGTGTGATTCATTTTGCTGCATCGAAAGCCGTCGGTGAAAGTGTTAAAAAGCCTTTAGAATATTATCATAATAATATCGCTTCTCTCATCTATTTATTAGAAGAATTAGAGGCGAATAACGTACGTAATTTCATTTTTAGTTCATCATGTACGGTTTATGGTGATGCAGATAGTATGCCAATCACAGAAAATACCCCGTATAAACCTGCGGATTCTCCTTATGGAAATACCAAACAAATGGGAGAAGAAATATTGAAATTTACAACAAATGCTACCCAAATTGAAGCTATTTCGCTACGGTATTTCAATCCTATAGGAGCTCATGTAACAGCCGAAATAGGCGAATTGCCAATTGGGGTGCCACAAAACCTCGTGCCATTTATCACACAAACTGCTGCGGGAATTCGAGATCAACTTTCAGTTTTTGGTAGCGATTATAAAACACATGATGGCACGGCTATTAGAGATTACATTCATGTAGTAGATCTGGCCAAAGCCCATGTTGTAGCATTGCAGCGATTGTTAAGGCAGGGAAATAAATCTAACTACGAAATTTTCAATATAGGAACGGGAAAAGGAAATTCTGTACTCGACGTTATTAAGGCATTTGAAAAAGTAGCAAATCAAAAATTAAACTATAAGCTAGTCGCACGGAGGCCAGGTGATGTAACTGAATATTGTGCAGATACTTCTCTCGCCAATCTTGAATTAGGATGGAAAGCTAAAATGACTTTAGAAGAGGCCTTAGATTCGGCCTGGAAATGGCAACAGAAATTAATTGCCAAAAATTAAGAGATTTACCTTTTTGGTAACTATAAATAGATTTATTGATGAAAAAAATAGTAATCACAGGAGGAGCAGGATTCATAGGATCACATGTGGTGCGTTTATTTGTGACCAAATATCCAGATTATCAAATCTACAACCTCGATGCACTGACGTATGCAGGTAACTTAGAAAATATTTCCGACATTACTGACGCGGCCAATTATACCTTTATAAAAGGTGACATTAAAGATTATCAATTTTTGAAAACCCTATTTCAGGAACAGCAATTTGATGCTGTCATCCACCTTGCTGCTGAGAGCCATGTAGATCGCTCCATTACTGACCCCAATGCGTTTATAGAAACCAATGTTCTGGGTACTGCCAACCTAATGAATGCATTTCGTAATGCCTGTAGTGATAATTTTGAAAATAAGTTATTCTACCATATTTCAACAGATGAAGTATATGGCTCATTAGGAAAAACCGGATTATTTACCGAGACCACTCCATATGACCCGCAGTCACCCTATGCCGCCTCAAAAGCCGCTTCTGACCACATGGTGCGTGCATATGGTAACACATATAAGATGCCTTTTGTTATCAGTAACTGTTCTAATAACTATGGGGCAAATCAGTTTCCTGAGAAGCTAATACCTCTATTCATCAACAATATTAAAAATAATAAGTCGCTTCCTGTTTATGGGGATGGGCAATACACACGCGACTGGTTGTATGTAGTAGACCATGCCAAAGCCATTGATCTTATTTTCCATGAAGGAAAAATTGGCGAAACCTATAATATTGGTGGTTTTAATGAGTGGACCAACCTTGAACTTATTCATCTATTATGTGCTCAAATGGATGAAAAATTAGGGCGTGAGAAAGGCAGCTCATCCAAACTAATCACCTTTGTAAAAGACCGGGCAGGCCATGACAGACGTTATGCTATTGATGCTTCAAAACTTAATAGGGAATTAGGCTGGAAACCTTCTTTGACCTTTGAAGAAGGATTGTCTAAAACTATTGATTGGTATCTCGAAAATGAGACCTGGCTCAACAACGTTACCTCTGGCGCTTATCAGGAATACTACAAGAAGATGTATTCGTAATGTCATTCAAGCAGCGTTATGTAAAAAAGGGAAAAGGAGTTGAAAAACACATAACGCTACTCCAAATGACCTATTTCTAGAATCCTGAAAAGATTCAGGATTAAATATTATATCAAAAATCGAACTTATACGTTAGTCCGGCAAAGACCTGTAATCCTTGCACGTTAAAATTAGTATATTTTTGGTAATTGCTTCCTAAAACATTGTTAACTTTTGCAAAAGCAGTCAATTTATCGGTGAATTTATACCCTCCGTTAAGGTTTAAATCAATATAATTACCTACATCAATCAATTCTGGTGACCTATTTATTAGAACTCCTGGAATATTAAAAACCTGTTCATCTTTTCGTTCACCGATAAAAAACAAATTAGCTCCTGCAAACCATTTATCGCGGTTAAAATTAGCAAATGCCGTAGCTTTTAAGGTCGGTAAGTTCCAAGCCTCAGCTTCATTCGCTGTAGAGAAGCTGCTATACGTTACATTTCCACCGAATTTTAATGTTTTTGAAAAATCTACGTTCACTTCCGCGAAAGCATATAAAGTGCTTACCTCGTCATAGACCACCTGAAAAGAATTAGCGGCCTCATAGCCCTTAGCCACCACAGTAACACCATCTGTTCTGGATGCGTTCAATTTAAATAAAGCTTTATCACGTTCATTTTTGTAACCTCCTTTAAAGTTATAACTTACGTTCGAAGCCAATTTTCCTTTTAATCCGCCATAAGCGTTGTACTGCTCATCGGTTCTTTGAATATTAAGTGTTGGTGATACAAACGGATTTTCATTCGTAAAATCCCTAAATGAATTCTGATGCAGTCCACCGGTAACCCCTGCATATGCAGTCAACACCTGGTCAATTACAATATAGGAAGCCGTAACCTTCGGATAGATATATCCTTTACTCTCAGCAACTCCGGAAGCGGCACTATACACCAGATCGACACCCAGATTAATAGTAAGATTATCGCGTAAAACTTCAAAATTAGGATTAAACCCGGCATTGAAAAAAGTATAGCCGATATCATCCGTGGCTTCATAATTCTGAAAGAATTCACCCGTAAGGAATTCAATTCTGGCCTCTGCATTGATCAATTCAGTAGCAATGGGAAACTCAATCTTTGGTTTCGCGAGCACATGAAACTCAGAACTTCCTTCATCGTCTGTAAATCGATACAATTCTGCTGTTGCCCCCTGAAAAAAAGAATCAGAATAATCGACAATCCCTCCAAGGTATAGCTCACTATAATTCAGGTCTTCTGTAATAGTATTAATCATATCTGAAGTATAATCAATAGTGTCAGAAAGCCCATACCAATTGTATTTTTGGTAACGGAAACCGCCATTAAGTTGCCAATCGAAATCACGTTCCTCTTGCTTGTAAAAAAGATCGATTCGGGTATCTAAGAAATTATCATCTAATATGGCATCTTTGACACCACCTTGCGAGGAGTGATAGTTAATAAAGCCTCCAAATTCATTATAATCATTACTGCTTGTTCTAAAAAATGCTTCGGCCTGTGGCGTACTAAAATTACCAAAACCACCAGTGATAAAATTTTCATAAACCGGTGCACTTGGGTCTACCCGTAATACTTTTGCTTTTCCTTTGGCCGGTGTAAAGGTGGAAGCCACGGGCACCGAAAAAATAGAATAACTTACCTGATTTTTAGCAATGCTATCTGTTATTTCAGGGTTCACCTTGATCTTAAAGGCATCTGATACCGATGGAGAATAGGGTCTTACCACCGTAATTTCTTCAGTATCAATGGTGTCTTTCGTTCGCTTTTGTGCAACAATTACCGAAGTGCTCAAAATTGCTGCAATAAGTAAGATACTTTTTCTCATGTTTCTATTAGATTCTTCGTTTGCACTCAGAATGACAGTTGATTTTTTAGTTTCCGTCTGGATTCACAGATTCATTTGTTTTAGATTCTTCGGTTTTGATACGTTGTAATTCTTCCTTAGCTTGCTGAACAACATCTTCATAACCATTAAAGTTTTTAATGACGCTTTCAAGAATATAGGTTGCCTGAAAGGCGTCATCCAATTCATAAAAATTCTTCGCCATCACGATCAAACCTTTGGCGCCATAATATTTATAAGCTGAGAAGTCTGATACCAGCTTTTGAACCACCGTATTTGAAACCTTATAATTACCTTCCTGATTTTTGAAATAGGCATCATAGTAGAGGGCCTCGGCTTTCAATTCACCACTGGCAATCTTTTCTACTTCTTTGTAAGCCTGTTGCGCTTTGCTTTCGTCACCTGTCTTCAAAGCTGAGCGCGCGATAATAATCTTAGCATCTGAGCGTATCCTTTTTTCTAGCTTAGGCCTTTTTAAGACCTTTTCTGCGTACGCTACCGCATCTTCATACTGGTCTAACTCATAATGCCCTTTCATCAAATTACTTTGTGCGAAAGTGATATTCTGAGCAAAATCAGCTTGTTCTTCCAAGCGTTCCAAAACCGGCATGGCGAGTTTCCAGTTTTCTTCGTCGAGATAGACTTGCGCAAGCTTGGTTAAAGCTTTTTCGGTGAATTCATTGCGCTCTTGATCTATCACAAATTGATAATACTTGACCGAGGCTGATTGTTGCTTTTCTGCATATAAGGATTCTGCCAAATAAAAATTGGCATTTAAAGCGTGGGCTCCATTTGGAAAACGCTCAATATATTTTCTGAATGCAGCTATAGCCTTGCTTCTGTTGTCTTGCAGATATTGCTTTTCTGCAGACTCGTACATGTCATTGTCTAGGTCATTATCACTTACTTCTACAAAATCAAGATCTTTTACCCAATCTGCGTATTCGTCTACGCGACCCAGGTCAACATAAACCTGGCGAGCGTTTGATACCGCTTGCTTGGCTTCATCTGTATTCGGATAATCTCGTACAACTTTCCTGTATTTATCTAAAGCCTGATTATCTCGTTCCGTATTGTAGTGAATCAAACCTTGCTTTAATAAAGCTTTTGGCACGTATGAGCTGCGTTTGTAGTATTTCATTAAATTATCATACGCCTCAATAGCTTCGTCGGTTTTGTTAGCCCTGGTATAGGCCTCTCCCAACTCGTAATAAGCATCGTCTCTTAATGAGGACCCGCGATATGTACTTAAGAACTTGTTGAGATCAACTATTTTATCGTCATTTCTTCCTGTCAATCCATAACTCATAGCACGTTGAAAATGTGCATAATCAATCGCTTGCCCTTTTGCATTGATGACTTTATTATATTCATTAATGGCCCTTTTATAATTGCTATTTACAAAATAAGTGTCGCCCAGACGTACCTGGCTGTCACTTAACAAGCCCTCATCAGATGGATTTGAATTAATAAAATCTCTGAATTTTTTTCCTGCTTCATTATAGTCTTTCAGCTTGAAATGCGTATAGCCTAAATTATAGTTCACCTGGTCATTTTCTGACAAGCTTGCGATGTCATTCATATTCTCAAACTGCGTAAACCCTACCAGGGCTTCATTATAATTAGTGAGTTGATAGTCTGCTTCAGCCTTCCAGTAGGTACTTCTCGCGGCCACATTGGCGTCTCTTGGTTCTGCAATCGCCATGTCAAAATATTCTTTCGCACCTTCAAGGTTGTCTTCATTAAATAGTTGAATGCCGCGATACATGGCTACTTTCTGGTACATTTCGCGATAATTTGCTTCTTTTCTTCCTTTTAAAGCTTCTAAGGCACCTACATAATCTTTGGAAGTGACATAGGCGCTGATCTGTAATTCTTCGATCTCTTCCTTAGCTGCTGACTGTGGATACAAATCAAGGTATTCTTGTAAAACATCCGGTACACTCTTATATGGATTCCCGACTTCATAACTTAATTTCGCATAATTAAGCCAGGCATCCTTTTTAATGTCATTATTGAAATCCATCGAAGCCGCATTTCTAAACGCATTAAGCGACTCTGTTTTTTGTTCTGTTTTTAAATAACATTCGGCTAAGTGATAGTATGCATTTTGAGCCACCGCATCGCTTCCGCCAATAATCTTATTAAAATATGTTATGGCCGTTTCGTAATCTTGCTTTTTGTAATGGGCATATCCTAAAAAATAATAATCAGTATTCGTAAAACGACGGCGTTTCCCCTTATAATTTAAGAGATGTGGAATCGCCTCATCATACTTTTCAAGGTTAAAATAGCTTTCACCAATAATCTTCGAAATCTCTGAATGCTGCAATCTATCTGCCCTAGCAAGAAACGGTTTTGCTACTTCAATAGCTTCTTCGAACTCCCCTGTCTTAAACTTGATATTTGCCATATAGTAAGGCACATCATCTCCAAGCTGCCTATCGTTCGCTACTTCGCTTAGATAGCGATTTGCATTATCATAATCATCATCTTGATACGCGATAAATCCATAATAATATTTGGCCTGTGAGCCATATTCAGGAGAATTCAACAACTTCTGAAAATATTCTTTAGAACGTTTATAGCTTCTTACGGCAAAAAGTCCATAGGCGTATTTAAACGTAAAATCTTCCTCTTGTGCTATAGAAAGATTGCGAGTTTCAACACGATTGTACCATTTAAGCGCATACGAATAGTTCGCATTTTTAAAGTAATAATCCCCCACTTCTAGAAAAGCGGTATTTTGCTTGGTGCTGGTTGGGTAGCGCTCTACAAAATCACGCATCATTTGGTCGCCCTCGCGTTCACCCAATTGTATCGAGCTAAATGCCGAATAATATTCACAATTCGCCTTGTATTCAGAATCATTACTGAAATCTGATTTCACTTTATCAAAAAGGTGTCGCGCCGCTACGAAGTCCCTATTATTATATAGTTCTACGGCGTGATTATATTCTTTTAGCGGATTGGTATATATATCAGATTTCTGAGCAAAGCTTGTAAATGAGAAGAGTAAAAGCAAGCTTGCCAACAGGTTTCTATAATGCTTCATTCTAAAGGGTATATTTAAAGTATGCAAAAACAAAGCGTACTTAAATTAAACAACGCTTAACTGATTTTAAATTGTATAATTGTTAATTAATTATAACATTTTGTTAAGAAAAAAATGTTAAAACCATGACTGCAGAAGTACATATATCGCGCCAAAGTGAATTTATTCACTAATTAATTGTTCCATGAAGTCTTCAAAATCCTTTACGAATTCATCATAATACGAACCTGTTGCAGGGCCTGAAAAACCTGTGTGAATTCTTCGTACCTCCCCTTTTTTATCTATGAAAATCGTCGTTGGGAAGGACAAGACATGGTTGAGCATTGGTAATGTTCTGGCGGCGGCTTCTTTATCATACACACCGGCTATCACATAGTCATAACCCACATCATATTTTTGCTTCATTTTTTCTACACGAGCCTTTGCATAATTAAAATCGTCTTTGGCTTCGTAGGCTAATCCGATAATCTCCACACTGCGATCTTTATTTTTTCTGTACCAGTCGGCGTAGAATACCGTTTCATCCATACAGTTCGGGCACCAGGTACCAAAAATTTGAAGGAGCACAACCTTGTTTTGATATTTGTTATCACTAAGAGAAACTGATGCACCATCCAAACCCGGAAAAGAAAAAGCCACTTTGTCATAGCCTTCCTTTAAATAGGTTAGTTTAGTCGCATCGGTAAGTTTCGCATCTTTATCCTTTGTTCCCGAAAAAGTTGCGCGATAATCTAACCCTGAAAGGAACTCTCCTTTCATAAGCGAATCGTTTTCTACGGTGGCATTAAAGATAAACGCATGGTTCCCGTCGAAGGTATACAAGCTCATTTTATTGCCTGAAGCCGTTCCTTCTAAATAGCGATAGTCACCCGTTTCGGTTAAGAAAGTACCTTTCATTACATCGCCATCCTGATTGAAAATTCCAACTGCTGGATAGGTCTTGCCGTCTTCTTCTGTGAAAGTAGTTTGCCATTTTCCATCAAAAAAACCTGAGCTTTCTGGTTGGTCAAAACGTCCTGACTTATTGTACACTGCTTTAAATGGGAGCTTGTAATTCTCTTTGTAATTTTTGATATAATACCCATTTAAGGTGGTTGCCTCAATTTTGGCTTTGAGGTCAATATCAAAAATATGTAAGGTGATAAACAACGAATCACCCACTATCGTAACTTCATCTAAGGGTAATATTTCTTCTGCGTTGATAAGATTTGCTTTATAGGAGCCGTCTTTCTTTGTAATTTCGAAATTAAAAGGCAGCTTTTGGTTTTGCATGTGAATTTCACCACGCCAGATACCCTCTTGCAATTCAACAGGCTTGCTTTCTGTTTTGCATGCATGCTGCAATCCTAATAAAAAGAAAACAGCTAAAAGTTTCATTAATCGTTTGTCCATTTCAATAAATATAAGTTGTTGCTTACTTTTTGATTCTCTTTGATTCCTCCCACGATAGCTTTTGTTGAGTCGTTAATTTGGGCAATTCCTCTCAAATCCATTGGAAATTTGTTCGTAAAATCTGTTTTGAGCTCGCCATCTTCATAATATAAATCCCTGTTCGCGGGAGTAACACCTCCAGAACCGTTATATGCAACCGGATTATAATTATAAGTTATCGTGCTGCCGCCAAGCCAATGCGGAGTTTTTCCCACGGAAGTTGCTCCCATGCGATACCCCACAATTGTTGAATCTAAAATGACATGAGACCATTCAATGCTCGTTGGGTCTTCAACATTGATTAAGCCTTTACGCAGTATATTTTGAATCGGATAATGTCGGCCCATAGAAGCGCCACCAAAATAAAAAATGGTATCGCCAATAATGGTACCCGATGCGCCGAATGATTTATAGGTATGGTTTTGGGGTACTGAAGTTCCAACAGACCAGCTATTCAGTGTGGGATTGTAGATTTGAACATCGGGCACGTTTTCCTTATCTGACCATCCTGTTACCACATAAATTAAGCTATCTCTCCAAACCGCCTGTACCTGGTCATCAATGGGTACTGGAATTGCCATACCATCTTCTAAAAACCGCTCTTCGTTAATACTATAGCGATGAATTTTATTTGAAGAACGTTCAGAATGATCTTTAAACACATGATAACCACCAATTATATATATGGTATCCTTTACCCGGCTGGCTGCACTGGCAATTTTTCCTAAAGTATCCGGTAGATCAGTAATTCGCTTCCATTCGTCAGTACTGAGATTATAACGATAAGACCTTAAGTGAATCCCTGAATACTCTTTGGTACTATCCAATCCCGCAAACGTAAATACGTACGGTTTCCCATCAATAAAGCCTTCCGAGATAGCGTTATTAGTAACGGCTTCAGGTGCGTTTTTTAATAATTGTATTTTCCAATTTTTTGAAAGTTCTTCCTGTTTATTCTGACAAGCCACTATCAAAAAAAACAAGAGCAAAAGTTTTACAATTAATTTTAACATCATACTACTTTTTTAGCTTCTAATGTATACGTTGGTGAAAACACGAGGTTATGTTTACCGAAGATTTTCATAAATATGTTAAGTATAAACTTAGGGGCATTTAAAAATTTGTTCTTTGAATAGCCATAATATGAATTCGTAAAAGTTACTTTTAATTTCAGCCCTTCTAAATATGATTTAAGCTGATTCAAATCAATTAAATGCTCCGCCCAATTACCGGTATAAGGATCACAAGTATTGGTGGGGTGATTGATTTTGTATTTAATCTCTTTTCCTTTCGTATACTCATCTACCAGTTTTAAAATATCATTCTTTCTCAATCCGCGTGTTCTATGTGCCAAATGTTTGATTTCATCAGGTTTCAAAGCACCACTCTTGGCAGTTATAATCTTTTTACGCTCCTCTAAAAAAGACGAGCTGAGATCAATTTCTTTCCAGCCTTCTTTTCGCTGCACCCCTTCAAATTCCACTTTTTTGTGCAATTTCATGAGTCTCTTTGCAATAAAAGGATTCTTAGAATTTGCCGAAGTCATAAAGAGCAATGAAAACGAATTTTGAATTTTTATGATTGAATTAAACCAGCCTTTTACGTCATAAATATGCTCTAGAACATTCAAAGAACAGATCATATCTGGTTTGATATCTTGCTTTTCTAAAAACAGTATCAACTGGTCCACATCTCCGAATATAAAATTATCAATAGTAATGCTTAGTTGTTGTGCTATAAGTTTCGAATCATTAACAGACAGCTCATAAATGTCGTTGTAAATAACTTTTTTAAACCCGATTGCTTTGGCCAAATATGATAATATCCCACATCCTCCTCCATAATCAATAAATACACTCTCTTCAACCGGTTTGCTTAGGCTTTTAATAACTTTCGCTAGCAGCTGACTATATTGATACATCAAAAAATCATAATTTGCAATATACTCTTGCAAATACCTTTTATTATAATCGGAAATTTTTAGCTCACTTAGAGTTAGACCATTTAATTTTTTTCGCAGCTCACCAATTGATTCTTCTATTATTTTATCGTGATTAGTCAATATATCCTCTTTCTAGAAAAGTTAATGGACCAAATGTAAAGATTACTTTTACTTTTTTAAATTTTAACAGTAAGTTTGTCATTTAAAATTAAATAAATAAGATGTCTAAACCCATTCTACATTTAAAAGATGCCTCTATTTTTCAACAAGAGAATTTAGTCTTATCTGATATTAGTTTAGACATTTATGAAGGTGATTTTATGTACCTCATTGGAAAAACAGGAAGTGGAAAAAGTAGCCTTATGAAAACCCTTTATGGGGATTTACCTCTTAATAGAGGAGAAGGTACTATTGTTGGTTTTGATTTGAAAAAATTAAGAGAAAAAGACATTCCTTACCTTCGACGAAAGTTGGGCATTGTTTTTCAGGATTTCAAGCTCCTTAATGACCGGAATGTATATGACAATTTATTGTTTGTTTTAAAAGCGACGGGTTGGAAGGATCTGGGTAAAATGAAAGTGAAAATCAACGAAGTATTAGAAAAGGTGGGCATGAAAACCAAAGGGTTTAAAATGCCATTTCAGTTGTCTGGTGGTGAACAACAACGTGTAGCTATTGCACGCGCTTTACTGAATGACCCTGAACTGATTTTGGCAGATGAGCCCACCGGAAACCTTGACCCTAAAACTTCGTTAGAGGTGATGAGTGTGCTCGAAGAAATAAGTAAAAGTGGTAAGACCATCTTAATGGCTACGCATGATTATGCACTTATTTTAAAATATCCACACAAGACCATTAAGTGTGAAGGTGAGAAGGTTTTTGAAGTGGTTTAGTACAGTAGTTCAAGTATCTTTTTCGCACTTTCTGTAACATTAAAAGACTTTAGTTTTTCTCTTCTTTTTTTGATCATTTCTCGTGTATAGTCCTTATTAATTAAGTCAAGTACTTTTTGCTTGAATTCATCTTTGTCATTGGCTATTAAGCACAACGATTCTAAACCCGTACTTTCCGCCATTTCTTTAGTCACTAGAACGTGTCTCCCATTAAAAAGTGCATTGATCAATTTTAGCTTGATTCCAGTTTTTTGAAATGTAGGAAGTACATTGATATGGGCATCTTCCAAAAGTTTTGTGATTTTTTCTTTCGTTGAAATTTCACGAAACTCAATAGTTTCATGTTTCTCAATTTCTTTTGAAACGCTATTGTTACTAAAACTGCTGGCAACCACCAATGGGTAATCTATCTTCCGGAAAATACTAATTAGGTATACAACGGCCTTCACATTATCTGGCACTCTTAGATCTCCATGAAAAAGAGCAAATTTACCTCTCTCCGACAGCTCTTTTACATTCTTCGCTTGATGAAAAACCGGTATGTAAACTGCTTTTTCTCCAAATTCTTTACTAAAATAATCTTGCTCAAATGGTGCAATTGTCAGAATGTGATTGGCCTTTAATAACGTCTTCTGATAGTTATAAAATTTTCTGCCTTCTATTTGATAGAATAATTTTTTCGCAATTGATCTTTCGCTTTTTGCCAGACCACGGTAGTAATTATGCTCGATATTGTGAGCTCGAATTAAAATGGTACGCTTATTGAAAGATTCTTTCAAAAGGGGGTGCGTGGAGTGTAACCCCTCAAATAAGATCGGGTAGTCATTGCTTTTAAGATTCTCTAGAAGCAGAGGATTTGCCCTTGACTTGACCCTAAAAGGTTTTGTTGACAATAGACTATTTAAAAATGGCCTTCTTTTGTAATAATAAACCTTTTTGCAGTAGCTTAGAAGGACTTCACTTTCTTCTCTTCCAAAGGAATAACAATGAAGGTAAATTTCTACACCTAATTCTGCAAGTGCCTTCAGTTTATAAAAAACATCAATAACGCCTCCGTAATTAGGTGGATATGGCACATCAAAAGAGACAATATGTAACGATTTCTTCATTCTTTACAATAGGCGCTAAGATATTACTTAAATGGTTTACTTTTGATCAATGGAATAGACTTAAATACAACACTTGAAAGTAAGTAGACGCCATATAGCTTCATTAATTGCTAAAAACCTAGAAGATAATAAGGAGCAACTGACAGATCAGTTTAGGGCTTCTGAGAATACTATAGGTTATTTTGTGCTGGACGGACTTCTTCCTAACGAATTAGCAAAAAGAATTTTTGATAACTTTCCTTTAGTGGATAAGGCCAAATTAAAGAAAAGTTTGCGAGAACATAAATATGTTGCTTATCAAATGGATAAATACAATCGCATACTTGAAGAAACTATTTATGCTTTTCAAGACGAAAGAGTGGTTCAATTAATTCAGGAAATCTGTGGTTTAAAGAATGTCTATCCTGATGAACATTTATATGCAGGCGGACTTTCAATGATGAAAAAAGGAAATTTTTTAAATCCACATCTTGACAATTCACATGATAAAGACAGAAATAGGTGGCGCGTTCTAAATTTACTCTATTATGTAACCCCAGGCTGGAAAAAGGAATACGGAGGAAATTTAGAGTTATGGCCAGATGGAGTACGGGGTGAACACATCACAATGACCAGCAATTTCAATAGGCTGGTCGTGATGGCTACACATCAAAGTTCCTGGCATTCGGTCAGCGAGATAATAAATGGTACAATGGCCCGATGCTGCGTGTCAAACTATTATTTTTCTGATAGTCCTATTAAATCTACAGACAGCTTTCATGTAACTTCTTTTCGAGGAAGACCTTCAGAAAAAATAAAGAACGTATTACTTAGAACCGACTATAAGCTTAGATCATTTTTACGAATTTTATTTAAAAAAGGGATACGTGAAAATCCGCACAAATACAAAAAATAGGTTAGCCCAAATTCTGAAAAATTGCTTTTAATTTTTCAGATTCTCTTTCCCAGATTAATTCTTTCGAGGCTTTCTCCAATTCCATCTTCCAGGGATCTTCACCGTTTTTCAGCATTTCGTTTAACAGCTTAGCTAAATTTTCAGGGGTTCTCTCTTTCAAAACAATACCGACACCGTAGTCATTCACAGTTTTTCTCATCTCAGGCAAATCAGAAACGATAACAGGAATCTGCGCCTGAATATAGTCAAATAACTTATTAGGTAGTGCATAATGATAACTCAAGCCTACATCTTCTTCAAGGCAAATACCTAGATTCGCTTTAGGTGTGATCATTTTTAGTTCGTCTGGAGAGCGCCTCCCCAAAAATAGTACTTTAGTTTCAAGGTTCTCTTCAGTAACTTTTAATTTTAATTCTTCAAGAACATCGCCAATACCGGCAATCATAAAAACAGCATCATTGACAAATTGCATGGCATCCAGCATCAATTCTAAACCACGGTCTATATTTACTGCGCCCTGGTATATGATGATTTTCTTTTCAGAAAACTCAAAAGGAAGGCTATAACTATCGACAGTTTCATTGCTTGCCGAAGGATAATTTTTTATCACCACAAAATTCGTATTGTATAGATTTTTGTAATGATTGACGATGCTTTCGGAAACCGTATAACAATTCTTCAACTTTGGAATGATCCATTTTTCCAAGGACCTCCAAAACCATTTTACTTTGGGTCTTTCAACCAATTCGGGTATTTCACTAAACAATTCATGGCTGTCAAAAACCAATTTCTTATTGAACAATCGACTTATTAAAAAATTAGGTAAAAGAGTATCCAAATCATTTGCTAGCAAAATGTCCTTCTTAGTAAAAAGCAGTTTAAAAAAAAGCC
>JASJDL010000063.1 GCA_030065775.1 Flavobacteriaceae bacterium | reverse complement strand
TGAGGAGATTTTTGTTCGACATTTTGAAAAAATGACGTTGACAAAAACGATCGAAGGAAAATAATCAGCGAAGCTAAACTGTTGACACTATTGAAAATTGCGTTAATTTTCATGGCTTTATTTATCAGAAGAATTCTTTAGCTTTAATAAATAATACATTAACTTACTCGTGATGAAAAAAAAATCAATAGCGCTCTTATGTGCCGGAGGTCCTGCTCCCGGAATTAATACGGTAATCAGCACTATTTCTAAAGTGTTTCTAAAAGACGGGTATACCATCATTGGTATACATGATGGCTATAAAAACTTATTTAATGGGAAGGCAGAGACTGTCAATATTAATTTTCAATATGCAGACCGAATATTTCCAAGAGGAGGATCAACACTTCGAATGAGTCGATACAAACCCTCAGATGACGAGTTTTCTATAGATTTTTTCGTGGATAATAATGTGAAATTATTGGTGACCATCGGTGGCGATGATACAGCATCTACCAGTAATAGATTAGCGAAGTATCTGGAATCGCAGAATGTAAATATTCAAAACATCCATGTTCCTAAAACCATTGATAATGATATCCCACTTCCGGATAGAATGCCAACCTTTGGGTTTAATTCTGCCAAAGATGCAGGGGTGCATATTGGTAATACGGTCTATGAAGATTCCCGAACAAGCGGCAATTGGTTTGTAATTGCTTCCATGGGAAGATCTGCCGGACATCTGGCCTTCGAGATCGGCGCCAGCTGCCATTTTCCATTGATCATTATCCCCGAGATGTTCAATAAAACAAAGATTACACTTGCGAAGGTTGTGCACCTGATCATCTCTTCTATAGTAAAAAGAAAATTAGAGCATATTGATCATGGAGTAGTGATTATAAGCGAAGGTATTTTCCATGTACTTGATGAAGAAGAAATTAAAAATTGTGGAATCACTTTTACGTATGATGCTCATGGACATCCCGAATTGGGAAATGTGAGTAAAGCGCACATTATCAATGTTCTGGTTCAGCGGAAGCTCAAGGAACTAAATATTTCAATAAAAAGCCGGCCGGTAGAAATGGGCTATGAATTACGTTGTTGCCGACCCGTCGCTTATGACCTTACCCTTTGTACCGTCTTGGGTATGGGGGTAAAGAAGCTTTATGAACAGGGAATGAAAAGCTGTATAGTTTCAACGACCCGTGATGCAGAGATCGTTCCGATTTTTATGAAAGATGTCGAAGATGAGCATGGAAAAATTCCGCCAAGATTAGTAGATATAGATACAGAATTTGCGCGAATGGTATTGAGCGACATGCACGTTTTGACGAAGCGAGATTATAAAAAGGCTAAATCCTGGCTGTCTATTCCTGAGGCATTTGATTTCTACCGGATTCTGGAATGGGACTATTCGTCGGCAGAATTACGCCCCATGTCTTCCAAGGTATAAACATTGTTCCAAACAACAGTTACGAATAGAGTGATTACAATAGTATAGTAGCTATATAATTTAAGGAGAAAATAATTAACGAAGTTAACTATTAATGTTAGGAGATTTTTGTTCGACATTTTGAAAAAATGACGTTGACAAAAACGATCGAAGGAAAATAATCAACGAAGTTAAACCCTTGTAACCAATAATTTCATGAAGCCAATCTTCGTCCTACTATTTACCATGATTTTTTTTTCCTGCGATTATGATATGGACGAAAATATAATTTTTAAAGATCTGCCTCCAAAAACATTAGATGCTCAAATCGAGATACTTTCGGTTCTCACCGGAAACCAACCAATGAATGCAGATAACATTATAAGGAGCAGAGCTACAATTGAAGAACGAAGAATTACTGTAAATTATCTTTCTCAAGTTTTAAAGCAACTTAATCTTGAACCAATAAAGCATCAATACAAAGAACCAAATACTAATCCACTTATTGATATTTTAATCGGGCCTTACAAGGGAACTAATCTCTTCACAATACTACCTTCAACAAATAACTCTAATGAATATGTGGTTTTAGGAGCTCATTATGACACAGCAAGAAATTGTCCGGGAGCAAATGATAATGCTTCTTCCCTGTCTGTTTTGTATGGAGTAACTAAAAGATTATCAAATGTTGATTTAAGAAATAAAAATATACTAGTGGTATTCTTTGATCAAGAGGAAGAAAATTTAGTTGGAAGCAAAGCATTTGTAAAATATCTATTAAAACATAAATATCAGGTACATTCTGTACACACACTTGATCAAATTGGTTGGGATAAGGATGGAGATAGGGCCATAGAATTAGAACTGCCAACACCCGAATTAAAAAAGCTGTACAAAAATCAAGGAGCTAAACTAAATATTCCAATTCACACAACTAATGTGAATTCAACAGATCATCATTCTTTTAGACAAAAGGGATTTACTGCAGTAGGAATTACAGAAGAGTATGTAAATGGTGACACCACACCTTTTAAAGATTCTAAAGATGATACTATGGATACAATAGATTTTGAGTATATAGACTCAACAACTAATCTAATTTTTGAAGTCATAAACGATATTGTGAAGAGCAATAAACATGATTTGGGCCAAACAAAATAGCAAGATTCTCATATATCAAATTATCCTTTTTGGATCATTGTTATTATTCTTACTGAAAGCAATTCAATATGCCTTTCTAGGAAGCTATTCGACTCTGTTGACTTCAATTATCATAATTGCTATTTTTTATTTAATTAGAAAAAAGAAAAATAGGTTAAATTCTTCAATTAAGATTTGGGCCATCTTAATTATTGCTTGGTCTTTGATACGAATATTTTTTGGAATACTAATTCATTTCGTTGAACCACTAACTGAAAATCATCTTCAAGAAAACTTAGGTTTTTTAGGGATGTGTATAAGTATCTTTTTTTTATTTGGTGGATTTTTTCTACTTAATAAAAAAAATAGAAATAACTGGTTACGACAAAGGGTATAATCCATAGCTACTCAGTTAACTCAAATAAGCATTACTTAAAAGTTGAAATTCAAAGAGGACTCTAAAAAAATTAAGTCATTTATAACGGAATATTACTGGATTGCGACAATTCCATTTCTGATTTGGGGATTAATGGAAGCTATGGCCAAAGATCAAATCATTGACGGCAATAAGGCGGAAACTTTCGGAAAGGTATATGGTTCTCGTCCAATTAATAAGAAATATTCCAAGAGGAATTACCAATATGAATTCTATTACAATGGTATAAAATACACAGGCAACTCCTCAGCTTACATCTCAAAAAATGTTCAAAACGGAAATTTCTATAAAGTTGAATTCTCGTACAAAAACCCAAAACATAGTCGAATGATATTTGAATTGGAATATGTTCAAAAAATTATGACTGATACAGAGGGAAAAGTCATTGATACGGTTTATGTTTCAAGGAAAGAAGAATTTCGGAATGAAATAAAAAGCTTAATAGATAAGTAAAGATTTGAACCTAATAGCATTTAAAACTAAGAACAACAACGTGTATGGTTCATCCCGTAGAACGGGACGAATTGTTACTTTTTGATTGACCCCACAACCAAGAATCTTTGTATATTTCGTTAGCAAATTTGGGCCATATATAAACCATTAGCAACAATTATGGAGAGAAAATATTTTCAGAAAGAGGCATCTCCAAAGTTGTCTGATCTTATCAAAAGCTTTTGGCAAATTGATAAAGAAAAAGAAATAACCATTATTCGGGAAAAAATAATTCCAGATGGTTATCCTGAACTGATTTTTCACTATGGCGATCATTACAGAACTAATATTAATGGTCGTTGGCAAGATCAAGCACTCAACTTAATTGCCGGTCAAATAAAGAATCATTTTTTTTTGGAGAATACCGGGGAAAGCAAAATTTTTGGAATTAAGTTTCAGCCATGGGGCCTAAATAAATTGTTCGGGATCGAAATGTCTGAATTAACAGATAAAGTGATTGAAGTTCCTGATGATATATTAGAGGTAGTTCACAAAATTAAAAAGACCGGTACAAGCTCACTATCTTTTGCCAATAAGGTTGACGAAATCGAAAATTGGTTTACAGAATATATTTCTTATGTAAACTTGAAAAGCCCAAAAGGACAGAAAGCAGCTGAGCTCATAATTGAGAATCATGGTAAAACCGATATAAAACTTATTCGCAATGAAATTGGAATTAGTGAAAGAACTTTGGAGCGCTATTTCAAGTCAAAAATAGGGCTATCTCCGAAATACTACAGTAGAATTATACGTTTCGCCCATATTTTTAGACTTGCCCAATCTGATAAAATAGATTGGCTGGATATTACTTTTCTTGCCGGATTTTACGACCAGTCACATTTCATCAAGAATTTCAAGGAATTTACGGGTGAAGATCCTTCGAAATACGGTTTTCATGAAGAAACTTTGGCTAATTTTTTCCTCATTAGGTGAATTGTCGGCTTCTTACAATTGATATGTTAAGTTTGAAAATAAATTGCATCACTAATTTTTTAAATATAAAAGTGATGAAAACAATCCATTTAACTATCGTTTTACTCCTACTTACACCATGTATTGGTTGTGGTCAGAAATCTGATTTGCAAAAAGTTGAATTTTTGATCGGAAACTGGAAAATTGAAGGTAAAGAAAGCTATGAATCTTGGAAGAAGGAATCCAATAAACTGGTAGGAGAGGTTTTTAAAATCAAGAATGGTAAAAAGGTCCTGTCGGAGACTATTGAAATAAAAATTGTTGAAAATCAAATTATCTATGCCCCAACGGTTTTTGATCAGAATGAGGGCAAAGCAATTCCTTTTAAGCTTATTTTACCGGAAAATAACCTATTCTCATTTGAAAACCCGGAGCATGATTTTCCAAAAAAAATTCAGTACAAAATTCTAAGTAAGGATGAACTATACATTTCGGTTTTGGGGCAAAATGACAAAGGTTTCTCATATAAATTGATGAAGCAAGTTAATTGATTCATTCTTAAATGTATTAATTATCTTAGCTAAGAGCGGAATGTTTCTCACGAACCAGCCCGCAACAGTTGTTGAAGCAACCAGCTATTTGATTGGTATTTTTGAAATGACAGTCTCAAATACGAAGTTGGGCAAACAATTAACGAATTTAAACCGTTAGGCACATCTTAATACAGATTCCGATCTAGAAAGTAGTAACCAATAACTAAAGATTGTCGTCCTATTGAGAAATCAATCGATAGAACGTCATGACATATTATCAGAAAAATCTATTACTACTGGTCGCAGTTGTTTTTGCCAGTTGCACCAATCCTGTTTCTAAAAAAATCCAGCAAGAAAAAGAATCTGATACTTACATTGTAAAAAATGTGAATGTCATTCCAATGACTGCAGAAAATAAAGTGGTTAAGAATGCTACTGTAGTCATACAAGACCAAAAAATTATTTCAATAAATGATTCCATTCCTACCGTTGGAAAAATAATCGATGGCACCAATAAATGGTTGATTCCAGGACTTATAGATATGCATGTTCATACCTGGACAAGTGGTAGTTTCATAGCCCCCAATAGGCCAACGAAGGGTGCTAATATATTTTGGGATACCCAAGGTGTAATGTCATTATATATTTCAAATGGTGTTACCACTACTTTCGATTTGGATGCAAGGGCACAACACATTGGGCAAAGAGATGAAATTGCTAGTGGCAAAGTGATAGGTCCTAGGATGGCATTGGCTGCATTAATTAATGGCGGTGAAGGACACGGGAGAAAGGCCAATATACCTAGTGATGGACGTCAAGCCGTAAGAAGTGCAAAGGCAGAAGGGTATAGCTTCATAAAAGTCTATTCTTTTCTTAATATCGAAACTTTTAATGCGATAGTTGATGAAGCGAATAAACAAGGACTGAAAGTTGTGGGACATATCCCTGATGCATTTCAAGGAAAATTAGAGGAAGTTTTTGTCCCTCATTTTGATATGGTAGCCCATGCAGAAGAGTACACGAAACATTCAATAGATAAAAATATAGAAGATGCCCAGTATTTTGCCAAATTGGCAAAAGAGAACAATACATGGCTGACTTCTTCATTAACAACAATGGTTTGGATAGGAAGTCAACTTCGCGGATTAGATGAAGTGCGTAATAACGAGAATATAAAATATATTCACCCTATTTTGCAGGATAGATGGTTAAATGAAGGAACAAATAGTTATTACAGAAGAACAAATCCCGAGTTTATAGCTCAAATTGACACTTATATTGACTTCCAAGAGAAATTAATTAAGGCCTTCAAAGAAGCAAAAGTACCAATAGTTGCGGGGACAGACGCAGGCATTCCGGTTGTTATCCCAGGGTTTTCTCTTCATGACGAACTTGAGTTGCTTGTAGATTATGGTATGACAAGCGAAGAAGCATTGACTTCTGCAACCCGATTACCAGCAGAATGGTTGGAAATCGATAAGGAAGTAGGTACAATAGAAATAGGAAAATATGCAGACCTAGTTTTGTTAAATAAAAATCCTCTTGAGAATATAAAGAACATACGAACGATAAACGGAGTTTTTGTTAATGGAAATTGGGTTAATAAAAAGAAAATTGACCAACTTCTTTTTGAACTGGAACGTTACAATAAAGAAAACAAGGACAATTTTAAATGGGATAAAAGGCGGGAATATTAATAAAAACTTTGCTAACATCATGTATAGTTCATCCCGAAAAACAGGACGAGTTGTTACTTTTGAACTGATATTTACCCTCGAGAATCTCGGTATATTTCGTTCATGAAGTAAAATCCTACAAAACGCTGTTAAACCATATCTCCGGTAAATGACGGACGCATCTTATTATTAAAAAACAACATCAAGAGTGATGAAAATCATTTTTGCTGTCTTTTGCAATCGCTACCTTTAACATTTATAAATGTATAATAACACAAGTGAATGAACATATAAAGCATTTAGTAATGTCTGTAAAATATATACATAAAGCTTTATCTGGCATGCCAAATTATTTATTGGTGCTTACCATAGTATGTTTGGGTTTACTTCTAATTAGCTGCAACGAGCGAGCAAGCGAATTCGCATTACCAGAAGGTGATATCGAAATAGGAAAAGTTGTCTATAAGAAGTACTCCTGTTATGAATGCCATAGTATTTCTAAGATCGAATGGAAAGGGGGTAGCGATAGTCTTAAAATACCACTCGGTGGTAACGTATCTACTCAGAAATCTTATGGAGATCTGGTCACTTCAGTGATCAACCCATCTCACAAAATCGCACCACGCTACAAACAAATGATCGCTGTGGAAGGTGACCTGTCAAAGATGAAAAATTATAATGAGGTCATGTCTGTTCAGGAACTGATTGATTTAGTGGCTTTTCTTCAATCGGAGTATAAAATCACCGCTCCGCAGACAGATTACTACCCTTACCTTTATTGATTTATTTAGGAGCACAAAAAGTGAGAAGAACCTAGGTAAGCGAATAACTCATTCCAAATAGAGATACAGCGACTGTAATCCGACTAGATAATTCTACTCTAATCAAAATCATTACTTTTAGTCGGCTGATTCACCATGAGTAAATCATAGCCAAACTAAAGCTAAATAGTAAGACTGAATCTATTTTAAGGACCTAATTTTTCAGAAACTGTAACCTTTTTCTATTTTTTCTCTCTAAGGAGTAAATTTTAAAATTTGAATTATGGTTACAACATGGTCCCTTTTGCCTACCGATATTCCCATTGGTCCAATTTTTATAGTAGTTGCGATAGTAGTGATTTTCTATTTGTGGACCCAATACCGCCAAAAAATGGCGTTGATTAAAAAGGGTGAAAGTATTATAAAACTCGATTCGTTGGAACAAATGAAAACGAATCATCTTAGCAAGGGCATCATTGCAATAACATTGGCTATAGGAATTCTTTCAGGATATTTACTTGAGACCTACACAACTCTCAATCCGTGGGTTTCCTATGCATCTATGCTGCTCCTTTTCTTTGGGCTTGGGGCATTAGTATTTTATGGTTTGATTCGAAACCAATAAAATTAGTAATGTCAAAGGAATTGATTCAAAGGGCGAAAAATGGAGATGCTCTTGCGCTGAATGAGTTAATTGAGAGTCACAAGACACTGGCATATTCCATCGCTTTTAAATATCTCAAGAACAAGGAAGATGCAGAAGATATTACTCAGAATGCCTTCATCCTTATTTTGAATTCCATTAAAAACTTTAGGAATGAATCAAAATTTTCCACTTGGCTTTATAAGGTTATCTATCATGAATGCCTAAAAGAACTTAAATCAAAAAATCGGACAGTAGAATACATTCCCAAATATGTCAAATTAGAACCCCAGACAGAAACAAATCAAGAGGCTATTAAAATTAAAGACTTACTAGGCCATTTGAACCCGAATGAATTTACGGTTGTTTCACTTTTCTATTTGAAAGAAAAAAGCATCAACGAAATTAACCAGATAACGTCCTTTAGTAAAGCAAACATAAAAGTGATTTTGCATAGAGCAAGAACCAAACTAAAGGAAATCTATAACATAAAAAATGATAAAAATGGAAGATAAAACTATAAAACAGATTTTACTTGAAAATCTAGAGCACCCTAAAAACGAAGATTTCAACAATCAAATTGTTAAAAAATTAGATGTGAAGTCAAAAAAACAGCATCCGGTTTTATTCGACGAAAAGTCAATAATGAATTGGTTCTTATTTATCTCTGGTTTTGTGCTGTTTTTTTATTTCCTACAAGAGCCTAAATCAAATGAAGATGCAATTTTAGTAGCAAGTGTTGTATGTATCATTCCAGTTTTATTATTGACATTCAATAAAATATACTTACTGAGAAAAATGAATAAATTAATTATAGTGATTATGTGTTTTGTCGGGTTAACTTCCTGTAAAACAGTCACCAGGGCTCAATTTGCTTATGCGGAAAAAATAGATGGGATCAGAAAATTATTTGACAGTACGGGCTTAGGTGAAAATTACCACGGCTCTGTCCTCATCGCTGATGGAGAAAACATTCTTTTCCAAAATGCCTATGGAGAAAACCAACTAAATGAACCGAATAAAATAAACACGCAATATGATTTGGCCTCAATGGGTAAGATGTTTACCGCTACAGCTATAATGCAGTTAGTAGAGCGAGATGAACTCTCACTTGAACAAACTATCGGCGAGCTTTTACCAAATTACCCTAACAAGAAGGCCAAGGAAATAAAAGTTAAGCACTTGCTCACACATACTTCAGGTATGGGTGATTATTTTGGCCCAACCTTTTTTGAGAATGAAGAAAATATAAAAAGTCTAAATGACTTCTTACCCTATTTCGTCAATGACCCAATCAACTTCAACCCCGGAGAACACATGCGTTATAGTAATGCGGGTTACATTGTACTTGGACTGATTATTGAGAAGATAACCGGTAAAAGATATCATGATTACGTGGAAGAAAATATTTTCAAACCCTCAGGAATGACCAAAACCGGGCCGCTTAAAGGTTCTGCAGGGGGTGGACTTTCCACTGTTAAGGATTTACACAAGTTTGCATTAGCCTTACAAAAGCATAAACTCATAGGTACAAAGGCTTTAACAGACATGACTACTGACCATCTGGGATACAACTATGGCTATGGTATGACATTGAAACGATTCAATGAATATGATATCTACGGGCATAACGGAGGGGCTCCGGGTATTGCGGGTGAGTTAAGCATGGTAATGGAAGAGCCGCTCATCATTGTAACGATGTCCAACAGGCACCCATTGGAAGGTTGGGCACAAATGAGAACCAATATCCAAAAGGAATTCTTCGGCAATACGCCCGAAATGGAAAAATTTTTAAATACAGAAGAAGTCATTAAAACATATAAGGCAAAAGGGCTTACCGAAGCCAGCAAGCTGGTTACAAGGCTCAACAATAACATTGTCGATAAAAATACCTTTCACTATGCCGAGCAGTATGCCAACCAAGGGAAAATGGAAAAAGCCATTGAAGTTATGAAATTGATTGTGCAGGCTTATTCAAATGAATGGTATCCTTACGCATTCTTGGGAGATTTCCAATTACAAGCGGGACTAAAAGAAGATGCCATAAAAAATTATAAAAAGAGTTTGGAAATAAACCCAAGAAATGAACAGGTAATTGAGCGTTTAAAACAATTAGAAAAATAGAAAGGATAAATAATGTTTGCGACAATGGCTATAATGCATTGCTTTGAACTCCCATTTAAAATCTTATCTTTATTCAGCTGATTCCAATTCAGAAAATCCCTCCTGGAATTTTACTCGAAACGGAATCCTAATCCAAACGCTGGATACATCTTTAAACCAATAAAATGCAAAGATATGAGATGCTTTAAAGTACTATTGACAATCGTAATAGCTTTTAATCTATCTTTTTGCACCGACAAAGCGCCTGAAAAGGACAAAGAAGAATTGTCAACGGCAATTGCTAGATTCAATAAGGCATTTCAAGAAGGGAACAATGCAGTTCTGGAATCAATGGTCACTGAAAACTATGTACATACAAATGGAAATTCAAAATCTATTGGAAAAAAAGATTGGTTTAATTATTTGAACAAAAGAAAAAATGAAATTAGATCTGGAAATCTTGAAGTCATCCAATATGAGCTGGATGAAATGAAAATGGAATTCCATGGAAATATGGCAATCGTCACCGGAAAAATCAGAGTATCAAACAAGAAAAAGGAGGAAATCCATAAGAATGAATTTAGAATAACAAATATATGGGTTAATGAAAATGGAACGTGGAAAAGAGCTGGGTTTCACGATGGAAAAATAAAATAACTGCAGTGCCCAACAATGGTTGCGATCCAATGTTACTTTAGTCAATTAATAGTAACTTAGTCGCTTTACAGTATACAATTCCTACTTGAAAAATCCCTCTCAAAAGAACTATCGCCAGGTTTATTTACTAAATTAGTCGCTAACTTTTGAAACGGGAGATTTTCATTCAAAATTTTCGAAAAATTTTGGAAGTAAAAACGTTGCCGAGCAGAGAATCAGTGAAGCTAACTATTGATGTGAGGAGATTTTTGTTCGACATTTTCAGAAAATGACGCTGACAAAAACGATCGAAGGAAAATAATCAACGAAGTTAAACCTTTGAAGCTAATTTCAATCATGGTAAACTTATTCAAGAAAAAATCGGAAGAAATAAAGGAGATATTCAAAGTAGGTGATTATGATTTTTCAATTGACCATGAGAATTCTGTGGTTGAAACCGATGGAAATGAAATAGTCGATTTACATGTTAAAGCGAATGAGGAAGTTTTCAATGAATTGTGCGAAAATGATGATTTTGAATTTAATTACGGATTATATTCACCGGAATTTTATGCACGGAAAATTGACCTGGGAAAGAAAAGACAAATTGTAATTAATGAGAAAAATCAAAGTGATTATGAAAGCGCTCTATATTTTATGGAGCACAATGACGTCGATATTAATTTGAGTATTCATGAAGAATGGATTTTAGTTATTGGGTGGACCTTTATTACCGGAAAGAAATATCCTTTAATAATAAGGATGAAAAAGTAAGAACTACCGCCAAGAAGGTGTGCAATCAATTGCTTCTTTTTTTATTATTACTCTCGATAATCTTCTTATATTCCTTTGGCAAGGTTAAACTATAAACAAACCGTCGACATTCAATATAAATTCTCAATATCATGAAGCATATTTTCGTCTTAACAACACTTATGTTGTTTAATTCGGTAGCGATTCCACTATTTGCACAAAAGGACATTTTTATCAAAGAGTACCTCGAGCGATTAGAAAATTCAAGAAAATATTTAATTCTTGTGGCAGAAACAATGCCACAAGAAAAATATGGATTTAAAGCTACACCAGAATCGTTAAGTTTTGCCGAGAATTTAATGCATATAGGGTTTGCATTGGACTGGCACAGTCAATCACTTTTGGGTGGAAGAGCATCTCGTGAATGGAAAACTGATACTGTATATAAGGTCGCTGAAAAATCCAAAGAAGAAATGATAGATACGGTCAATAAAACATTCGATGAAGCTATAAAATTGATCGAGAAATTTGAGCCTACAAAGTTGGATGACGAACTGGATTATTTTGGTTTAAATCGGACTAAAAGACAAATTTTTTTATTACTCGCAGACCACATAACGCATCACAGAGGGCAAATGCTGGTTTACATGAGATTAAATGGGCTTGTGCCCCCTAGATATGTCTTGTTTCAATGACCTGATCGAAATGTAGCAATTGAGAGGAATTGGTAAAATAACGAAAACACAAGAACTTGAATACTTAATTGCTTCTTTCGTGTTAAAAATTACTCTTGATAATGTTCGTATATTACATGAGCGAAGCTAACTCTTGAAATGGGGAGATTTTTACACAAAATTTTCGATAAAATTTTGGATGTATAAACGCTGCCGGGAAAATAAGCAACTTAGTTAAACAATCAACAAGGCTAAATATCTGTGCTGAACTAACGTAAAATAAAGAATATGAAAACGTCACCATTAGTAAGAGTGCGCGATCGCGAATTGTCCCTATGGCAATCGGTTGTTGCCGAAGAAGCCTTAAAAAAGACCGATCGTAAATCAAAAAAAGGGGAGATACTCACGATAGCTTCCATTCAAGATCACCCCATGATCGCCGCCACAAATCGGCATGTGTCGAAAGTTTTCAAAGCTGAATACGAAGCACCTCTTGGGCTCTCGTCCACCCCACGAAAAGGGTCCTCGGCCATCGCAACTCAGGCCTATATCTCTGAGTTGTGTTTTCACATGGCCAAAGCAACAATTCGCGAAGACCAGGAATTGTTGGAAGAGCTGGAAAAAAAATACCGAAAATACAGCGACGATGATCCCGGTTTCTTGGGATGTATTGTAGTGTACAAGGTCTTTCACGATGCATACGATGGGATTTTAAAATATAATAGCTGGGAAGGGAAAGGTATGGATTACGGACTCATAAAATACAAGATTCCGAACGATGCTAAGGTAGCTATTATTGGAGACTGGGGAACCGGAATGTCTGATGCCTACCAGCTTTTAAAGACATTACTGTTTACCCACAATCCGGATGTGCTCATTCATCTGGGAGATATCTATTACTCAGGGACTCCCTTTGAGTGCGCGCAAAATTTTTCGAAGACCATTGATCTTGCATTTAAACATTATGGCAAACGTATCCCGGTATTTTCCATTCCCGGTAATCATGATTATTATGCCTTCGGCTATGGATATTACCATATGGTGAAAGGCTTAAATGAAAAGTTCCCATCGGCCATACAGGACTCAAGCTTTTTCTGCCTCCGTACAGAAGATAATGGCTGGCAATTTCTGGGGATGGATACCAGTTATTACGATTCGTACCCGTTGAACCAGATTGACACTTATTATGCCGGGCCCTGGCTTAAAAAAGATGAAATCTCCTGGCATTATGATAAACTCAAAAAGTTTAAAGGAGCCACTATTTTATTATCCCATCACCAGTTGTTTTCGGGGAATGCCAAGATAAACGGATCCCTTTCAAAATATGGCTCATATCCCTATTTAAACAAATACCTGTTAGATGCTTTCAGACCTTTTCTGGGAGATAAAGTGGCCGCCTGGCTTTGGGGGCATGAACACAACCAGGTAATCTTTAAAAATGGGCTCTTTGGGCTCCCCAAAGGTCGGCTTGTAGGCGCCAGCGCATTCGAACAGCCCAAGAAAACGGATCCTTATAAACTTAATTATAATAGCGTACCCTTTAGCACGAAATACAAATTAAAAATTGAAAATGGGTACTACAACCATGGGTATGCGATCATTGACCTGGCGAATCGAGACGTGCCTGCCGGTCCGGTAAAAATCGAATATTACCAATACCCGTCATGGGGTGAAGAAATACCCGATCCTATACCCGATACCCCATCCAAAATGTTTGAAGAAAAGCTTGCTCTTGTGCCAAAACCAAAAGGAAAAGCAATAAAGTACAAGCAACATATAAAGATCAATATGGAGGGTGGTATTGATTATATTATCAAAATTAAGAAACATCTTCCGGGAGAGCAGTACTATCCCAGGGTTGGTAAAAAGCCCATAAAAATGCAACTTTTAGGGAAAACCGGTACTGTTAAAGATGGTGATGTGGTACAGATCAAATCGCTGGAATCGGGGCTTGGAAGGTATAATCTGTTGGGAGCCTTTAGCACGCCTGCCCTATATTACTATTTCTCATGGGGAAATAACACCAAATGGGTAATTAAAAAAGTGCAAAAGACCAAAGACACTACTATTTACGAAAGTGATGCGGTATATTTTATAAACAAAGCATATAATAAGCAGTACCTCTGCCCTTTGATACAGGTGTTATATCCCGGGGTTACCTCCTTGACAACTGATGAAAAAGTTCCTGCTTGTTGGTATTTGAAAGGGTATTAAAAGTAACGTTGATAATTAATTGCCTCTAATTTCACTTTATCGAATCACCTGTATTAATTATCTTCGCTAATAGCTTAAAACAAAATTCGTAATTCCGCAATAGATCAGATATAAACCTTTTGTATGCATTAACAGTGCATCAACGAGTTGGTTCTAAAAAACTAATATGAAATGATTTCTAGCATTATCTTCGGCACATTAGCTTATGTAATTCCCACATTCATACTTGCATATTTCTGGCATCTCAAATTGTTTAAAAAGCAATATGAAGTATGGGATTATGCAGGCGGTGATCCCAGTCCTCCTCTTGGATTGGCAAGTATGGTGGTACAGGGGATTATAATTTCGGGTCTTTATGCATGGGCACCGATTGATCACACTTCATTAAAAGAGGCATTCTTGTTTATTGGGGCTCTTGCGCTTTTCCATTGGAGTATTCACGTGATAGCTGCCATGGCAAAAAATCCAAAATTGCGAAATGTAAGTTATTTTATAGTTGAAACATTTTATCTCTTTTTACAGTTTGGGATATATGCGCTCTTAATGAGTTTAGTGGTCTACTAAATTAAAATGAGGCTCGATACGTTATTTTTAAAATAACGACTGGCCAACAACGTATATAGTTAATTACTTCTGATTTTCACTTCTTCGTGCAAATGAAAAAAGACTTTGAAAGTAAAAAACTCTCAAAGCCTTTATTTATCTAGCTCCCCCTCTTGGGCTTCCCGCATCGAGTGCGGGACAGGCTTCTCGCAACAAAAGGGTTTAAACAAAAATACCAACCGAATGGCTGGTATTTTACTTTAAGCTCCCCCTCTTGGGCTCGAACCAAGGACCCTCTGATTAACAGTCAGATGCTCTAACCA
>JASJDL010000062.1 GCA_030065775.1 Flavobacteriaceae bacterium | reverse complement strand
TTTGGCAAACAGAGCAAAAAACGACCGCACAGATTGCCATTGTCATGCTCCCCAGTATTGGTACTGAAGTCCCTAAAAACTTTGCCGTAAAACTTTTTGAAAAATGGGGTATTGGCCAGGCTGATACGGATAATGGCTTGCTGATTTTAACCGTAATGGATCAACGTAGAACCGAATTTGAAGTGGGTTATGGTCTCGAACCTATTTTGACAGATATTGTTTGCCACAGGATCGGTACCGATGAAATCGTTCCTCATTTTAAAAAAGGCGAATTTGGCCAAGGAATGCTTGCTGCGCTTGAGCGAGTCCGGCAATTCTTAGAAGATCCAGATGCCATTAGCGAGATCTATTCATCAAGTGTTAATCATAATAACGACTCCAACAAATTTTCATGGCTCTTAATACCATTATTACTTTACCTGCTTGTTACCGCTATTCTATCCTTTTGGAAATATGGTATTGCTTATGATATCGAACGATCGAAGGATGATTACTATGATAAATACCAGCGACTCAAAAAGCAAAAAGCGGGTTGCCTGGTTTTCTTATTTCCTTTACCCCTTTGGGCATTTAGCCGAATGCTGAAAGGACGTTTAAAAAAATATAGATATGCCCCACGTTATAGCAAGAAAAACGGACAACAACTTTTTTTGAAAGATGAATGGGCAGAAAATGAATTTTTGGAACAAGCCGAGATATTGGAAGAAAAACTAAACTCGTTAATATATGATGTTTGGGTCACAGATGATTAAATCGATATCTTAATTCTTGAATATGAAGGTTCAAGTAGAAAATACTCTGATTGTAAAGAATGCGGTTATAAAACATTTGGCAAGGAGAAAACCGAAATTTTACTAACAGCAACGTATACCAGAAGTGGAAAAAAATTAGCACATTATAATTGTAGAAATTGCCATTATAAAGAACAAATAGAGAGCGTCATTCCACAACGTGTAAAGAGCAGTTCATCTTCTGGATCTTCGTTTGGAAGTTCAGGTAGTTTTGGCGGATCCAGTAGTTTTGGAGGTGGTAGCTCTGGAGGTGGTGGCGCCGGTGTAAGCTGGTAAGCTATATTTATGTAATTTTGAGAAATTCGTACAAATTTTAAAAAATGAAATCAATTTTTAACGAAGACGCTTTCGCGGAAATAACACAGCGAATGGAAAACCTCACTGCTGAATCTCACGCCAATTGGGGTAAAATGAATGCCGGTCAAATGGCACATCATTGCCAAGGGCCATTGAACATTATGTTAGGCAAAAACCATTATGGTCTGAAGCCAAGTTGGTTGGCCAAAGTATTCTTCAAAAAATCATTATATAGTGATAAATTATGGTCGAAAAATCTTCCGACTGCCAAGGTCCTTAAGGTAAAAGATCAGAAGGACTTCGAAGTAGAAAAAGGAAAACTGAAAGAGCTGCTAAACGAATTAAATTCACACCGGGAAAAAGAGGAATGGGACCCGCACCCCGCATTCGGCTACTTCACCAAAGAACAATGGGGTAAAATGCAATACAAACACCTAGATCATCATTTTCGTCAATTTGGCGTTTAAAACCAAACTATTTTGAAACAGAACAAACAATTATTACTACAAAAAAGACCTATTGGCTTACCAACAGAAGATACCTGGAAATTGGTAGAAACTGATATACCAAAACCTGAAGAAGGTGAATTCTTGATACAATGCGAGTATGTTTCCCTCGACCCTGCTATGCGCGGTTGGCTAGATGACAGGCGATCCTATATTCCACCTGTTCAGATCGATGAAGTAATGCGCGCCGGCGGTGTAGGAAAAGTTATCGAATCAAACCATCCTGATTTTAACGAAGGTGATTTTGTCTATGGTCAAACGGGAGTGCAACAGTATGTAGTCTCCAACGGAAAAGGCTATCACAAAGTCGATCCTAAATTAGCGCCGCTCCCGATGTATACAGGTACCTTAGGAATGACCGGTATGACCGCTTATTTCGGAATTCTGGAAGTTGGTGAATTAAAAGAAGGTGATAATGTCTTTGTATCGGGCGCTGCAGGGGCTGTTGGAAGTGTTGTTGGACAGATTGCCAAAATCAAAAATTGCAAGGTAGTAGGTATTGCCGGTGGCCCGGAAAAATGTAAATACCTGGTTGATGAACTAGGTTTTGATGCTGCGATCGATTATAAAAATGACAATATAGCCTCCAAACTCAAAGAATACTTTCCCGATGGAATTGATGTCTATTTTGACAATGTTGGTGGCGATATTCTTGAACTTGCTCTAAGTAAGCTCGCCATGCATGCTCGCATCGTAATCTGTGGCGCCATCTCACAATATAATAACACCACGCCTGTAAAGGGACCATCAAATTACCTGTCTTTATTGGTGAATCGAGCTTCTATGAAAGGTATGGTGGTCTTTGATTATGCCAAAGACTATCAAAAAGCCGCACTGGAAATGGGACAATGGATGGCACAGGGCAAACTAAAATCGAGAGAAGATGTGTACAAAGGGATTGAAAATTTCTATGAAACGTTTTTGCGATTGTTCACAGGAGAAAAGTTAGGAAAGCTTGTTTTGAAAGTCAGTGAATAAGCCTTGAATTGCTGTGAAAGCCGCATCTACATTCGATGGTTTATGAATGCGGTATTAGATCAGACTTTTCACCTCCTCAAAATCCAATCCACCATAATTACCCGAGCTCATTAAAAGTAAGGCAGTATTTTCTAAATTTTGAGAAAATAGAAACGCTTTAAATTCTCCCGGGTCGGTATAAATTAGTAGATCATCACGTTCAAAAGCACGAGCAATTTGATCAGCAGTTACTTTTTCAAGCTTTTTGATCTCAACGGCATGCGGAGAATAAAATACTACGGCCTTATCTGCCCGGTCTAAAGCGCCTTTGTATTCTTTTAAAAATTCGGCATTCAAACTACTATAAGTATGCAATTCCAAACATGCCAAAACTGTTCTTTTCGAGTATTGTTCTTTTACCGCTTTTGTTGTCGCTGCAACTTTACTAGGTGAATGCGCAAAATCTTTAAAAATGACCGTTGAAGCAGTTTCGGCAATCTTTTCTAAACGCTTACTTGCTCCCTTAAAGGTCGCTATTGCCTCATAAAAATCATCTTCATCTATACCCATATGTTGGCAAATCCATTTTGCACCTGCCAGGTTTTGCAAATTGTGAATGCCGAAAATTTCCAAGGGTAATTTACCATCAGAAGTATCTAAGAAAGTAATGCCATTTTCAATGGTATATTCAGGTGTCTGATAAGGATATCTTTTAATAGGATTGACACTCTCCTCCACTACGCTTTTTACCTCAGCATCCTCTTCATTATACACCATCGCACCTCCATTCGTGATGGAATCCACAAATATTTTGAATTGCTCTACATAATTTTCATACGTCGGAAATACATTAATATGGTCCCAGGCGATACCACTTAACAAAGCAATATTCGGTTTATATAAATGAAATTTCGGACGCCGGTCGATTGGTGAACTCAAATATTCATCGCCTTCCAATACTATAAACTCATTATCATCGGTTAAATGAACCATCGTTTCAAAACCTTCTAACTGAGCGCCAACCATATAATCGACTTCCTTTTCATGATAATGTAGCACATGCAATACCATAGACGTAATAGAGGTTTTACCATGGGATCCGCCAATCACAACTCGCGTTTTACTCTTCGATTGTTCGTATAAAAATTCAGGATACGAATAGATTTTTAGTCCCAATTCTTGCGCCTTTAACAACTCTGGGTTATCCGCTTTAGCGTGCATTCCCAAAATAATAGCATCCAAATTATCAGTGATTTTTTCAGGAAACCATCCGTACTCTTCAGGCAACAGCCCCTTTGCTGCTAAACGTGATTTAGAAGGGTCGAAAATCGTATCGTCACTTCCGGTGATCTGGTATCCTTTTTGATGTAAAGCTAAAGCAAGGTTGTGCATGGCAGCACCGCCAATGGCGATAAAATGTATGTTCATTGATCGAAATTTGACGCGTAAAAATACGAAACAAAACCACAATAAATTCGATATCTTTAAACCAAACTCAACCAAATAAACCGTTTACTTTTAAAAGTAGGGCTTTTACTCATTTTAAATTGTAAGTTCTTTTTTATGAGTGTACTTTGAGTGGAATAAATACCATGTTATGCAAAAATCAATCACAACTACGGTCTTCATTATCTTGCTTTCAACAGTTTTGAATGGGCAGTCAAACCAGTTCGATAGTTATCAAAAAGAATGGAAGCAAGTTGAACAGTTTGAATTAAAGGGACTGACAGCCTCCGCCTCAGACGCCGCAGAAAAGATCTATAAAAAAGCAAAGAAAAGGAAGAACCATCCTCAGATTATTAAATCATTGATCTACAAGTCAAAGTTTGCATTATTATTAGAGGAAGATGCACAGTTAAAGGTTATTGACAGGCTTAAGGCTGAAATTGCAACGAGTTCATATCCCACAAAAAATATTCTGGAAAGTATTTTGGCTGACCTCTATTGGCAATATTTTCAACAGAACCGATGGAAATTCTACAATCGTACAAGTACTTCAGAGAAAGTAGACCCCAATGACTTTAGGACCTGGGATTTACAAACTTTGTTCGAAGAAGCGCATATTCATTACCAAAAATCACTGCAGGATGCTTTGCTGCTTCAAAAAACGTATTTAGGATATTACGCTGACATTTTAAGTGCACAACAAGGTTCCATAAAATTGAGGCCCACTCTTTATGATTTTTTAGCACATAGAGCTATTGACTTTTACAAAACTGATGAACGAAATCTACAACGTCCGTCCTATAAATTTGAAATTAAAAACGAAAATTTATTGGCTGATAATGAATCGTTTATCAAAGAAGAACTTGCTTCCAAAGATAGTTTATCTCAGCAGCTGCATGCCTTGAAGTTGTTTAAAAATTTAACCCTGTTTCATTTAAAAGATAAGTATCCAGATGCCTTAATTAATCTGACCTTAGCGCGTTTAGATTTTGTAAAAACGAATGCAGTATTTAACGATAAAGAAACGGTCTATTTAGAAACTTTGAAATCACTTTTCGATACGTATAAAGATAATGATATCTCTACTGAAATCGCTTATCGCGTCGGGCTTGCTTTACATAAAAAAGCAAACAAATATGTTCCTTTTGAGCAAGAAGAGAATCGCTGGAAAAACAAAGACGCTTTAGAAATTTGCGAAACTGCCATTGCCAAATTCCCGGTATCCTCTGGAGCACAAAAATGCAAATCATTAAAGCAGCAAATCCTTCATAAAAGTTTGAAGATCACCAATGAGAAATTTGTTCCCATAAATAAATCTTCCCGACTGTTGGTAAGTTATAAGAATATGAAGCGATTGTCATTTAAAACTTATCAAATTACAGAAGAAGAAGAAAGATCTTTTAACAAGATCTATAATGACTCTGCTAAAATAGCTTTCATCAATACGTTAGAATTAATTGAAAACTGGGAGGTACAACTTAAAGACGAAAAAGACTATCAAACACATAAAACAGAAGTGATTGTTCCCCAACTAAAGCAAGGACGGTATCTTTTGGTCGCTTCTTCGAACGAAAGACTTTCGAAAAATGAAACATTCGGATATAGCTCAATACAAGTGACCGATCTTGCGCTTATTGACAATTCTAAATATGGTACTCATACCTACCAGGTGGTAGATCGAACTACAGGAAAGCCAATACAAAATGCTCGGGTCGACTTTAAAAATTACGATACCGGAAGATATAATAAAGCATATCAAAACACCTTAATTACCAACAGCAAAGGGCTTGTTTCTTTTAGTGTTGATCAGCGCTACAGTAATATTGTGATAACGGTTACAAAAGATAAAGACAAAGGAGTTTTTGGTAACTATTACCTGAATAAAGGTTACAAGCCCAAATATGACAACAGTACACAATCACGCATCTTCTTATTTACCGACAGAAGCATTTACCGACCGGGTCAGACTGTTTATTTCAAGGGGATTGCCGTTGCTATGAAAACCAACAGATCAGAAGTGATTGCTAATAAAAAGATTACGGTAGCACTAAAAGATGTCAACTATCAGGAAATCAAAAAAATAGAGTTAAAGACGAATGAGTTTGGTTCCTTTAGTGCTGAGTTTCTATTGCCAGGTTCCGGTTTAACCGGTAATTTCCATATCGAAGCAGGCGGCCACACGGGCTTATTGAATCGACGTATATATGGTAGCACCTATTTTTCTGTTGAAGAATACAAAAGGCCCAAATTCGAAACCGAATTTAATCCTATAACTGATACATTCCGCATTAATGACAGTATTTCAGTAAAAGGATTTGCCAAGGCTTTTGCCGGAAGTACTATCTCTGATGCCAAAGTAGCTTATCGTGTTTATCGAACGGCACAATACCCAAAATGGTACTGGTATTACCGACCACGGGTCACTTCTGAAAGACAGGAAATAACCCACGGTGAGACGACTACAGATGCTGAGGGAAATTTCGAGGTGGTTTTTAAGGCGCTCCCCGACCTAAAAGTCAGCCCAAATACACAACCTACATTCAACTATCGTATTACCGCCGATATAACTGATATTAATGGTGAAACCCGAAGTACTGAAACGACAGTAAATGTTGGTTATCATGCTTTAGACATTTCGATGGCGCTACCAGATAAATTAGATAAAGCCAAAAATCATAAAATACTAGTAACAACAAATAACCTTAACGGGGAATTTGTTCCCACTAAAGGATCACTAAAAATATACAAACTCAAAGCTCCTGACAGGGTACTTCGAAAAAGGCCTTGGGCAGCACCTGATTATCAAGTAATTCCTAAGGATGAATTTCAGCAGCTATTCCCAAACGACGCCTTTAGTCATGAGGATAATCCAAAGAAATGGGAAAAAGGTGCATTAGTTTTTGAAACACAAATAGATACCGAGAAGTCAAAAGAAGTCAACCTTAACTATATTTCAAAGTGGGTATCAGGCACTTATATTGCTGAGTTCGTCTGCAAGGATAAATTTGATCAGGAAGTCCGTGATGAACGTCGTTTTGCCGTATTTGGTACTAATGACAAAAAAGTGGCAGATAGCCAGTTGTTTTTCATTAAAACAAATAAAGCGGAATATACTCCCGGAGATAACGTGCGCATTTCATTAGGTACCGCTTCAAAGAATACCTCTGTGACCTTGCTAATTGATAAAAACTATTCGACAGTTGACACGAAAGTTGTTCATTTATCTGATGAGATCAAAACGATCACCATTCCGGTAAAAGAAAAAGACCGGGGTGGGTTTGCCATTCATTATCAATTAGTAGCTCATAATTCCTTTGAAAATGGCATGCTTCCAATTTCCGTACCTTATCCAAAACATGAACTTGAAATAGAAACCTCAACATTTCGGGACAAACTACAACCAGGTCAGGAAGAAACCTGGAGTTTCAAAGTCAAAGGAAGTAAGGGCGATAAGGTAGCGGCCGAACTGCTTGCCTCAATGTATGAAGCTTCGTTAGATCAGTTCAGGGGTCATCAATGGTATTTGAACGCAGTTAACTATAGATATTATTATCCATACAGAGCTAGTAGTGCAGGGTACAGCTTTGGTATCGTGAATTTCAATGTATATAACTTAAACAATATATATCATGGATTTAGTGGTCAAGGCTACGACCAATTAAATTGGTTTGGACTTTCTTTTAGAAATAACGATTGGGCCAACAGAAATTATATTCGAAATTTAAAATTAGACCGTGATAAATGGGATAAGGTTGTCAGCGGAACCGTAAGTGATGAAAGCGGACCCTTACCGGGAGTTAGCATTCGTATAAAAGGAACAGCTTATGGAACAGAAACTGATTTTGATGGCAATTACAGTATCAAAGTAAACAATGAAGATGTCTTGGTGTTTAGTTTTATAGGTTTTACTACCAAAGAAATTAATGCATCAAAATCCAAGAGAATAAATCTTGTCATGGAAGGAGACCAACAGCTGGATGAAGTTGTGGTAGTCGGTTATGGCACGACAAAGAGAAAAAGAGCAAAACTCGAAAGAACTGCAGCACCGATGCAAGTCTTGCAAGACAAGATCTCCGGCGTGCAGGCTGAGGCTATTGTGGCAAATGAGGAAGAAGTTGAGGGAGATGTTGCTTTTGCCATATCTGAAAATGGTTTTAAACGAGCACCGGAAAAAGTAGATCTCAGTGGTATTGTCGCTCGCAGAAATCTGCAGGAAACGGCCTTTTTCTATCCGCATTTAACAACCGACGCAAAAGGAAATATCAGTTTTAATTTTACGGTTCCAGAAAGTTTAACGCGCTGGAAATTGCAGTTATTAGCTCATACCGAAGACTTGCAAATAGCAACCCAGCAGTTAACCACGGTTACACAAAAAGACTTAATGGTACTACCGAATCCTCCCAGGTTTTTCAGGGAAGGTGACCGTATCGTATTTGCTTCGAAGATTGCCAACCTATCAGAAAAGAATTTAAATGGAGTCAGCGAATTACAATTGTTTGATGCTTTAACGAACAAACCAATTGATAGTAAATTGGGTAACTTAAAAAATCAAAAATCATTCTCTATTGGCGCAAAAGGGAATACCAATGTAAGCTGGAACCTGAAAATTCCGGATGATGTACTCGCTGTGAAATATAAGATCGTTGCTAAAGCCGGTGAGTTCACTGATGGTGAAGAAAATGCTTTACCTGTACTATCAAATAGAATGTTGGTTACTGAGACCCTACCGATGTGGTTACGCTCAGGTCAAACCAAAACATTTACATTAGACAAGTTGAAGAGCAATGAGTCAACTACTCTGAAAAATCATAATCTTACTTTAGAAATCACTTCCAATCCGGCATGGTATGCCGTGCAGGCGCTACCTTATCTAATGGAATATCCATATGAATGCTCTGAGCAGACCTTTTCACGCTATTATGC
This sequence comes from Flavobacteriaceae bacterium, assembly GCA_030065775.1. Taxonomy (GTDB): domain Bacteria; phylum Bacteroidota; class Bacteroidia; order Flavobacteriales; family Flavobacteriaceae; genus Aureibaculum. Next base: position 6,213 of record JASJDL010000062.1, on the reverse strand, counting down.
GAATGCTTTAGGGAGTCATATTGCCAATTCAAATCCCAGAATTCAAGAAGTATTTAAGCACTGGAAATCGGGTGAAGCCTTGCTATCAAATCTTGAAAAGAATCAAGAGCTAAAGTCACTGATCATTCAGGAAACCCCATGGTTACGGAATGCCCAATCGGAAACTGAGCAAAAAAAGCGTATTGCCCTGCTATTTGATCTGAATAAGATGAACAACGAGTTGTCTTCTACTCTACGTAAATTGAAACAGCTACAAATGAACAATGGAGGTTTCCCCTGGTTTAAAGGTTCTCGTTATCCTAATCGATTCATTACACAACACATTGCGTTAGGTTTTGGCCACCTCAAAAAGCTCAATGTAAATCTGAGTAGCGGTCAAGAATCTCAAATAAGAGAAATGACTGTGAAAGCGGTCAAATTCTTAGATGATGAACTGTTGGAAGACTATCGCAAACTTGAAAAACAGGCAAAACGCATCCACGAAAGTGCCAAGAACAAAACAGAAGGTGCAAAAAGGGAAGCAGCATTTTGGAAAAAGAATCACACAGGCCATTATCAGATCCAATACCTATACATGCGTAGTTTTTATAAAGATATACGTCTAAATGATGCTGTGCAAAAGGCAATAGATTATTACACAGGTCAGGCCTACGATTACTGGTTAGATAGAAACTTATATACTAAAGGCATGATCGCGTTGATCGCAAAAAGAAATGACCATGCTGCAGCAGAAAAGATTTTGGCTTCACTTAAAGAAAATGCCATCACCAGTGAAGAATTAGGGATGTACTGGAAGGAAAATACCGCGAGCTGGTATTGGTACCAGGCTCCTATTGAGACACAAGCACTTCTGATTGAAGCTTTCAGTGAAATTGAAGGTGACCCTAAGGTAATTGATGAGTTAAAGGTTTGGCTGTTAAAGCATAAACAAACAAACCGATGGAATACGACCAAGGCCACCACCGAAGCGGTGTATGCATTATTACTGCAAGGCTCCGATTGGCTCCAAATAACTGATTTTGTAACGGTAAAGATTGGCAAGGAAAAAATTGATCCGCTGGTTTCAGAGGATACTAAAGTCGAAGCCGGAACAGGATATTTCAAGACCTCATGGAAGGGTAATGAGATTCAGCCGGAAATGTCGGTAGTAAAACTATCTAAAAAGTCTGACGGGATTGCCTGGGGTGCTTTATACTGGCAATACTTTGAGGATTTAGATAAGATCACCTCAGCCGAAACACCTTTAAAATTGAAGAAGCAACTCTTCTTAAAAAGAAACAGTGACAAAGGGGAGGAACTATTGGCGATAACACCTGCAACCGATTTGAATTTAGGCGACTTGGTGAAAGTGCGCATTGAGTTACGCGTTGACAGAGTTATGGAGTTTATACACATGAAAGACATGCGTGCTGCTGGATTTGAACCCGTAAATGTACTTTCACGATACAAATGGCAGGATGGTTTAGGTTATTACGAAAGCACGAAAGATGCTGCTACGAATTTCTTTTTTGATTATTTGCCAAAAGGGGTGTATGTGTTTGAATATGATTTACGCGTGAACAATAAAGGCGATTTTTCAAATGGTATTACTACCATACAAAGTATGTACGCCCCGGAATTCAGTAGTCATAGTGAAGGTGTAAGAATTAAAGTTAATTAGAATGGACCTAGCTCCTTTAATTATAATTGCTTTACTAATTATTCCAGTTTATCTTTTATGTCACCTGGCAATTAGAAAATTGAAAATAGGAAATTCGGATAGTAGAAATTATATAGCGATTATTCCCACATTAATTATTAGCCCGATATTATATTTAGGACTTATATTAATTTGGATGTTTTCGGCTTCGTACTATCCTAGAGAAAATTTCGATAAAATTAAATGGCATTTTAACAACGAGGAGCGCTTTAAAATGTCTGAAGACATTATTGAAAGCAAAATTCTTATCGGAAAAAACAAAGAAGAAATCATCAATTTATTGGGTTCGGATTATACTACCTCCAACGAAAGTCATATTTCGTATTATCTTGGTCATGTCCCGGGTTTTTTCAACATTGATCCCGACGTTTTAACTATTTATTTTGAAGAAGGGTCAGTAATTAAAGTTTGCCAATATGAAGCATAATGCTCAAATATTTTCATTTTTATTATTCTTAAGTGGTTTTTTGAGTTTCAGCCAAACAACCGCAGAGAAACTATTGCTGTCAGATGCTGCCTTAATGCTTACAAAAGATGATGTAACCTATGACCCCAGTTATTTTTCAATCAATTATCCCAATGGTGATGTGCCGAGTGATAAGGGGGTTTGCACCGACGTGGTCATTCGGGCTTATCGCAAATTAGGTGTAGACTTACAAAAAGAAGTCCATGAAGACATGAAATCAAATTTTAGTGCCTATCCTAAACTATGGGGGTTAAAAAACACCGATAAAAATATCGACCACCGACGCGTACCCAATTTAATGACCTATTTCAAACGGAAAGGCGCCTCAAAACCGATTACTAAAAACCCAAACAATTATCTGCCCGGCGATGTGGTGGCTTGGCGGCTCAATAGCGGATTGACACATATCGGCATTGTAGTCAACAAAAAATCAAAAGATGGTAAGCGCCATTTAGTCGTTCATAATATTGGTGCCGGACAAGTACTAGAGGATTGCTTGTTTGATTTTAAGATTATTGGGCACTATCGTTATCATTACTAATTCAACTTATACAAGACCTCTTGTGTTTCTAAAGTATTGAGAAGTTCCTGCGAGATCTTCACTTTAGAGGTCCGGCTGGGCATGGTCAATTTTAACTGATCTTCTATATCATAGACAACAAAATTCAAGATGTCTTTTCCTTGATGGTCCTTAACTATTTTTTCTAACGAACCAATACGATCTTCATTCAATTCATCAATATTTAACTGTAGTGTTAACTTTTTTGCCATGGCCTCCAACACATCTTGTAATAGTTGTACTTGGTTAAATTGAATGCGCACATCACCTTCGCGCCATCCGGGACGTACGGACATCTTGATATGTAAAAACGAATTAGGTATCAAGAAATGCTTGAACTTTAAATAGTCTTCGCCAAACATTCTAAATTCATGCGCTTCGGTATAATCTTCAATGGTAAATGCAGCCCAGCCCTTTCCATTTTTTGAAATACGGTGTTGCACGTCGGTTACGATGCCTCCAATCGAAAGGTCCTTGCCTAATAAATCATCTTCATTAGCAAAAGCGCTGACCGGTGCATTGCAGAAATACTTGATCTCGGTCTTATAATCATCCAACGGATGCCCTGAAATATACATTCCTATAACCTCTTTTTCCTTTGCCAATTTTTCCATGATACCCCATGGTTCACAATCAGGAATTACCGGTTCATCAAATTGCACTTCAGAGGTCTCTCCGAACATCGATATCTGTGCTGAATTCTTGTTTTCCTGGTACTTATTTCCAAAACGGATGGCCTTTTCAATGAACGTTTGTCCGCGTTCATCAATCTCAAAATACTGCGCCCTGTTCGTATCAAAAGAGTCAAAAGCACCGGCTAGAATTAATCCGTCAAAGGCTTTTTTATTCGCTGCACGCAAGTCTACTCGCTTGGCGACATCAAAAATAGATTTATAATTGCCTTCTGCTTTTCGTTCACTTACAATCACTTCGACAGCACTCGCCCCAACACCTTTAATGGCTCCCATGCCAAAACGGATGGCTCCTTGTTTATTCACGGCGAACTTGTAGAATGATTCATTAATATCAGGGCTCAATACCTCGATACCGGCACGCTTGCATTCGTCCATAAAGAATGACACTTGCTTGATATCATTCATATTATTAGATAGCACTGCTGCCATGTATTCGGCCGGATAATGTGCCTTTAAATAGGCTGTTTGATAGGCAATATAGGCATAACATGTAGAGTGTGATTTATTAAAGGCATAAGCCGCAAAGGCTTCCCAGTCTTTCCATATCTTTTCCAAGATTTCCTCCGGATGACCATTGCTCTTACCACCCTCGATAAACTTTGGTTTTAATTGTTGCAGCAGGGCAAATATCTTCTTACCCATTGCCTTACGGAGTACATCAGCTTCACCTTTGGTGAATCCCGCCAACTTCTGTGAAAGCAGCATCACCTGCTCCTGGTACACGGTAACACCATAGGTCTCTTTGAGGTATTCTTCCATTTCCGGAAGGTCATATTCGATGGCTTCGATACCGTGCTTACGCTGGATGAACAGTGGAATATATTCCATAGGCCCAGGACGATATAAAGCATTCATGGCAATCAAATCAGCAAATTCCGTTGGCTTTAAATGCTTCATATGTTTTTGCATCCCGGGAGATTCGTATTGGAAAATTCCTACGGTTTCGCCTCGCTGGAAGAGCTCATAAGTCTTTTGATCATCTAATGGGAAGGAATCCGGATCTAATTCAATACCATGTAGCGCTTTTATAATTTTGCATGTATCCTTTATAAGCGTTAAGGTTTTTAGACCCAGGAAGTCCATTTTCAACAGACCCGCATCTTCAACAGAATAATTATCGAATTGAGTCACATACAAATCAGAATCTTTTGCCGTTGCTACCGGTATCAAATTCGTAATATCTTCAGGAGTTATAATCACGCCACAAGCATGAATTCCCGTATTTCGCAGGGAGCCCTCCAGAGCGACCGCCTGTTGAATGGTTTGGGCTTCGATACCTTCACCATCTGCCAGGTTTCTCAGCTCATTTACCCGTAAAATCTCATCCTTTCGAAGTTCCTCGATTTTTTTTATGCTCTTTTCATCATCACCAAAAATGGTCTTGAGTTTGGTGTTTGGGATCAATTTGGCAATTCTATCGGCATCCGGCAAGGGTAAATCCAATACGCGTGCGGTATCTCGAATCGATGACTTTGCCGCCATAGTACCATAGGTAATGATCTGTGCCACCTGATTCGCGCCGTATTTTTGGATGACATAATCCATTACACGGCCACGTCCTTCATCATCGAAATCAATATCGATATCTGGTAGCGATACACGATCTGGGTTTAAGAAACGCTCAAAAAGTAAATCGTATTCAATAGGATCAATATTTGTAATCCACAAGCAGTAAGCTACTGCAGAGCCCGCCGCCGAACCACGCCCCGGCCCCACAGATACATTCATCTTTCGGGCTTCAGCAATAAAATCTTGTACGATCAAGAAGTATCCCGGATACCCTGTATGCTCAATCACATCTAACTCAAAATTGAGGCGTTCGGTAATCTCTTCTGTCAAATCACCCCAGCGTTTCTTTGCGCCTTCAAAAGTCAAATGCCTGAGATAAGCATTTTCACCTCGTTTGCCACCATCGCTGGCGTCGTCTTCATGAATAAATTCTTTTGGTATTTCGAATTTGGGAAGTAATACATTCCGTGCCAATTCAAAAGGCTCAACTTTATCGATGATTTCCTGAATGTTTACTATGGCTTCAGGTATATTTCTAAAAAGCGCCTTCATTTCGTCAGCACTCTTAAAATAGTATTCTTCATTGGGTAATCCATAACGGAACCCTCTGCCTCTGCCTTTGGGAGTTGCTAATTTTTCGCCATCTTTCACACACAATAAAATATCGTGAGCTTCTGCACTTTCTTTGTCAACATAATATGTGTTATTGGCAGCAACCACTTTTACCTTATGTTTCTTTGAAAACTCGACCAGAGTTCTGTTTACAATGCCTTCGTTTTCCTGTCCATGGTCATTGAGTTCGAGGTAAAAATCATCACCAAAGGTCTCTTTCCACCAAATTAAGGCATCTTCCGCCTGTTTCTCTCCTACGTTCAGAATTTTACTCGGAATCTCTCCATAAATATTTCCACTTAAAACCATCACATCTTCTTTGTACTGCTCGATAATTTTTTTATCAATTCGAGGTACGTAATAAAAACCATCGATATAAGCGATCGACGACATTTTTGCCAGGTTATGGTACCCTTTTTTGTTTTTGGCAAGTAAGACGATTTGATAGCCGTTGTCTTTAACAGATTTGTTCATATGGTCTTCACATACATTAAACTCGCACCCTACAATTGGTTTAATGGGGTGTTCAGCATCTTTATTATGCTTCAGAATTTCTTTGACGAAGTTGAAAGCACCCATCATATTGCCGGTATCAGTCAATGCTACGGCGGGCATTTGATGTTTGATTGCGGCTTGTACCAATTTTGAAATACTTGCTGTTGATTGCAGTATA
>JASJDL010000061.1 GCA_030065775.1 Flavobacteriaceae bacterium | reverse complement strand
AGCATAAGGTCGTTACCGAAGGTGAAAAGTCTTTAATGCTGTTTGATGGTCTGGTTACCCATGCAGTTTTAAAAGTCGCCAAACCAGGTGATTTTCGAGTACAGGATGATTTTGGAGGGTCAGTGCATGAATACCATCCTACAAAAGAAGAAATCGCTTTCGCCGAAAAAACAATTGAGGCCTGCTCAGAAAAACCCATCTATGCCCGTGTGGATATATTCAATGATAATGATGGTAAAATCGCCCTTGCAGAATTAGAATTAATCGAACCAGAATTATGGTTTCGCAATCATCCAGCCGCATCAGAAAAATTGGCATTGGCTGTTAAAAAACTTTTCTAAACCCTGATTGGAATACTATTTGACTTATAGTAGCCAAATGCGAAATCAAAATTTTTAACTTTGCTTGTATTGAAATAAAAACCTTTGAATACAGGCTATGTGGACAGTTTTTCATACTTTCGCGCTGAAAAAATCTACAAGCTTTTATTGACTGTTTGTCTGATTTTTAACAACTACTAATAAACTATTTATGCCAACTTGGCATTCGATCATATGGAAGAAAAAAAATTTGATCTTAATTCATTAATAGGATTCATTTTGCTAGGAGCTATCATGGTTTGGTTTATGTACAACAACCAACCCACACCTGAAGAGCTTGCTAAGCAAAAAGCTGCACAAGTCCAGGATTCGATACAAAAAGCGCAACAAAATTCGGTTACCACCAAAGTGGTGGACAGTATTCCAGCTGAAACTGCTGCCAGTGAGCCCGATTCATTGGCAAGTATACAAATTCAAAATGAACTTGGTGCATTTGCTTATAGCGCTACACTTCCATCGGCGAAGACAAATGAAACCACTTTAGAAAACGACCTGTTACGAATTAAAGTGAACAATAAAGGTGGACAGATCACCGAGGTAGAACTAAAAGAATACAAAACCTGGAAGAAAACACCATTATACCTTATTAAAGATGCGAATTCATCGTTCAATATCAATTTCGGAACCACCGATAACCGCATTTTAAATACAAAGGATCTTTATTTTGAGCCAACGCTCACCAAAAATGGTGACAATGATGTACTTTCTATGAAACTCAAGGTAGATGCGAATCGTTATTTAGAATATCGCTACGAGTTGAAACCAGGTGAGTATATGTTGGATTTCTCCATACGTTCTCAAGGACTCAGTAACGTGATCAATACTTCTCAGGCCTTGAATTTAGATTGGGAATTGCAATCATTTAGAAATGAAAAAAGCTACTATGCCGAAAATATGTACACCTGGTACTATTACCGAGCTGATGATGATGTAGATTACCTTTCGAAAGATGACGACGAAACTGAAAAAGACCTTGATTGGGTGGCTTTTAAACAACACTTTTTTACCTCTGTTTTGAAAACCGATACTCCATTTTCATCCGCTAAAATAGTATCGAAAGAATTGGTAGAAGATGAAGATCTTGATACTGTTTATGGCAGAAAGTTTTCAGTGCAAGCGCCTTTAGACATGAAAAGCGGGGAGTTGAACTACGCGATGAACATGTATTATGGGCCAAGTGATTACAAAACCTTAAAGCAATACAAAGGTTCAGAGCTCCATGAAACTGCCGATTTGGGTTGGGGAATTTTTGGTTTTATCAATCGCATCATTTTTGTCCCTGTATTTGGTTTCTTAAGCTCATTTATAAGTAACTACGGACTACTCATCATCTTAATGACCATTGTAGTACGAATCATTATGTCACCGGTGGTATATAAATCATACTTATCGAGTGCCAGAATGAAGGTTTTACGCCCAGAAATGCAGGCCATTAATGAAAAATATAAGGGCAAAGAAAATGCTATGAAACGCCAGCAGGAGACGATGGCCTTACAGCGAAAAGCGGGCGTAAGCCCTTTATCCGGTTGTATCCCTGCACTGATACAAATGCCAATTTTCTTTGCTTTATTTAAGTTTTTTCCTAGTGCCATAGATTTGCGTCAGAAAGGGTTCTTATGGGCGAATGATTTGTCATCATATGATACTATTGCCAAACTACCGTTTAAGATTCCCTTTTATGGAGATCACGTGAGTCTCTTTCCAATTCTGGCGTCAATTGCCATTTTCTTTTATATGCGAATGACTCAAAGTCAGCAGGCGAATATGACCCCGCCGGCGCAAGAAGGGATGCCTGACATGGGTAAAATGATGAAGATGATGATGTATTTTTCACCCTTATTGATGTTATTCTTCTTTAACAATTATGCCAGTGGATTGAGCTTGTATTACTTCATCTCGAACCTACTTACTATTGCGATAATGCTGGTCATCAAGAACTATGTGATTGATGAAGACAAAATTCATGCGCAAATTCAGGAAAATAAGGCCAAGCCCCAAAAACCCAAGAGTAAATTTAGACAGCGCCTTGACGATGCAATGAAGCAGGCGCAAGAACAGCAAGCAGCCCAACAGCGCGCCAGAAAAAGATAAAACTTAAACCGGAGCTAAGCTTCGGTTTTTTAATTTTCGTTGAGCTTGATTTCAACTTTTTTTAGAAATAAGAAACTTACAACACCTCTTTCAAAACTTCAATAGTATAATCGATATCCTCTTTGGTTGTATACTTACTTAGAGAAAATCGTACCGAAGTTTTCATCGCTTCTATTTCTGGTAATATGGCATTCAAGACATGTGAGCCTTTATTGTTTCCACTTTGGCAAGCACTACCACCCGATGCTGCTATACCTTTAAGATCAAGATTAAAGAGCAACATTGGTATCTCTTTTGGAAAACGAACATTTAAGGTCACACAGGTGCTCTTATCTAATTCTGAAGAACAACCGTTGAACACAATACCATTGTTTAACCCTTGCAACTGTTCTATAAAATAGGATTTTAGCGCTGTTATGTGGTTTGTATCCTCATGCATTGTTGCGTAACTCAAATCTAGTGCCTTATGCATTCCAGCAATATTATGTACATTTTCGGTACCGGCGCGCGCACCGCGTTCTTGTTCACCACCAATTAGTAAAGGCTTAATACCAAACCCTTTTTTGATAATGGCAAAACCAACCCCTTTAGGGCCATGAAATTTGTGGGCGCTTGCGGCAATAAAATCAATCGGGTTTTTTTGCAAATCAAGCGGATAATGTCCAATTACCTGTACGGTATCAGAATGAAATAGTGCATTATGTTCTTTACAAAGCACACACACTTTTTCAATATCTAAAATGTTTCCCAGTTCATTATTGATTGCCATTAAACTCACCAGGGTTTTTTCTGAACTGTTCTTAAGGAGTGTTTCCAAATGATCAAAGTCGACTTCTCCTTTACCATTAAGTTTAACAAAGCTTATTGAAATATCATGCTCTCTTTCTAATGCTTCAAGCACGTGCAATACGGCATGATGTTCGATTTCAGAAGTGACGATATGCTTTACACCCAGGTTCTCAACCGCATTCCTTAAAATGAGATTGTCTGCTTCACTGCCTCCTGCCGTAAAAACCACTTCCCCTGCCGTTACATTAAAATAACCTGCGATGGCTTTACGTGCCGCCTCAACCACAACCCGGGCCTTACGGCCAAACTGGTGTGTTGAAGACGGATTACCATAGGTATCTTCCATCACCTCAGTAATTGTCTTTATGACCTCCGGATGAAGAGGCGTAGTCGCGGCATTATCTAAATAAACTTTTCGCATCTTTGAAACTCGTGCAAAAATAACTAAAAATACCTTGATGAATTTTCGCCTAGTAGAGCAAAACGTTTATTTTTGTTTCGATGAAAAAATTATATGTATTCTTACTAACATTTGTCGTTCTAGCTTGTGATGATGGCAACATAGATGTGCCGGAGTTTACCTTTGACGGAAATCCCACCAGTTGCGGTGATTTGGTGCTGTACAAAGTAAACGGAAGTGAAACATTAAGTTTAGAATTGACCCAATCTGATAATTTTTTAATCACTGTGCGCGAAGCACAATCGATTACGCTTACTGAAGATGGCGCCAATACACTTATATACAGAACATTCGACGCCAACGTTACCGGCGCGAATTATTTTTGCCAAGATATCCCACCAACAACACCGAATATATTGAACGAATGGAAAGGAAGTGGCACCTTATTGATTACGACATCTTTAACACTTGATGATGAGGATACAGTGGAAGAAGAAGAAGATAATACAATTGATACAGATGGTGATGGTACGCCTAACTACTTAGATAATGATGATGACGGCGATGGTATTCCAACCAAAGATGAAGATGTTGATGGCGATGGTGACCCCACTAATGATGATACCGATGGCGATACGATTCCCAATTATTTGGACAACGACGACGATGGTGACAGTATTTTGACCATCAATGAAGACGTGGATGAAAATGGTAATCCTGATGACGATGATACCGACTTGGACGACATCCCCAACTACCTGGATTCTGATGATGCGATTACTTCGAATACACCTTTACCTGCTGTCAGTGAGCAATACAAAGAAATTTATCTATCTGAGCTCACGATCTCAACATTGGAGCTTACCAATGCCAATGGTAATGACATACGCTTGGAGACATTTGATTTTGGATCAATTACAGAAGAAGTAACCATAACTCCTTAAGACATAAATTAAGTCTTATTCTGATATATATACACCTCGGTAGCACCAAAGCCGTATTTCTGAAACGAAGCCGGGTACACATCAACATTATAGTTTGCCAATAAGAACTCGAGTTCTTTTTTCAAGACACCTTCGCCCACTCCATGGATAAATACAACGCGTTGAATCCTTTTTTTTATGGCAAATTCTAATCGGCGTTTCGCTGTTTCCAACTGGATGGTAAGCATATCATAATTGGTCATCCCTTTAACAGAAGAGGTTAGTTGGTGGATATGTAAATCAACTTCTAATGGCGGTTGTTTTTTGGCCTTGGATGACTTTCTAGCAACGATCTCCTTCTTGGGTAACTCTTTCTCAATCAGGTTTTCATGTTGAATATCTATATACTTGGAATATTCCTTTTGCTCATCAGTTATCAGCACCAGGTCGTTAATGTCAAATGTCATCAGAAAATCATCCTCTGTCTTTATAGAGACGTGTTTTCCGTCAACAAATTCAACTTTACCTTTGATGGTATCATCTAAAACAGCAACGATAGCGCCAATTTTTATCTTTGAACTCATGCGATAAAATTACGTACTCTACGTATATTTTTATATTTTTAAGCAAATTTTAAGTGATGGGTGTTATCTCTTTTCTTGAGAAAAACATGTTGAGTTGCCATATAAAAGAACAATTTGGGTTCGACTGTATTGGCTGCGGTATGCAACGTGCTATTGTTCACCTTCTCAAAGGTGAATTTGTAGAGGCTTTTTATATGTACCCGGCAATTTATACTTTGATTATTATGTTCGGTTATTTACTCTTACACTTAAAATTTAATTTTAAACTAGGGCATAAGGTCTTATTGTACCTGTTTGTTACCAATATTGCCATTATGCTCACCAACTTTATTTTGAAACATATTTAACTGAAAACGACCAAATTATGGAAAAACAAAAACTCCCCCACTCGCAAGCTGCGTTGATTTTAGGCATCATTTCAATAGTAACCGCCTGTTGTTGTTACGGTATACCAGGATTGATTCTTGGATTTTTAGGAATGAACGAAGCTAAAAAAGCGAAAGCTATCTATAATGAAAATCCGGATCAATATACCGGTTTAAATAATGCTGAAACTGGTCGAGTTACCTCTATGATCGGTATTGTTATTGGCGGGTTAGCGGCCTTATGGATCATTTATTTACTGGCAACTGGTAAATACGGAGAAATGATGGAGCAGTATATGAATATGATTGAAGAAATGCAAAATCAATAATTCGTAGCACAAACTTTCAAAAAAACCAGCTGAATACCCTTAGCTGGTTTTTTTATACTTCTAAATTCTTATCGTAAGGAATTGATTTTAAAACATGCTGTACGGCTGCGATTCTGGCTGATGTTTTTCTGTTGGCCTTTATGATCTTAAACGGGATGCCAGCTTTGGTATTTTCGAACATTTTTTTCTTGTAGTCGGTATATACATCCCACAATTCCTGCGCTTTTTCATCTACCGGTGTCATTTTCCATTGTTTCAACGGATCATTTTTAATGTCTTCAAATCGTTTGGCTTGCTCACGTTTAGAAATTGACATATACATCTTTACCAAACGAATACCTGACTCAGTGATCATACGTTCAAAGTCATTGACCTGATCCATGAAGACTTTATACTGTTCTTGTGTACAAAATCCGTTCACGGGTTCAACTACAGCCCTATTATACCAGCTTCTGTCAAAAAAAAGAATCTCACCGGCCTTCGGAAATTGATTTACATAGCGTTGAAAATACCATTGCGTTTGTTCCTCTTCCGTAGGTTTTGGCAAGGCTACAATTCGAAAGTGACGAGGATTAATACGCTCTGTCATTCTTCGAATGGCGCCCCCTTTTCCAGCAGCATCCCGACCTTCAAAAATGATAATAATACGCTCATTGTTTTCTATAGCCCAGGTCTGCAATTTTATGAGTTCTACCTGTAACTTCATTAAACGCTTTTCATAGTCAACATACCGTATAGCGCGCTGCGGGTTATAGGGTTCACGATTAAGCAATGCCATCAATCCTTTTTTAGAATTGAGTTTTTCTACACCGGCTTCATCTAACTTAAATCTATTCATATCAGTCTATTTGTAATGATGAACGATGGTAACGCATTACCGTATTCGGATCTGGAAACAGGGTTGTTGCCGCTGTTTCCTTGCCTTCATAGTCAAATTGAGAAAGCACATAACGCATACTTTCTAAACGTGCAGTTTTTTTATCGTTGGCTTTTACAATTATCCAAGGACTATAGGTAGTATGGGTTTTGCTAAACATTAAACCTTTATAATGCGTGTAGCGATCCCAATATTCTTGCCCTTTTTTATCTACGGGACTGAATTTCCATCGCTTTCGCGGATTATCCATACGTGCATTAAAACGTTCAAGCTGAACTTCTTTTGAGATGGAGAACCAAAATTTGATGACATAAACACCGTCTTCATACAGCATATGCTCAAAATCAGGCACTTGTAACATATATTTTTGATATTGTGCTTCTGTGCAAAAGCCCATAACCGGCTCGACTACAGCGCGATTATACCAGCTTCTGTCAAAAAAAACGATCTCGCCAGGATTTGGCAGTTCTTTAATATAACGCCTAAAATACCATTGCCCCTGCTCTATTTCAGTGGGCTTGGTTAAGGCAACTGTTCTGGAAGCCCTTGGGTTTAAATGTTCAGAAAAGCGCCGGATGCTACCGCCCTTTCCTGCGGCATCCCGTCCTTCAAAAATTACCGCTACCCGTAATTTATTTTTAGCAATCCACTGCTGAAGCTTTACCAGCTCTATTTGTAATTTTCTCAATTCACTTTCGTAATGCAGGCGGGTTTCAATCCATCGCACATGTGTTTTCTTTTGCCTGATCAATTTAAGCAACTCTGCATTGGATTTGATAGACTCAAACTCTTCTAAAGTGATCTGATTTTTCTCTATAACCTCTTCCATATTACATTCGAATTTATTTGGCGCTACAGCCTTTTCGCCTTCGTGTATCAATTAAATAAATGATTTTCCAATCATTACCATCGTTAAACAATTGAAACGAATTTACTCCACAATGGCTGAAATTATTATTGAAATAAAATTCATAAGGCGTCCATGCATTGGCCATATTACCATCGATTTGGATACTGTAAGATAGTAATTTTTCTTCCCAAATGTCTTCAGGTTTTTTTGATCCAATGGATTTCAAAAACCTATCAAAATCATCATTTCTAAGGATTGATTTTCCTTCTTTGTTCGTATAAGCAGTTTGCAGCACTACCGTGGTTCCAAGTGTTTCCTTTATTGTTACGGTATCACCGGCTTGCAATCCTTTAAAAAAATGTTGAATTACTTTTTTTACCTCCTCTTTTTGGTCGCCTTGTGCAGTAATAGTTTCAGTGAAAGAAAAGAACAACAAGACTACTAGTATGCTATTTCCAACTGTTCTCATGGTCTACTTGCTAAAATCAGAGATGGTGGTAGCGATAATTGAAATACATTCCTCCAGCTGCTCTTCGGTCATCACTAATGGTGGTGCAAATCGAATAATATTTCCATGTGTTGGTTTAGCTAACAAACCATTATCACGTAATTTAATGCAAATATCCCAGGCAGTACTACTATCTTCGGAATCATTGATCACAATTGCATTTAACAAACCTTTCCCTCTCACTAATCTTACCAAATCGGTTTTCTCGACTAATTCTTGCATGCGTGCTCTGAATATCTTTCCGAGTCTATCAGCATTCTCAGCGAGCCCTTCTTCTTTTACCACTTTTAAAGCGGCTTTCGCCACTGCGCAAGCCAATGGGTTACCTCCAAAAGTTGAACCGTGGTTCCCGGGTCGTATGACATCCATGACCTCGTTGTCTGCTAAGACCGCAGATACCGGTAAGACTCCGCCTGAAATAGCTTTACCCAAGATTAAAATATCTGGTTTAACCTCAGGTGTACCAGAGCAATTTTTATCACTACAAGCGCAGTTACCACAAGTTGCCAGCAGGCGGCCCGTGCGAGCGATGCCCGTTTGTACTTCATCTGCTATAAATAATACATTCTTTTCTTTACAAAGTTCATAAGCTTCTCTGATATAGTTGTCATCTGGCACATAAACGCCTGCTTCGCCTTGAATAGGTTCCACCAAAAAACCTGCTACATTATCATCTTTCAAAGCTTCGCGTAAGGCCTCAAGGTCATTGTATCGAATAGATATTATTCCTGGTGTGAAAGGTCCGAAATTCTCAGTGGCGATTGGGTCATTAGATGCTGAGATAATAGTAATTGTTCTCCCGTGAAAATTATTTTGACAAACAACAATTTTGGCTTGATTAGTGTGAATACCCTTCTTTTCATACCCCCATTTTCTGGCCAATTTAATTGCAGTCTCTACCGCTTCGGCGCCTGTGTTCATGGGTAGAACTTTGTCAAAACCAAAGTACCCGGTTATATATTTTTCGTACTGACCTAACTGGTCATTGTAAAAAGCTCGGGAGGTGAGGGTTAATTGTTCTCCTTGTTTTTTTAAGGCATCAATAATTTTGGGGTGGCAATGCCCTTGATTAACGGCAGAATAAGCTGATAAAAAATCGTAATAGCGTCTTCCTTCTACATCCCAGACATAGACACCTTCTCCCCTGGTTAACACGACAGGCAACGGATGGTAGTTTTGTGCACCATATTTGTTTTCTAAATCAATTGCTTGTTGTGATGTAAAATGTTCTAAAACAGCCATTTTAATAAAAGTTTAATAATGAATAAAATAACCATTCCTACTGTACCTTTATCCTTTCGAAGACCTCGAAAATTCAGCGTGGGAGAGAAATCATCCCTATATTTTAAGCTAATTTCGTGTTTTTTCTAAACATAAAGAAAAATCCGACCAAAACCAATGGAATACTAAGCCATTGACCGGTATTGAGCTGAATGTCTAAGTCAATCCATTCTTCAATACCACCTTGCCATTCTTTAAGGAACTCAACAAAGAATCGAATCGACCAAAGCAAGACCATAAATAATCCGAAAAGAAAGCCTAAATTTTCTTTTTTATCTGTTTTCCAGTAGATATACCATAAAATAAAAAACGTCAATACATATCCTAAGGCTTCATAGAGTTGCGTGGGATAACGGTTCGGCACTTCGGCCAAAACATCTTTAAATCTGGAACTGTTTGCAATGAGGTCATAAGCACGTTCTGCATCTTTCGAACCGGTTATGGTCATGGCTTTATATTCGCTTATGTCATTTCTTATAAATTTGAAACCAAAATCCGTTCCAGTGGGCTTTCCAACAATTTCTGAATTAAATAAATTTCCTAAGCGCACAAAAGCGGCACCCGGCGCTGATACTATAGCCATCCTATCTAGTACCCATAGCAAGGGTTTTTTTACCACCTTCTTAGCATAAAAAATCATGGCTGTAATCATACCTATGATAGCACCATGGCTCGCCAAGCCCCTGAAACCGGTATATTCAAAAGGGTTTAACTTGAAGGGCAGCAAGACTTCGGTTATCGTATAATTTTCTTCATAAAACAGGTAATGCCCAACGCGAGCACCAATCAGCATAGCAATAACCGAATAGATAAACAGGGAATCTAACTTATTTAATGGAATTCCATCTTTTTTATAAATACGCTTCATGAGTTCCAGCCCAACAATAAAAGTCAAGACATACATCAAGCTGTAGTATTTTATGGGAAAAGAACCTAATTTAAAGAGATCGGGGTTGAAATTCCAATTAATAGCTTCAAAGAAAATCATGTAAAATTTTTTGAGTGGTAAATATAAGTTTTACTGTTGATTTGTTGATTCGTTCCAGCGATAATTTTGAGCTAGCCTTTTTTTGCTTCTTTATCAGGAACCGGATCATAGCCTTGACCGCCCCAGGGATGGCAGCTGGCTATTCGTTTTAGCGCGAGCCAGCCCCCTTTCCATAAGCCATGTTTTTGCAATGCTTCAATGGTATAATGCGAACAGGTTGGTGTATATCGGCAACTCGCCGGAAAGAGAGGAGAAATGGCGCCCTGATAAAAGCGTACCAACCATATAAAGGGTTTGGAAATTATTTGGTTTATGGAACTCAATACACAGGATTATAAATTTTTGAAAATGTAAAAGCTTGAGGTGAATTACCATGCAGATCCAGGTATTCGAGCCTTTGTTTACCATCTAAAGCCGTTGGAAATTTATTTGTTTCAATCCACCAAAGTGCCATATGTGGCTTTACAGGTTTTTCGAACCACTCTTTTCTTCTCATGAAAACCTTTACATGGTCAGATTTATAAACATAGTTCTTTAATGAATCGATATCTTGCCAAACAGACATATTTATGATGATATTTGGATCGTTATAAGGATTTATACCAACAGCATTACCACTATCTTCATCTTTGAGTCGCCAAATGAATCCTTTGCTTCGCTCGGCCAAGGCATTAATTTCGTCTAGTTGATTGACGAAATCTGCTATTTGAGGATGATCTATAGGTTTTAAAAGTCGTGCTATATTAATCTGAGCAAGTTGAAATTTCATCCCTTTAATTTACAGAAAAAGTCGTACCGTCTTTACCATCTTTTAATTGTATGCCTAAAGTCTGAAGCTCGTCGCGAATCTTATCTGATAGCGCCCAGTCTTTATTTGCACGCGCATCGTCGCGCATTTTTACAAGCATTTCAACGACACCAGATAATTTATCTGAGGTATCTTGAACAGAAACATTTTCCAATCCCAATACGTCAAATATAAAAGCATTAATAGTTTCTTTGAATTCTTTTAAATCAGCTTCGGTAAGTGTGGCTTTTCCTTCTTTTAGCTGATTAATATACTTTACACCTTCAAACAAATGTGCTATTAAAATAGGTGTATTGAAATCATCATTCATCGCATCATAGCATTGCTGTTTCCATGCTGCCAGGTCGATAGAGGACGTATCCGATGATCGCAAATTATTAAGCGCATTTACGGCATTCATTAAGCGAAAATAGCCACGTTCGGCGGCTTCCAGGGCATCATTTGAAAAATCCAGTATACTTCTGTAATGTGCCTGTAGCATAAAAAAGCGCGCAACCGTTGCTGCAAATGGTTTACTCAAAATATCATTATTACCGGAAATAAGTTCACCCGGTAAAATATTATTACCTGTAGATTTCGCCATTTTTTTACCATTTAAGGTCAGCATATTGCCATGCATCCAGTAACGTACAGGTGTTACTCCTTTATTCGCTTGTGCCTGTGCGATTTCGCATTCATGATGTGGAAACTTTAGATCCATACCTCCGCCGTGAATATCAAATTGGTCTCCCAGATATTTTGTGCTCATCGCAGTACATTCTAAATGCCATCCGGGGAAGCCAACACCCCATGGTGACGGCCAGCGCATAATATGTTCTGGCTGTGCCCTTTTCCACAAGGCAAAATCTTGAGGATTTTTTTTCTCAGACTGACCATCTAAGGCGCGGGTATTATGTATTGCATCTTCGATGTTTCGACCGCTGAGGATACCATAGTGTTCACTTTCATTGTATTTTAAGACATCAAAGTATACCGACCCATTGACTTCATAGGCAAGTCGTTTGTCCAAAATGGTTTTAATAATTTCAATTTGCTCTACGATATGGCCTGTAGCTGTAGGTTCGATACTTGGAGGTAAAAAATTAAATTCATTCAATACATTGTGAAAATCGACAGTATATTGCTGCACCACTTCCATAGGTTCCAGTTCTTCCAACCGGGCTTTTTTCGCAATTCTATCTTCTCCGGCATCGGCATCATTCTCTAGGTGACCGGCATCGGTGATATTTCGCACATAGCGCACCTTATATCCTAAATGCTTGAAATAACGAAAGATCATATCAAATGACAGGAAGGTTCGCACATTTCCTAAATGCACATTACTGTATACAGTTGGCCCACAGACATACATCCCTACGTAACCCTCAGTCAAGGGTACGAAATCTTCTTTTTTATTGCTTAAAGAGTTGTAAATTATTAGCTGTTGGCTTTTGTAAAGTTCCATATAAATATGATTGAACACAATTTTTGTCGGCCGTAAAGGTAACAACTATTTACCAACAAAAAAACCGCCCAAAAGGCGGTCTTTGGCGGATTTTTGAACCAAACTATTTCGGAAAACTCATAGCGCCATATCTCACATTCATATTAAATTTAGCATCTTTTGGTGCTCTGATTACAATCTGTCTTTTAATCTTCACATTATCGCGTTTTTTGAGAAATGATTGGATTTCTTTTCGTTGCTTATCCCTGGCTTCCTGGCGCTTTACCAAATCCAGTTTACGTTGTTCATCACGTTTTTCAGCTCTCTCTTTTAGGCGAACTGCCAATTCTTTTCTTCTTTCTTCATGACGCTTTTTCCTTTCTTCATAGCGTTTTTCTAATTCTTCCATTCTCTTCTCTCGGGCCTCGCGCGATCTTTCTAGAGCTTCTTCAACCCGCTCAGCAATTTCTTCAACACGTTCTTCCTGATCATTTGTAAAACTCCAATTGTATATCGACTTATTCCCTCCTTTTTTAGATTTAATTGAGATAGAATTCTTTCGTACAGTAACATCTGCATTTTTGCCGATCAAATCTTCATTTTCCTTCTTCCAGCGCTCCAAATATCCTTTGTCTTTTTTGTATGCATCGTAATCAAATTTTGATGGCATGGGTGGCAGGTCTGGTAATACAATATCTAGCTCTGGTAAAGGTGGCAGATCAGGCAAGGGTGGTAATTCTGGTATTACAAAGTCTATGGAGTCTAAAATATCCAGGCCTTGTATTGAAATATCAGGTACTACAAAAGTAAATCCATTTTTCCCTTGTGAGTTTTTATGAAAAATATCATAGTTGGGTGCATCAAAATCAAAAGAATGGATGTCTATAAAACTATTCGAGCGAGACTTCACATGAATTTTACTTGAGTTTCCATAGGCTTCAAACTCCCATTGATCATAAAACTCGTCACGCATATCTTCGGTAACCTCTTCACCTTCAACTTTCATAAAAGCTTCTACCACCACTTCATTTTTATCCCAGGTTATGATTTCAATATCAGTATGCCGTGTATTGACATCAATGACCACATCCGGTTTTACCTTAAATTCTTCACGAAAGTCTTTTTTACCTTTCTGAGCACTGACAGCGAATGTAAAAGTAACTATCAATAGAATTGCTAATTTAAATCGTACTATCTTCATTTTTAATATCATTTCTTGTTTGTAATTCATTTAACTGGTCTTTTAACTGCAACAACAATTGCAAGCGTAACTGAAGATTGGTTATTAAGGCATGAATGGTCTTTTCGTTGACTCCTTTCTCGGCCAATTCTTCATTTAACCGTTTATAATCTTCATCGAGCTTGCCTATTTTATCAAGGTAATCATCGAGCAACTTTTGGTTTTCTGATGTTTTTTCAAGGCTGGCCAATTCATAGTTTATAGCGGTTAAATAATAATTCTCTACTTTTTGCATTTCAGGAGAGACACCACCTAAACCGGAAAACTGTGATTCGGGTAGTTCACTTGTCTGTTCTACACCTCCGGTAAAGCTACTGTTAATAGCAAAGTAGCCTAAACTCACAAGCAATACCAATGACGCCGCGATCTTCAAAAAGAAGAAATTACTACGCTGCCTATGGTTGGGTACCAGTGCAAGCCTGTCTTCAAAACGTTCTCTATGGCCTTTAGGAAGCTCTAGCTGGTCTTGCTCGGCATCCTTTACGATCTGTCTCATATCTTTAGGCATAATTGTAATGTTTTAAAAGTTCTTTTAATTTGTTTTTTCCTCTGTGCAATTGTGATCGCGATGAAACTTCTGAGATATTTAAAATCTGTGATATTTCCTGATGATCATATCCTTCCAATAAAAATAATTTGACAACTACTTTATACTTTTCCGGTAATTGACTAATTGCATTTTTAATATTAGCAATGGTGGTATTATCATCAACTTCCCAATTATCCTCATTGGCCACCTGTATTTTTTGATGATTCATTGAAACTATTGTTAGTTTTCGTTTCTTCAGCCAATCCAGGCATCCATTTATTACGATGCGTTTCAACCATGCGCCAAAAGATACCTCACCGCTAAACGTTGTTATACCTTGAAATGCCTTGATGAATGCCTCTTGGGTCATATCTTCCGCCACAGCTTCATCCTTCACAAAATTAAAGGCGGTATTGTACATGGCCTTGCAATACATATCATACAATTGCAACTGCGCTTTTTTATTGTTTTTCTTGCACTCATCAATCAGACGCGACTGCAAAAATTTAGTTTGGCTCATGTTCTGTTTTTGATTCTACTTAAAATACGACGAATTACATCCAGCGTTGCACTTTTCTAAACTTTTTTATTCTAAATTTACATTTTATGCTTTCTCGGAATGGAAAAAGACCCTCAAAATAAAGGTACAATGCATGAGATGGACGGTGTTAAACCTCCAAAATCAACGGATGCAAGCTCCATTAATAGGATAAAATTAAGTAGAAATAAACTACCCGGCACCGGAGAATTTATTCAAGGTATTTTGGAAGGTAACCGCGCTTTTTTAAGCCGGGCCATTACCCTAATTGAGAGTACCAACGTGAAGCATCAGGAGCAAGCTGCTGAGATCGTCACTGCCTGCCTGCCACATGCCAACAACTCAGTTCGTATAGGTATTACAGGTGTTCCGGGGGTTGGTAAAAGCACTTTTATTGAAGCTTTTGGGAAGCATCTGACCGGTTTAGGAAAAAAAGTAGCTGTATTAGCTATTGACCCAAGCAGTTCTATCGGTAAAGGTAGTATCCTTGGTGATAAAACCCGCATGGAAGCCCTGGTGAAAGATGAAAATGCATTTATTCGCCCTTCGCCATCCGGTGACTCCCTAGGTGGTGTTGCCCAAAAAACCCGTGAGGCCATTGTTTTATGTGAGGCTGCTGGCTTTGATACTATTATTATTGAAACTATAGGTGTGGGGCAGTCTGAAACGGCTGTACACTCTATGGTGGATTTCTTTTTACTGCTAAAATTAGCTGGTGCAGGTGATGAATTACAGGGTATCAAACGCGGGATTATCGAAATGGCTGATGCTATTGTAATTAATAAAGCAGATGGTGATAATATACGAGCTGCCAAATTAGCCAAAGCTGAATTTGCGAGAGCACTTCACCTATATCCGATTAAAGAAAGTACCTGGCAGCCAAAAGTAACAACCTGCAGCGCTTTATTTGGAGAAAGTGTAGCTGATGTATGGCATATTATAGAAGAGTATCTATCACTTACAAAAGGTAGCAGTTATTTCGAGCAAAAACGCAGAGCGCAAAATAAATACTGGTTGTTGAAAACGATCAATCAACAACTAAAAGACCAGTTTTATAGTCATCCTAGAGTTAAGAAAGAGTTGGAAAAACAATTGGAGCTTATTGAAAAAGATAAGGTCACACCGTTTGAGGCGGCTAAAGTACTATTGGCTTTGTCTATAAAATAATTGAGTGGCATACGTAAATGACCCGGCTTACTAAAATTCTTCTATAATTGTTAATTTAACAAATCAACTCCAGTAATCCATCTTTACCCTATAATCTTCTGTATTTACAGAATAATTTTCCATATTCGTATAATAATTTCTCATTCATATATAATTTTTTTCTTTATTCCATATTTATTTCTTTAATTTACGCTTCACGAGTTACGATAATAAATCTATTCGAAACGTTTGACTCTCAATGAATTCCTTTGCTATGAGATCTTCTTTATTAAAAGCAATTATTATTTCTTTGGTGATCTTTAATGTCATTGAAGGTCAAAACGCTGCTGAAAAAAATTATTATAACTGGTTTGATACTAAAATTGGAGCGGGTAATACCGGACTCTATAACGGTGTGGAGAGCAAAATAAAGTATAGAACTATCAATGGTAATCATAAATACTTTGATTCTGTAGATTTTATGAAAGGTGCCATTATTTATGACGGGCAGCCGTACTATGATGTCGAAATGAAGTATGATATTTTCAATGATGAAATAATCGTAAAACTCCCGAACCGTAGTGCTTTTATAGTTCTTGAACTGTTAAAGGAAAAAATTGAAAAATTCACATTAAACAACAAAGAGTTTATTAGCCTTTCTTCTGAAAAAAATGACGGCTCTATTAGTCAAACTGAGATTTTTGAAATGCTCTATGCAAGTGAAAAGGTTAAGCTATTGCAAAAACACCGGAAGGAAAGATTTGAAAGATTGAATAGAGAGCGCATTTATAGTGAATTTAAATATAATACGAGTTTTCATATCTATTATAACGAGCAACTAACTCCAGTAAAATCGAAAAGAGATTTCATAAAATTATTTCCAGAAGAGAAGAAGAAAATCAATACTTTTTATGGTAAACGTATAGTCTCGCGAAAATCTAACTATGATAAATTTTTGATCCAATTAATGAACTATCTGCACGCTCCTAAAGTTATAAATTAATGGCCATGAAAAGATATTTTATGCTACTGCTACTATGCAGTTATTATACAATTAACGGCCAGGTTACTTCAGATGAGAAAATATCAATTGAATTCAGTGATGCTACAGCACTGGAAGTCATTGAAACCATTGAAAAACAGACGGAATATCGTTTCTTTTTTATTGAGAGTTGGCTGAGTACCGAACGTATTTCTGGTAGCTATAATGATGTAAAAATCACCGAATTACTCGAAGCGCTATTCGGAAAATCTGTCATAAACTATTATATATCAGAGGACAAAAAAATTGTTTTGACCAACAACGTACTCATTCGTGATTCGCTACCACTTGGTTTCTTTGACTACATTGATCAAAATAATACTACAGAAGATAATTTCGCTCCAGTGTTTTACTCAGATAAAGATGAAAGTGATGGTTCCATAGAAACGATAAGAATTGGAAAGGAAAAAAAAGGATCTGGTAACAAAAAATATACACTTTCTGGGTACGCCAGAAATACATCGACTAAAAAACCAATCGAGAACTTGGCTATTGTTGTACAAGATAAAAATGTATATGCGGTAACCAATGCACAAGGGTTTTATACCATTGAATTACCCATTGGTGCGAACGTAATTGAAGCCAAGGCGTTGGGCTTCGAAAATCTTGAAAAAAGAGTTGTAATATATAGTGATGGTACTTATAATTTCATGTTAAAAGAAGATGCCGAAACTTTAGAGGAGGTT
>JASJDL010000002.1 GCA_030065775.1 Flavobacteriaceae bacterium | reverse complement strand
ATTCCATTGATTCGCTTACCTACACTTCGTTTGATATCTCTGATTAGAATCCATTTATTCACGGAGCACAGCGCTTCAAACGCATCTTCCTGCAATTTAGCATCTTTTAGAAATTCTACGGTATCATATATTTTGAAACGTTTCAACGTAGATTTTCCAAATTGGTACTTGCCCAGGTAGCCTAAGGTATTCACAGTGCCGTATTTGCCCTGAGATTCTTTAAAACCAACTGCTTCTTTAAAACCAATGAATGATTTACCTGTAATAGGAGATACAAAGTCTTCGTTTGTCTCAATCAATCCGGTAGGGAGTACCGTATGGATTGCATTTTCCGGTGGTAAGTTGTATTCTACAGTTACATGCTTCCAACTAGTAAACCCAGTGGTAACAAAATAGAGTACTGAAAGAATACTAAATACTTTTAATACTTTCCTTTTCATGATATTGCAAATTTAAAATTAGGTTGTTAGCCGACTTTTAAATTTTGAGCGTGCAAATATATAGCAATTGGTCAAATTTACAAAAAAATTAATAAAATTTTAATATGCTGCAAATCAGATACTTACAATTGTAGAAATTGAGCTAGCAGCGGGAAATTAATGCGAATTTTGAAAGATTTAGTACCTATTTTTACCAAATATTGTCTTTTTCACTGTCTTTGAAAGGATTTTCGCAGCTGAATATAGTGTTTTTTAAGGATGTCAAATCGCAATTTCAAGTAACAAAAATAGGCTCTTAATTACCTATTAATGCCCTGTTGGCTTACCCATTTATGATATTTCCTGGCATTTATATTGTGTTGTTCCAGCGTTTTTGCAAATTCATGGTAACCGAGTTTGTCTACACTTGCGCACATATAATAATAATCATGACGCATATCATTTAGAACGGCATCAATAGACGAAATATCGGGCATGGCTATTGGTCCGGGAGGCAGCCCTTGACGGGTGTATGTATTATAGGGTGAGTCAATTTGAAGGTCTTTGTTTAATACCCGTTTGTAGACCTTATCTTGCCCGTATTTCTGTTTCAACGCAAAGATAATCGTCGGGTCGGCACCTAAAGGCCAGCGACTTCTCAATCTGTTCAAGTATAATCCAGCAACTGTAGGCCTTTCTGAAGCAATGGCCGTTTCTTTTTGAACGATAGAAGCCAATGTAATGACCTCATTTTTTGTGAGATTTAGTTTGTTGGCCTTTGCCAAACGGTTTTCATTCCAAAATCGGGTATACTCTTTGAACATTCGATTCGCGAACTTATCTGCCGAAGTATTCCAATAAAATTCATAGGAGTTCGGAATAAATATACCTAACACAGTGGCTTCAGAAAGATTATGCTTCTGTAAGAATTCATTGTTTAAAATTGCCCTTATCAAGGCAGTAGAATCTGCTTCAATTTGTTCGGCGATTCTACCAGCAAGTTTTTCGACCGTATCCTGGTTATTAAAGGACACTTTGATTGGAATTTGCTCACCACTACGCAGTAAATCGACAAGACTGTTATTATTCATTCCCTTTTTCAGGATATAATGTCCTGCTTTGATCTTATTCAGATAATTTTTCTTTTCTGCAACCCATTTAAAGCTATTCTCGTTCTTTATATATGGTGAAAGTAATTGAATAACGTCATCGAAATTTGCATTCGTCGGAATAAATAGGGATGCTTCCTTGTTGACATTACTGCCAAAAATTTTCTTATAATAGCTATACCCAATAATTGCCCCGCTAACAAGTACAACCACTAAAATATATAGGATGACCTTTTTAATCTTCATTCGTTAATCAATTGAAATAAAACTTCGTCTTTGTAGATGCCGCCCGCCAAAATCCATTCTTTTTTTATACCTACTTCCTTAAAATTAAATTTTTTAAATAAAGTTAAGCTGCTCATATTATCGGAGGTGATATTGGCAAATAACTGATGTAAATTAAGGATATCGAAACAGTATGGAATCAATAAACTAAGTGCTTCTGAAGCATAGCCTTTATTTTGATGTCCTTTGGTTATGAGTATACCGATACCAGCTCGGCGGTGTTGAGGATTATAATCAAAAAGGTCAATCATTCCCACGGTTTCATTGGTTTTACCAATTGTAATTACTAAGCGTAATTGTTTGGCTGTGTGAATGTCTAGATGTGCATTGGCTATATACTGCTCCAATAGATGCCTGGAATAAGGAGTTTGCGTGCTGCTGACTTCCCAGAATAGACCATTGTTTTCAACCGAGAAGAGAAAATCTAAGTCTTCCGGCTCCAAAGCCCTTAAGTAAATATTTGATCCTTTAAGTAGTTGCATTACAGATGAATTGTACCAGTAAAAACTAAGGTAGCAGCTCCTTTTAAGAACACATTTTTATAGCCATTATTGTTTGGTGTGAAAGAAACTTCAAGATTTCCACCGGGCGTCTGCAACACGATGGTATTTTCCGTTGTTTTTTGCGATTTGTGCGATGCTATGGCTACAGCTGTAACACCGGTACCACAACTTAAGGTCTCATCTTCAACACCGCGTTCATAGGTTCTGACCTTAAAGGTATTTTTGTCAATCTGTTCTACAAAATTTACATTACTTCCGTTTTCAAAATAGGGAGCACCATAACGTATTGTACTTCCTTTGGCCTTTACGTCTACTTTATCAACATCGTTCACATAAGTTACGTGATGTGGAGACCCCGAATCCAAGAACACATGATACTCGAATTCTTGAATATCTTGAACGTCAATCATCTTCAGGTTTACCAAACCATTGTCTATAGTAGCTTCATGCAATCCATCCACGGCCTCAAAAACGGTCTTTTTTTCTATAATACCCAAGTATTCCGCGAAAGCGACCAAACATCTTCCGCCATTGCCGCACATGCTACTGGGATTTCCATCAGCATTGTAATAGATCATCTTAAAATCAGCCTCAGCCGAATCTTCCAATAAAATCAAACCGTCTGCTCCTATGCCAAACTTTCTATCACAAAGTTGTGCAATAAGTTCGGTATTTTTTTTAGGAAATAATTCCTGGCGATTATCAATTAAAATAAAGTCGTTGCCGGTACCTTGATATTTGTAAAAAGTCAATTTCATGATCTTGGCAAATGTACTATAAATTCAGTAGAAATTATGCTGTTAAAGTATCGTTAAAGTAGTTTTTAATAAACAATTATGGCTTAATTTTGGTTGTTATTTTAACAGATTTCGAACGACTTATTAAGCGACTTTAATTTTATAGAACATGAAGAGAATAGCAAGTTTAGTTTTAGCATCCGTTTTTGGTGGGGCCTTAGCTTTAGGCGGTTATATGTTTATAAACCAGACACCTGCTGATAACGGAATTTTAAAGAGTAATGAGGAAAACCCGAAGGTTTTTCAAACAAATTATATACCTACTTCCAAAGCTTCTTTAAGCGATGACGCCATTGATTTCAGGAAAGCAGCCGAAGAAACAGTAAATGCGGTGGTGCACGTAAAGAATAAGGCCGTGCCAAGTAGTAACCTGTTGGAAGAATTTTTCTTCGGACGTAGCAGAAATTCGGGGCAACGGAGAATTGTCGGAACCGGTTCGGGTGTCATTATATCACCTGATGGCTATATTATTACCAATAACCATGTGATCAGAGGGGCCGAAGATATTGAGGTGACCTTGAACAATCAGAAGTCCTATACAGCAGAGGTAATTGGAACCCATGAACGTTCAGATATTGCTTTATTAAAGATCAACGATACCGATTTACCCTTCGTTCCATTTGCGAATTCTGATAATATACAAATAGGCGAGTGGGTGCTAGCGGTGGGAAACCCATTTAATTTGACTTCTACCGTTACTGCTGGAATTGTAAGTGCCAAAGGCCGAGATATTGATATCTCAAGCAACAGAATGATTGAATCGTTTATTCAAACCGATGCTGCTGTAAATCCAGGAAACAGCGGCGGTGCCTTAGTCAATGTACGTGGTGAATTGGTAGGAATTAATACCGCCATCACCTCTCAAACCGGATCGTATGTAGGATATTCTTTTGCCGTACCTTCAAATATTGCGAAAAAGGTCGTGGAAGATATCATGGAATTTGGAGATGTGCAGACCGCTTACATCGGCATAGGCTATGCAGAACTAGGTAGCGAGCAGGCCAAGCAGTTTGATACCAATGGTATTACAGAAGGTGTATTGGTAACAAGTTTGACAGCAAATGGAGGTGCAAAAGCAGCTGGCATACAGCCCAATGATATTATTACGAAATTAGACAATATAAAAGTGTCTAGGTTTTCTGATATGCAAGGCTATTTAAGCAGCAAGCGGCCCGGCGAAGTTGTTGACGTCAAGTTGATTAGAAATGGTGTTGAAAAAGATTTTAGGGTGACATTGGCGAATCAATTTGGTAAAACTACGGTGGACAAGTTCGATTTCACAAATAATTATATTGGTTCACTAAAGAAGATCTCTAAAAAGGATGCCTCTAAATACAGAATTAATTATGGAGTCGAGATCTTAGGTACTGTTTCCGGAAGATTGAAGGAACAAGGAGTAAGTGAAGGCGATATCATCTTAAAAGTAAATGATACCAAAGTCTATAAAGCTGAGGATGTTGAAGCTATATTGCGAAAAAATAAAGGGCGTGAGGTATTACTGCAAGTTCTGAATGATGAAGGTTATGCCGAATACGTACGAACAGGAATACAAAACTAAAATTAACGATTAGTAGTACCGATCCCTCATTTTTTAGTGAGGGATTTTTTTTGGAAATAATTTTTTCGAAAACGTTTGAAATAAGTACTTTTGCGCCGAAAATAATACACGAAAAAAAATCAAAAAATGCGCACGAACGAAACCTATGAAAAAGAACTGGCCTTTCAGGCAGATCGCCGAAGAGCAACTGTAGAGTTCATCAACATTATCAGTGACCTTTGGTACGACAATGCTATTGAGTTAGTACTATTCAGAAATCAGCTTATCGATAGAAAGGTAAGTGAAATCCTTAATTTAATGGAGTATGCCGGTGATTTTGTGCAAAAACCAATATCAATTTTTGACACGCTTGAAATCGCACGGGCCATTAAATCATTGGACCTACCACCCGCCAAATTAGATATCGGAAAGTTGGCCTATGAGTTCCATATTGACGACTCAGATGAAGCTGTTTCTTTTGTTGCCCGTAAGCTTAACGATGCAAACAGAAATGGTGAGATTCGACCCAAGGATGTTATATTGTATGGATTTGGTCGTATTGGCCGTTTGTTGGCGCGCGAATTAATGACGCGTACGGGGAAAGGTAAGCAAATGCGTTTGCGTGCGATAGTGACTCGAGGCGATGTCGATGAAACTGTTTTAGGAAAACGGGCTTCACTGTTACGCAGTGATTCGGTGCATGGTGATTTTCCGGGAACAGTAAAGGCAGATGTGAAGAACAATGCACTCATTATTGATGGCACAACAGTGCACATGATTTCTGCAAATTCCCCGGAAGATATTGACTATACGGTTTATGGAATTGACGATGCTCTAGTGATTGATAATACTGGCGCATATAGAGATGATACATCTTTAGGGCGCCATTTAAAGGCAAAAGGAGTAGATAAAGTGTTGTTAACAGCTCCTGGTAAAGGTGTACCAAATATTGTTCATGGTGTCAATCACAATGATTATAATCCTGATGAGGTACATATCTACTCGGCGGCATCTTGTACAACCAATGCCATAACCCCGGTTCTTAAAGTGATCAACGACAGCTTCGGTATTAAAACAGGCCATTTAGAGACCATTCATGCCTATACCAATGACCAGAATTTAGTAGATAATATGCACAAAAAATACCGAAGGGGTAGAGCTGCAGCGTTGAACATGGTGATAACTGAAACAGGGGCCGGGCAGGCGGTTTCCAAAGCTTTACCTGAATTGGAGGGTAAGTTGACGTCAAATGCGATTCGGGTACCTGTGCCAAATGGCTCACTGGCGATTTTAAACTTACAATTAGAAAATGCAGCCAGCGCTGAGGCGCTCAATGCCACGATGAAAAAGTATGCCCTGGAAGGTGATTTGGTGGAACAGATTCAGTATTCCTTAAGTAATGAGTTAGTGTCATCTGACATTATAGGGACTTCTGCACCAGCCATCTATGATAGCAATGCAACACTGACCTCCACAGATGGCAAAACAGCAGTTGTATATGTTTGGTATGATAATGAATATGGTTACAGTCATCAGGTCATTCGTTTGGCAAAACATATTTCTAAAGTGAGGCGCTATGCGTATTACTAGGATCGTATTTCAATAGAATTTAAATAAAACCGAAATGTTATATTTCGGTTTTTCTTTATAGAAGAATTTCTTTAGAAGGATTTTTTTGAACTGACCTATTTTACTAATTTTAGCGTACTATTACCGACTTTATGCCAACAGCTAAGGAACAAATAGAGATACTACGTAAAGAACTTCATGAGCACAATTATAACTATTACGTACTAGATGCTCCCACCATATCAGATTTTGAGTTTGACAGTAAACTTAAAGAGCTCGAAAAATTGGAAGCTGCGCATCCTGAGCATTTCGATAGCAATTCACCTACGCAACGGGTGGGAGGCCAGATCACCAAAAATTTTGAAACGATAGCGCATAAAAACAGGATGCATTCACTTGACAACAGTTACTCAAAACAAGATTTGCTCGATTGGGAAAAACGTTTGCATAAAATATTGGGTACACCTGACATAGAATATACATGCGAATTAAAATACGACGGGGCTTCTATTAACCTGACCTACGAAAATGGTGAACTCAAAAGCGCGGTTACTCGGGGCGATGGTTTTCAAGGTGATGACGTTACTACAAATATTAAAACCATTCGTTCCATACCTCTGAAACTGAAAAGTAATAGTATAGCTGATTTTGAAATTCGTGGAGAGATTATCCTTCCGCTTGATGGTTTTAATAGAATGAATAAGGAGCGCATTGCTGAAGGTGAAGACCCCTACCGAAATCCACGTAATACAGCAAGCGGTAGTTTAAAATTACAGGATAGCGCTGAGGTGGCGAGACGTCCTTTAGATTGTTTATTGTATCATATGGTGGGGAGACTACCCTATAAAACGCATTATGATGCACTTGAAAATGCCCGTATGCTAGGATTCAAAGTGCCAACGGCCATTGAGGTTTGTAAGACTATTGACGAAGTATTGGCATTTATCAATCATTGGGACACATCTAGACATAATTTACCTTATGAAACCGATGGAGTTGTGGTAAAAGTAAATTCTTTGTATCAGCAGGAGGAGCTTGGGTATACCGCGAAATCCCCGCGATGGGCTATTGCCTATAAATTCAAAGCAGAGCAGGAGCGCACAGTTCTGAATGAAATTACGTACCAGGTGGGCAGAACCGGTGCCATTACTCCCGTTGCAAATTTAGAACCAATACAGCTGGCAGGTACCATCGTGAAGCGCGCATCTTTGCATAATGCCGATCAGATTGCAAAGCTGGATATACGCGAGGGAGATACCGTTTTTGTGGAAAAAGGAGGTGAGATTATCCCAAAAGTAGTTGGAGTTGATCTATCAAAACGCGCTGATGATTCACAATCCACAAGCTACGCCACAAATTGTCCTAAATGCCATACCGAATTGGTGAGAAAAGAAGGGGAAGCACAACATTATTGTCCGAATGAATACGGATGTCCGCCCCAAATTACGGGAAGAATCCAGCACTTTATTAGCCGTAGGGCCATGGATATTGATGGACTGGGCGCTGAAACGGTTGAGTTGTTATTTCAGGAAGGATTGATTACTAATTATGCCGATTTATATGACTTAACCGTCGAACAGGTAATTCCATTGGAGCGGATGGCGGAAAAATCTGCACAGAACCTGGTAGCGGGTATTGAAGCTTCGAAAAAGATTCCATTTGAAAAAGTGTTATTTGCTTTGGGGATTCGATATGTCGGTGAAACCGTTGCTAAAAAACTGGCAAGGCATTTTAAAAGTATGAATGCTTTGATGCAAGCATCCTTTGAACAACTGATTATGGTAGATGAGATCGGTGATAGAATTGCCGAAAGTGTCATAGATTTTTCTCAGAACCCTATAAATTCTGAATTGATTGACCGGTTGCGAAATTATGGTGTGCAACTGGAACTGTCTGCGGAAGCCTTAGAAGGGCAAACTAATAAATTAGAAAATAGGATATTTGTAGTGTCAGGTGTTTTTACTAAAATGAGCCGAAATGAATTAAAAAAGTCCATTGAAGATAATGGTGGTAAGGTATCGAGCTCAATTTCAAAAAAAACCAGCTATATTATTGCCGGTGAGAATATGGGGCCAAGTAAACGCGTCAAAGCCGAAGAACTCGGCATTCCCATTATTAATGAAGATAACTACCTTGAAATGTTAGAAAACTAAACTGATAACCTTTCAAGGAGTCTAACCAATAAAATTGCTATTATGAAGAAATCACACCAAACAAAAATTCTGGTGGTACTCTTTTTTATAATTGGTGCGGCCGACCTTCTTGTGCTTATTCTAAATGAGCTGCACCTACGATTTATATTTAAACCGTTAATTACACTTTCATTAGCGCTGTTATATTGGGTTTCTGCTAAAAAAGTGAATAAAACGTACATAGTGGCGCTGCTCTTTGCTTCTTTAGGCGATACCTTGCTATTATTTAAAGGAAGCCCGTATTTTTTACTAGGGTTGAGTTCATTTTTAATCACCCATTTGGCTTACATTTCGATACTCAGAAATGATATTGGTGAATATAAACTAAAGACATTATTTATTGCAGCGCTTCCATTTATTATTACCACGGTCTCGGTAATACTAGTTATTAAGGACAATCTGGGTTCGCTGTTACTGCCGGTGCTCGCTTATGGAGTAGTTATAACTACCTTGGGAGGCCTTTCTTTCTATAATTACCTTAAAAAAAGAGACTTGGCGTCTCTTTTATTGCTACTTGGTATTTTTCTGTTTGTCTCTTCAGATGGAATATTGGCCATTGAAAGATTTATGCTTCCTCATAGGGAGTTAGAGCTCAGCGTAGTTATAATGTCAACATATGTATTGGCACAATACCTGATCTGTCGCTATATGATGCAGCGATCAACAATTATTTAAAGAAATCTAACCCGGGAATATTAGGCATACCATCCTTAGCAGCAGCAGCCAGTTCGGCTTCGTTAATCTTTGTGGCTTTACCAAGCGCATCGTTTAAAGCCAAGATTAGATAGTCTTCTAAGGCTTCTTTATCTTCAAATAATTCATCCGCTATTTCCACAGCTTTTACTTCTCTGTTTGCCGTTACGGTTATTTTTACGTTTCCGTTGTTTGATTCACTTGAAACCAGTACGGTGTTTAATCGCGCTTTTGTTTCTTCTACTTTTTGTTGGGCATCTTTGAGTTTTTGCATCATGCCAGAAAGGTCTCCAAACATCTTTTTGAATCTTTTAAATTGAATAAGGGCAAAATTACTACTTTCGATAGATAGATTCCCGAAAAATGAAGAATTTATTCCCTGTTTTTGTGGCAATATCTTTTATTTTTGCAGCTTCCTTGAATCCATAACAAGAACATGAAATTACACGACGCTAAACCGCCGATAGCAGAGAAGCAACCTAAAGAATTTAATGAACATGGCAATCTGCGTATTGATGATTATTACTGGATGCGTTTAACCGATGCCCAGAAGAATGCTGAAAGTCCTGATGAGCATACTCGAAAGGTGTATGATTACCTGAACGCTGAAAATGCTTATTATGAGTTGGTTACGGCTCACACCAAAGATTTCAAGGAAGTTTTGTTCCAGGAAATGAAAGCCCGAATTAAAGAGGATGATGAATCAGTTCCATATAAGGTGAATGGTTATTTTTATATCACCCGCTTCGAAAAAGGAGGTCAATACCCGATCCACTCACGTAAAAAGGAAAATTTAGACGCTGATGAAGAGGTGCTTTTTGATGTGAATAAAATGGCCGAAGGGTTTGACTACTATTCTTTACGTGGTATAAATGTAAGTGAAGATAATAAAATTGCAGTTTTTGGCATTGATACCCTAAGCAGACGTCAGTACGTTTTGCAATTTAAGAACTTAGAGACCGGAGAAATTCTTCCTGATAAAATAGAAAACACAACTGGAAGTGCTACCTGGGCGAATGATAATAAGACCATTTTTTATACCAAAAAGAACCCTGTAACCCTGCGCAGTGAAAAAATTTACAAACATGTTTTGGGCACAGATCCTTCGATAGACGAAGTGGTATTTGATGAAAAAGATGAAACCTTCGATGCATTTGTCTATAAGACCAAGTCTAAGAAATACATCATGATCGGTTCTTACAATACAATATCTCAAGAATATCAATTTTTGGATGCTAATCGACCAGAAGATAAACTTAAAATAATCCAGTCTCGGGAACGCGGACTGGAATATAGTGTGGCGCATTATGAAAATCATTTTTACATCCTGACAAATAAAGATGGGGCCATCAATTTTAAGTTGATGAAGACACCAGAAGATAAGACTAGTAAGGAAAATTGGGTGGATGTCATTCCACATAGAAATGATACACTTTTGGAAGATATTTCCATTTTTAAAGAGTATCTGGTGCTCGAAGAACGCAATGATGGTCTGAATAAGATCAGAATCAAGCGTTGGGACGGTACAGCGGATTACTATTTGCCTTTTGATGAAGAAACGTATTCGGCTGGTGTTCATGCAAATCCTGAATTCGACACAGAAATCATCCGCTATAGCTACAATTCATTCACTACACCTGCTTCTGTCATCGATTTTAATATGAAGGATCACTCAAAAGAAGTGAAAAAAGAGCAGGAAGTCCTTGGCGGGAAGTTTGACAAAGGTAATTATACAAGTGAACGTGTATGGATCGACGTAAGAGATGGTGAGAAAGTAGCTGTTTCCATTGTGAGAAGAAAAGATACGGAGTTGTGTGAAAACACTCCTTTATTGCTGTATGCTTATGGTTCTTATGGACATACCATACCTGATAGTTTCAGTACAACTCGCTTAAGCTTATTGGACAGAGGCTTTGTTTTTGCCCTGGCACATATTCGAGGAAGTCAATATCTGGGCCGTAAATGGTACGAAGATGGTAAAATGTTCAATAAAAAAAATACATTTAATGATTTTATCGATTGTGCCAAAGGATTGATTGCTAAGAACTATACCTCGGCAGCTCATTTATATGCTATGGGAGGCTCTGCGGGAGGTTTGCTGATGGGCGTGGTGGTCAATATGAATCCAGGGTTATTTAATGGGGTCATTGCTGCGGTGCCATTTGTAGATGTTATGACCACCATGTTAGACACAAGTATTCCTCTCACGACCTCAGAATATGACGAATGGGGCAATCCGAACCATAAAGATTCGTATGAATATATGTTATCATACTCACCTTATGACCAGGTAGAAAGACAAAATTATCCCAATATGTTGGTCACCACAGGTTTACATGATTCGCAGGTACAATATTACGAACCGGCCAAATGGGTCGCAAAGCTACGCAACTATAAAGTAAATGATACCATTTTACTATTGCATACCAATATGGAAGCGGGTCATGGCGGGGCTTCAGGAAGGTTTAATGCACTTAAGGAGACGGCACGTGATTATGCTTTTTTACTTGATTTAGAGGGTATAAATAGGTAGTTTAAAAAAAAATGGTAAATTTGTGCGGTTATTTTAATACGAACAGTATTTAGTCACTATGAAACAAAATTTAGGTGTAAACCAAAATGTGTTAGAACTGATTGGTCGTACTCCGATGATCAAATTAAATAAGATCACCGAACATTTAGAAGGAGAGTTCTACACTAAATTTGAAGGTTCTAACCCCGGCCATTCTACAAAAGACCGAATAGCGCTTCATATTATAGAACAGGCTGAGAAAAAGGGTCTTCTTAAAAAAGGAGATACCATTATAGAAACTACTTCTGGTAATACGGGTTTTAGCGTTGCCATGGTTAGTATTATCAAAGGTTATGATTGCATTTTAGCGGTTAGTTCTAAGTCTTCTAAAGACAAGATTGATATGTTAAAGGCTATGGGTGCCAAGGTATATGTATGCCCGGCCCATGTAAGTGCTGATGATCCGAGATCTTATTATAATGTAGCAAAGCGTTTACATTCTGAAATAGCTGATTCTGTGTATATAAATCAGTATTTCAATGAATTGAATATAGAGGCGCATTATAATTCTACGGGCCCTGAGATATGGGAACAAACCCAAGGTCAGATCACCCATTTAGTCGCTGCCTGTGGAACAGGAGGGACCATTTCAGGTACGGCACGTTTCCTAAAAGAGAAAAACCCCAAGATTAAGATATTAGGTGTGGATGCTTTCGGCTCAGTATTGCAAAAATTTCATGAGACGGGAGAACTTGATCCTAAAGAAAGCTATCCTTACAGAATTGAAGGTTTAGGCAAGAATCTTATTCCTACAGCCACCGATTTTGAAAGCATTGATAAGTTTGAAAAGGTTACTGATGAAACCAGTGCTCACAGAGCTCGGGAGATTGCCTTAACAGAAGGAATATTTGCCGGCTACACCAGTGGTGCTGCCATGCAGGCCACAATTCAATTCGCGGAAAAGGGCGAGTTTGATATCAATAGCAAAGTCGTCGTGATATTTCCCGACCATGGCTCTCGCTATATGGCGAAGGTATATAGTGATGAATGGATGCGCGAACAAGGATTTTTCGATTCAAAAAACCACGTTCAAGAAGAAATAGAATACATAAAATAAACTCAATTTATACAGTGAAACAGGAGGTGTTTGATTGATCAAACACCTCTTTTTTGTTAAAAAAAATAAAAAATACCTTTTGCAGAGCCTCAAAAAAGTAGTTACTTTGCAACCGTCTAAAAATCAATGTTGATGAAGGATTTATTTGAAAGAATAATAAAAGATAAGGGACCTTTAGGTAAATGGGCAGAGCAGGCAGAAGGTTATTACGTATTTCCTAAGCTAGAAGGCCCTATTTCCAACAGAATGAGCTTTAATGGTAAAAAAGTAATTACCTGGAGCATCAATGATTATTTAGGCTTAGCAAACCATCCCGAAGTTTTAGAAGTGGATGGTGAAGCTGCTTCAGAGCACGGTATGGCGTACCCAATGGGTGCAAGAATGATGTCTGGTCATACGAAATACCACGAGCAATTAGAACATGAATGTGCTGAATTTGTAGGAAAAGAAGCTGCTTATTTGGTGAATTTTGGTTACCAGGGAATGGTATCTGCAATCGATGCACTCGTTTCCAAGAATGACGTCATTGTTTATGATATGGATACGCATGCCTGTATTATTGACGGTGTGCGCTTACATGCGGGTAAACGTTTCGTATATAAGCATAATGATGTAGAAAGCCTGGAGAAGAATTTGCAGCGCGCTGTAAAGATGGCCACTGAAAATAACGGTGGAATACTAGTGATTTCTGAAGGTGTTTTCGGTATGCGCGGAGAACAAGGAAAGCTGAAAGAAATTGCCGAACTAAAGAAAAAATACAATTTCCGGTTGTTGGTTGATGATGCACACGGTTTTGGAACCTTAGGTGAGGGCGGACGAGGTACAGGTTACGAACAAGGGGTTCAAGAAGATATCGATGTATACTTTGCAACATTTGCGAAATCGATGGCAGGTATCGGTGCCTTCTTTGCGGGAGATAAAGATATTATTCAATACCTGCAATATAATATGCGCTCGCAAATGTTTGCCAAG
The DNA here is from genome assembly GCA_030065775.1 of Flavobacteriaceae bacterium. Taxonomy (GTDB): domain Bacteria; phylum Bacteroidota; class Bacteroidia; order Flavobacteriales; family Flavobacteriaceae; genus Aureibaculum. Next base: position 37,282 of record JASJDL010000002.1, on the reverse strand, counting down.
TCATTGCCAATGCCTATGGTGAAAGGCGCCTTGAAGCGCTTAGATATGTTGCGAAGTATGCCTGAGTTAAAGGAAAAACTTTGGGAAAATACCAATGCCTTACAAAACGGATTAAGAGAAGCAGGATTTGACCTTGGAACTACCGAGACCTGTATTACACCTGTGTACTTAAAGGGTGATATTCCTGAAGCCATGGCCATGGTGCATGACCTTAGGGAAAATCACGGAGTATTCTGTTCAATTGTAGTCTACCCGGTCATACCCAAAGGGCTGATTATCTTACGATTGATACCGACGGCTTCACATACTATGGATGATGTCAAAGAAACCATAGAAGCATTTTCGGCGATTCGTTCTAAGTTGGAGAGTGGCGTTTATAAGCGCATTGCCTCCGCTCTAACCGCTGAGTAATCAACGCATAAAATATCGGTGTCGAGGTTTCAAGCGAAGTCTGTTTTTCTGCTTTTAGAATTTATCGCTTACCTGAGAAATTTTTAAAACTTCATTCGTGCTTTCGCAGAAATAGAAGTGGGATCAAAATCACCATTCAGAAATTTGAAATAGCCTACTATTCCGATCATCGCAGCATTGTCAGTAGTGTATTCAAATTTTGGGATATATGTATTCCAACCATAACTGTTCTCGGCATCTTGCAATACTTTTCGAATACCAGAATTGGCAGAAACGCCACCGGCAATAGCAATATTTTTAATGCCTGTGGCCTTTACCGCTGATACCAGCCTTTCCATTAAAATTTGTATGATCGTGTATTGAATTGAAGCGCAAATATCATGAAGGTTGTTTTTACTAAAATTCACATCCTCTTTTTCCTTTTTTTGAATGAAGTAAAGTATTGAGGTCTTCAATCCGCTAAAGCTAAAGTCCAATTTATTTTCGGTCTTAGGGTTAGGAAATTGAAATGCGAGCGGATTTCCTAACTGTGCATACTTATCAATAAGAGGTCCGCCCGGATACTCCAGTCCTAATATCTTGGCTGATTTGTCAAAGGCTTCACCTACAGCATCGTCAATTGTTTCTCCTAAGATTTGCATATCAAAGTAATCATTCACTTTGATCAATTGTGTATGTCCACCACTGATGGTCAAGCAAATGAAAGGGAATTCAGGTTTTTTCTGGGCAGCATCATCGATAAAGTGCGCTAAAATGTGCGCTTGCATATGATTCACGGCAATTAAGGGAATATTCAAAGCCAATGCCATGGACTTTGCAAATGAAGTGCCAACCAATAGAGACCCTAATAATCCGGGACCACGGGTAAAAGCAATAGCGTCTAAATCTTTTTTATCAACATTAGCTAGTTTTAAAGCCTGGTCTACAACCGGCACAATATGTTGCTGATGTGCGCGCGAAGCCAATTCAGGTACGACACCGCCATATTGTGCGTGTATCTCTTGATTAGCAACAACATTAGCCAGTACTTTATCGTTTTTAAGTATAGCTACACTTGTATCGTCACATGAAGATTCAATTGCTAGTATGTACGTTAATTTTTTTTGCATTATTAAGAAAAAGGCACAAAAATTGTGCTGAGAAATTATGTACTTTTAAGGATGCAAATTTATAACAATTAAAGCGATAAAACGGTTTCTAAAAATAACGAAAAGATTTGTGCTGGGGTTGGCCCTTTTTCTTTTAGTGACCATAATTTTATTGCGACTTCCTTTTGTGCAAACCCAGCTCGGCAAAATTGCTACTTCACAACTTAATAAAACCTATGGAACCGCAATAGTGGTCAAAAAGGTGGATCTTTCGTTTCTGGGAAGTGTAAACCTTAAAGATATTAAAATAAACGACCATGAAAAAGACTCGCTTATACATGTCAAAAGTCTTAAGACTTCTGTGTTCAGCTATAGAAATATAGTAGACAATCGCTTAGAATTAGGTGATGTTCAACTAGAGGGTGCCACGGTTACGATGATTACCCATGAAGGTGAAGACCGGGATAACCTGGCCATTTTTGTAGATAAATTTGATGACGGAAAAGAGCGCGATCCGAATACACCACCTTTTTTAATGACCAGTCCCAAACTGGAATTGGAGGATGTCAATTTTATACTCTATGATAAGAATAAACAAGAAGAACCTATCGTCTATTATAAGCATATTACCGGCCTTATTGAAGACTTCAAAATAGAAGGGCCCGATGTTTCCGCCAATGTAAGAAAGGTGAGTTTTGATGAAGATCACGGTATAAAAGTAGTGGGCCTGACTTCAGATTTTAAATATTCAAAGTCACAAATGACTTTTACCGGTACAGTACTTGAAACCGAAAATTCCTTAGTGAATAGCGATATTATTTTTAGCTACACTATTGAAGACCTGTCAGACTTTAACAACAAAGTCCAGATCGAGGCAGATTTTCGTAAGTCGTCTATATCCTTGATTGATTTGAACAAATTTTATAGTGAACTTGGTAAAAACGATAAAGTAAATTTCACTACCAGATTCACCGGAACCTTAAATGATTTCAAGTTAAAAGATTTGAACCTGGTTTCAAACAGAAACTCAATCATAGATGGAGACCTGCATTTCAAAAATATTGTAAACAAGGAAAAAGGATTTTCTTTAGATGCACGAATCTATGAACTGGCATCTACACATGACAATTTAAAGCAATTGTTACCAAATATTCTCGGTAAGACCCTTCCGAGCGTTCTTAATAAGTTTGGTCGATTTTCTATGGCGGGCAGCTCCTATATTACTCAGGAAATGGTTGATGCCAATATTGTAATCAATAGTGCCCTTGGTCGGTCCATCACCGATTTGGAACTAACGAATATTGATGATATTGATAATGCAGAATATAAGGGAAAGGTTGAATTTATCGATTTAGATTTCGGTAAGATCGTAAATGACAGTTTGATTGGTAAATTATCATTGGTAGCAGACGTTGACGGTCAGGGATTCACGTTGGAAACGCTGGATACAAGAATTAAAGGCAAGATTTCAAAGCATCAATATAAAGGCTACACGTATAGCAACATTGATGTAAATGGTGTGTTTCAAAATCAGCTTTTCGATGGGCAACTCACAACCAACGATGAAAATTTAAAAATGAATTTTAATGGTCTTGCCGACCTATCCTCCAGAGACTATAAATTCGACTTTAAGGCTGATGTAGCCTTTTCAGATTTTAATAAACTGAACCTGTTTAAAGAGCATTCAAAGGCTATCCTTAAAGGAAAAATCGATATTAAGTTAAACGGGAACACATTTGATAATATAGCGGGAACAATTGATTTTAGAAACGCATCCTATACAAACCATATTGATGAGTATTACTTTAGAGATTTCAATGTAGTCTCCGCTTTTATAGACACAACGAGAACCATTACAGTAAATTCTACTGATATAGTGAATGGCACTTTAAAAGGACGCTACAAGTTTGAAGAACTACCTAAGTTAGCGAAGAATTCTTTAGGAAGCATTTATACCAATTATGAACCCGATGAGGTATCTCCGGGGCAATTCCTGGATTTTAATTTTAAGGTTTACAACAAGATCGTCGAAGTATTTTATCCTAAAGTAAATCTTGGATCAAACACCTCTATAAAAGGAAAGATAAATGCTGATAAAAATAAGTTTGAACTTTTGGTCAAATCACCCAAAGTAGAGGCTTATGAGAATATTATTGAAGAGATACGCCTTCAGATAGACAATAAGAACCCATTGTACAACACCTTGTTAAGCATGGGTAAAGTAAATACTAAGTATTACAATGTCGCAGACCTCAACTTGGTGAATGTAACTTTAAACGATACCTTATTTTTTAGGACCGATTTTGTGGGCGGAGATCGTTTACGTGAAAAATTTGACCTAAGTTTTTACCATACGCTGAACGAAAATAATCAGTCGGTTATTGGTATAAAACCGTCGAATATTAAATTCAAAGACAACGATTGGGTCGTGAATCCTTCAGATAATAATCAGAATAAAGTTGTTTTTGATGAAAAACTTCAAACTTTTGCCTTTGACAGAATCAATGCTATATCGGGAGACCAGCAAATTGATCTCTTAGGCGTTATTAACAGCGATAGTGATAAAGATATTAGTCTGAACTTAAAGGATGTAAAGCTTGACGGTATCACTCCTAAAATTGATAATCTGGCATTTAGCGGACTCGTAAACGGGCGCCTGAATTATAAGCAGGTAAATGGAACGACTTTGCCTATTGCGCAGGTGATCATTGATGATTTCTATATAAATGACTATAAACAAGGGAGCCTTGTTGTTGATGCGCAAGGTGGAAATTCTTTAAAGAAATATATCGTGAACGCCTCGTTGCAAAATGACAACTTGAAGAGTATTCAGGCCACCGGTGAAATTGATTTCGAGCCTAAGGAACCAACGATCTTTGCGAACTACGCATTAGACAAGTTTAATGTTAAGGCTTTTGACCCTCTTGGCGAAGATATCTTAAACAGGATTCGAGGCGAAATTTCCGGTAAAGGTATTATTACCGGAATATTGAAAAATCCTGATATAGACGGTGAACTCTTCCTGGAAAATGGAGGACTTGCGTTTCCGTATTTAAATGTTGATTATGATTTTATTGGAAGGTCCAAAATAGAATTGAGCAAGCAAACCTTTAAATTCTTACCGACAACTTTGTTAGACGTAGCGCATGATACGGAGGCTACCTTATCTGGAGAAATTTCACATAATGAATTCAAAAAATGGTATTTAGACCTTCAAATAGGTACGAATAATCTATTAGTTCTGAATACCCAAGAAAGCGAAGAAATTCCTTACTATGGCACCGGGTTTATACAAGGTAACGCCTCCATTTCTGGTTACACAGACCAATTGGTAATTGATGTTGAAGGTAAAACCATGCCCGGGTCAGAATTCATAGTTCCGTTGAATGATGTGAATACTATTGGAGACTCTAAGCTAGTTCGATTTATCTCAAAGACGGAAAGTGGGATCGATGAGAACATTGCAGAACAAGTGGTTTTTGATGCTGTGAAAGGATTAACCCTTAATTTCTTTTTAGAAGCTACTGATGATGCCTTGGCAGAGATAGTGGTTGATAGAAATACAGGAAGCGTACTGCGAGGGCGCGGTAACGGATTTTTAGATATCAGTATCAATACTAATGGTAAATTCGAAGTCAAAGGTACCTACGTGGTCAGTGAAGGTATTTATGAGTTTAGAAACATTGTCAATAAAGATTTTATTGTACAACCTAATGGTTCTGTAGTTTGGGATGGTAGTCCTTTTGATGCATATCTCAATAATATTACCGCGGTGTATCGTACGAAAGCCAATCCAAGCGTGCTGCTTGATAATGTGAATACTTCGAGAGAATTGGATGTAGACCTCATTGCCAAGATTACAGGTCAGCTGCTAAATTCTGACATAGAATTTGACCTGGATATACCGAACGCCGCTTCCCTGGTAAACTCAGAATTACAATTCAAATTAAGTGACCAAAACAGAAAAATGACGCAGTTCTTTTCATTGCTCGTATCTGGTGCTTTCACCGATATTGATGATGGGGGAATTGGAATAGATGCCGGGGTGGCTGGAACCTCGTTGCTGTCAGAAAAAATATCCAGTGTCTTATCAAACTTGTTACAAAGCAGGGGAGAAAAATTCAGTGTAGGGGTTTCCTATGCTATCGGTAACCGAAATAACCTCAATGAGGCATTAAATACTGATGACCAATTAGGCCTGACGGCCTCTGGCCGACTCGGCAAACGTATCATTTGGAATGGTCGCGTAGGGGTACCTGTAGGAGGGAATACACAATCTCGTGTAGTGGGTGAAGTTGAACTCGAATTACCCCTGAATGAAGCTGAAACCTTCCGCCTCAAGGGATATAACAGGCAAAATGAAGTGGAGTTCGCCGTAGCTGACGAAGAAGGCTATACACAAGGTATAGGTTTATCATATCGAGTCGACTTTGATACTGGAAAAGAGTTGAAAGAAAAGGTTTTCGGTAAGAGAAAAAATAGTTCGAATAAACCAAAAACTGATAGCCTGAAAGTCAAAAAGAATCTGGTTAACTTTGTCAAGGCCAAAAAAGACACTACAGATACGAATAAGAAGTCTTCACAGCGAGAATAAAATCGAAAACGTTATCGTATAAAACAACTAAATTTTACGTCTAATAGCCTTTAAATGGCTAATTTTACATAGTATTGTAAGAATGAAAAAACCGATAAAAAAAATAGGCGTAATTACCTCTGGTGGTGATGCTCCGGGTATGAACGCTGCTATTCGTGCGGTGGTAAGAGCATGTGCTTATTACAAAATAAAATGTATTGGCTTTTACCGGGGTTATCAGGGTATGATTGACGGAGATTATATTGAAATGGATGCTCGAAGCGTAAAGAATATCATAAGCGCCGGGGGAACCGTCCTTCAATCTGCAAGATCTCAGGAGTTTAGGACAAAAGCAGGTCGAAAGAAAGCATTTGAAAGTTTGAAAAAGGCCGAGGTAGATGGATTAATCCTTATTGGTGGTGATGGAACATTTACGGGTGGGGTCGTTTTCGGTAAAGAGTTTGACATACCTTTTGTTGGGATACCAGGAACAATAGATAACGATATTGCGGGTACGACTTCCACTATTGGCTATGACACTGCCTTAAATACTGTGGTCGAGGCGATCGATAAGATTAGAGATACTGCGAGCTCACATAACAGATTATTTTTTATTGAAGTTATGGGGCGTGACGCAGGATTTATAGCGCTTAATGCGGGCGTAGGTGCCGGGGCTGAAGAAATTTTAATCCCTGAAGAAGATCTTGGTTTAGATCGTCTCTTGGAGTCTTTGAAAAGAAGTAAGCGCAGTGGTAAAACTTCGAGTATCGTAGTTGTTTCTGAAGGTGATAAGATAGGTAAGAATGTATTCGAACTGGCTGAGTATGTAAAAGAGCATTTACCCGAATATGAAGCCAGAGTTTCGGTCTTAGGGCACATGCAAAGAGGAGGAAACCCCACATGTTTTGATCGTGTTTTGGCTAGTAAAATGGGAGTCAAGGCAGTCGAGTTTTTACTGGATGGAGAATCAAATGTAATGGTAGGGTTTGTCAATGGAAAGATCTTAACTACGAATATTGAAGATGCTATTAAACGCGAGCATGAAATTAATAAGGAATTATTAAGGATATCAGATATATTGTCAATATAAAAATTTTTAAAAATGATTAAAGTAGGAATTAACGGATTCGGAAGAATAGGTAGAATTGCCTTCAGGGCAACGGTGTCGAGAGACGATGTTCAGGTTGTTGCCATTAATGACCTGTTGGATGTAGACTATTTAGCATACTTGCTAAAATATGATTCTGTACATGGAAAATTTGATGGTGATGTTCAAGTAAGAGACGGAAAACTGGTGGTGAACGGTAATGAGATACGTGTAACGGCAGAACGTAACCCAGAGGATATAAAATGGGATGAAGCAGGCGCAGAATATGTGATTGAGTCTACCGGTATTTTTACTACATTGGAGACTGCAGAATTACATATTAAAGGCGGGGCGAAAAAAGTATTTATCTCGGCACCTTCTAAAGATGCACCTATGTTTGTAATGGGAGTAAACCATGATACCATGAAGGCATCAGATACAATAGTTTCAAATGCTTCGTGTACCACGAATTGCCTCGCGCCTGTGGCAAAGGTATTACATGATAATTTTGGAATTGCAGATGGTTTGATGACCACTGTTCATGCTTCAACAGCAACACAAAAAACGGTAGATTCACCTTCTGCAAAGAATTGGAGATTAGGCCGTTCAGCGCTTCATAATATTATTCCTTCAACAACTGGTGCCGCCAAAGCGGTAGGAAAAGTTATCCCAGAATTGAATGGTAAATTAACAGGAATGGCATTCCGGGTACCAACAATGGATGTCTCTGTGGTTGATTTAACGGTAAATCTTGCCAAGCCGGCTTCTTACGAAGCAATTTGTAAAGTTATGAAGGATGCTGCGGAAGGAGATTTAAAGGGCATACTAGGATATGAGGAAGAAGATTTAGTTTCTCAGGATTTTGTTGGTGAACCCAGAACATCGGTATTTGATGCAAAAGCGGGAATTGCCCTTACTGATACGTTTGTGAAGATCATAGCCTGGTATGATAACGAGTATGGTTATTCTACCAAGATCGTAGATCTTTTAGTGCATTCGGCAAAGATATCAGCCAAATCAGAAGCTTCAGCGGTGGCTTAGTTCTTGAGGAAAGATAAACTTAAAAATCCTGCCTTGGCAGGATTTTTTTATGCGTGGTGTTTTTTCTCTCCCGTCTTCTAATCTGAATAAAAATAGTATTTTTATCAGCCATGTCAAACGCTGTAAAAATTATTGAATGCCCTCGTGATGCGATGCAGGGCATAAAGCACTATCATATTCCTGCAAAAGCCAAGGCTGACTATATAAATTCGTTATTAAGGGTTGGGTTTGACACCATTGATTTTGGCAGCTTTGTATCGCCAAAAGCCATTCCGCAGATGCGCGATACACGTGAAGTGCTGCAACAACTCGATCTTTCACAGACCAGAAGTAAGTTATTAGCAATCGTAGCAAATGTTCGAGGTGCAAATGATGCTTGTCAATTTAAGCAGATCGATTATTTAGGATACCCATTCTCTATTTCAGAGAATTTCCAGATGCGTAATACCAGTAAGACCATTGCAGAATCGGTAAAAGTGCTTGAGGAGATTTTGGACTTGGCTGTGAGGTCAGATAAAGAAGTGGTGGCATATTTATCCATGGGTTTTGGCAACCCCTATGGTGACCCTTGGGATGTGGACATTGTTGCTGACTGGACAGAAAAGCTGGCTGAAATGGGCGTGAAGATTTTGTCATTGTCAGATACAATCGGCAGTTCGACACCGGAAATAATCAATTATTTATTTTCAAATTTAATTCCGCAATATCCTGATATAGAATTTGGAGCACATTTACATACAACTCCTAGAAAATGGTATGAAAAAGTAGATGCTGCTTACAAGTCAGGATGCAGACGTTTTGATGGTGCGATCAAAGGATTTGGCGGCTGCCCTATGGCTAAAGATGAATTAACCGGAAATATGCCAACAGAACATCTGGTAGCGTATTTTAAAGAGAAACAAGTCGAAACAGGTGTAGATGAAGAAGCTTTCAATGCTTCCTATATCCATTCTTCAAGTGTGTTTCACTAACGATTATTTTACTTTATAATTGAGTTTCATTGTGATGGAAGCCGTTTTCTTTTTTGCCGATGTATTGAAAGTTCCACCCCAGGAATAATTTTCATTTGAATTTTGTCCCGTAATTTGAAAGATTCCCATTTTAGCATCTATTAGTTCCCCTAACGCCGAACCTGAATTTTCTGCAATTTTCTCTGCTCTAAGCCTGGCGTCTTCCGTAGCTTTGGAGATCATTTCAATCTTCAAGTCAGCTAATTTTGTATAATAGTAGCGTGGTGGTTGCGAGTAGAATTGTACACCTTTATTTAAAAGCTCGGTGATTTCTCTTGCTATTTTTTCGATCTGGGCCACATCGGTAGATTCAATCTTGATGGATTGAGATAATTGATAACCTATGAATTTATCCCCCATATAACGACCGGTTTCCGAATAGTTTTGTTCTCTTTTTTCAGAGGTTTTGACAGCATTAAAAACAATCTCATCAGCATTTACTCCTTTCTCACTCAAATAATTGGTAATTATTTTTTTGTCATTTTCCAAACTCGAATAGGCCTGTTGTAGATTTGCACTTAAAGCTGAGTAGCTTCCTTCCCAAACGATAAGGTCAGACGTAAAATCTGCTTTTCCCAAGCCGGTTACCGATATGGTCCCATCTTTACTATTTCTGTTTTTGAAGGCGTTACCTAATAGTGCTGCGGCTGCTACAATGGCTAAACCAAAAATAATGGCATAGATATTATTTTTCATGAACTTTCCTTTTGTGCTACGAAGTTATTAATTTAATTTTATGGAATAGAACCATTGTCATGAAGATTTATAAATCCTTTCTCTTAGCGGCGATTATTTTACTAGGCATTTCCTGTAAGACAGCACAACCAAGCGTTCAGAATCAACCCGTAGTAGATGATCATAAGATTTCATTTACTTTTCTACAACTAAATGATGTTTATGAAATTGCACCGCTCGAAGGCGGCGAAGTAGGAGGCATGGCGCGTGTGGCAAATCTAAGAAAGCAACTACTGAATGAAAATCCAAATACCTTCACCTTTCTGGCGGGTGATTTTTTAAATCCCTCGCTACTTGGCACTGTAAAATATGAAGGAAAACGAATTCGGGGAAGACAAATGGTTGAGGTTATGAATGCTCTGGGTGTAGACCTGGTTACCTTTGGAAATCATGAATTCGATTTAAGCAAAAATGACCTCCAGCAACGATTGAATGAATCAGAATTTGCATGGACCTCTGCTAATGTACGTCAAAAAGTAGCGGGTACTACTTATCCGTTTTACAAAGAGCGAAATGGGATTAAGGAGTTTGCTACTGACACGCATATTCTCGAAGCTCAGGATGCAGATGGTACTGCAATTAAAATTGGATTATTCGGTGTGTTGTTACCATCAAATCCGACCAGCTATGCTGAGTATACCGACATGTATGAACAGGCTAAGAGGGCTTATAATTCCTTAAAGGAAAAGGCAGACATCATTTTTGGCTTAACACATGTAAAGGTCGAACAAGATAAAAAGATCGCCGAGCTCTTACCCGCACTTCCTTTGATTATGGGCGGGCATGAGCACAATAACATGTTGGTTGAAGTTGGAAAAACCAAGATTGCCAAGGCTGACGCCAATGCGAAAACGGTTTATGTACATAGAATTCATTATGACAAAAAATTGAAAACATATCAATTGATTTCTGAGCTTGTGCCGATCAATGAAAAGACCGGAGAAGAGGAGAATGTAAAGCAAATAGTAGATAAATGGAACGGTATACTTGAAACACAAATCAAAAAGATAATTGACAATCCAAACGAGGTCATCCATACAGCACAAGAACCCCTTGACGGAAGGGATAAGCCCATTAGAAGTATCCAAACCAATTTAGGGAACTTAATTGCGCGCTCCATGGCCTTCGGATTTGAGGATAAGGTAGATTGTGCACTGGTCAATGGGGGCTCCATAAGAATTGATGATCAGTTATCAGGTAATATTACAAGTCTGGATATTTTTAGAGTGTTACCCTTTGGAGGAGGTATCCTTAAAGTGGAGGTAAAGGGCAGCCTGCTGAAAGAAGTTTTGGATTATGGAAAATCGAGGGCAGGCAAGGGTGCCTATCTGCAGCGCCATTTAGTTGCGTATAAAGATAAGTGGTTGATTAATGGAAAACCAATTGACCCTGAAAAAACGTATACTGTGGCTTTTAGTGACTACCTCTTAAAAGGATTTGACATTCCATTTTTAAAACCGGATAATAAGGACGTTTTAAGCATTTATACACCTGCTGAAGAAGAACTAGGCGCCGATATTCGTAAAACTGTGATTGCCTATTTAAAAGCACAAAACTAAAAAAAGGAAGCCTCTCGACCTCCCTTTTTGAATTAACTAATTATTTACGAAAGCTTAGAATACGAATTGCAGTCCCGCGTAAGCACCAAAGGGATGTCCTGGTCGTAATCCGGCAGGAACTCTTGAAACAGCATAGGTTTCATCAAGCAGGTTGATAATATTTCCTGTTAAGCTAAGTTTCTTGTTAAAGTGGTATTTACCTGAAAAATCAATGATAAAATTGTCATCCACTAATTCATTTGCTGGAATTGTTCCGCTTCCAGCTTCCGTTCTGAACTTACCGTTAAAGCGTCCATTAAGGTTGAATTCAAACTTCGTGTGTTCAAGAGAAACACCAATATTGAATTGATGTTTTGAAATATATGGAAGCTCATCACCAGCAACGACTTCTCCCCAAAGATCTTCTTCACTACCAAAACTGTTCTTGAACTCGGTATCTGTCAAAGTATATCCAATAGTGATAGGTAGGTTGTAGCGCTCATTGCTGTGAAGTACGTCATAATTTATAAGTACTTCAACTCCTTTAACAGCAACCTGACCAGCATTAAATTGGTCTAATGAACCTGTGCCTCCTGTGGCGGCCAGATCACTACCCAATAAGTTGTCATAATCGTTGTAAAAACCTATCACTTCGCCCTTAAAGTTTCCTAAACCAAATCGCGAGCCCAACTCATAATTGATGCTTTCTTCAGGTTTTTCACCTGGTTGGTTTCCTGGAGGTGAGAAGCCTTTATGAACGCCACCAAAGAAAGAAAGATCATTGTTAGCTTTATAATTAATGCCCAGGCCAGGAATAAATATATCAATGTCATTTTCTCTAATGAATAAATCACTACCGGTTCTGTTAACATCGTCTCCACCAAAATTTTCTCTTTTTAATGAGATATTCTCATAGCGGATTCCTGGAGTGAATGTCCAGTTGTTATATTTTAATTTGTAAGTAGCGAATGCGGCAAACGCGGTTGCACTGCTAATTCTATTCGCGTTGGTTCCTGGTATACCGGCATTCTCTAAGGTTAACTGGCCACTTTCATTGATGGAATAGTCGTCGATCCATTGAAAGCGATCTTCTTCGTCGTAATGATAGCGTAATCCAATCTCCAAGTCATGGAATAATTCACCTTTTTTCCAGTGCAGGTCAAACTTTGTTTGAATTCCCCGAGATCTATACTCTCTATTATTGGCCCTGGAATTTAAGAAGTCATCGCCATCAGACGCAAGCGCTCCTTGAACCAATGCTATGTAGTCAGGATATGATTCTGGTGCTCCAAAAACGCTCCCTATTGATTTTCTCTCACCATCAATTGTAATAAAATCTACTTTATACCAGTTTCTTTCAAAGTAGTTCGAATACCCATTCGTAGTGATTCTGAAGTCTTTAGAAAAATCAACGACATGTGTTAACATAAATTGTCTGTGTTTATTATCCATAAGATCATTCGCTGAACCGGCATAGCGACTAAACGGGTTCGCATTAAAATCTTCTTGGGTAAGGCCCAAATATGTTTCGTTGGATTCTTCATCAGAGAATTGAAACTTTCCTTCTAATGATTGCTTTACTTTGGCTTTTGGGAAAAGGTTTACTCGCAATTTGGCTAACAGATCATTTTTAGTAAAACCTGTTTCGTTACCGTTGAACAGGTCCTTAAACCCGTCGGAGCCATAGTTTAAAAATTCGATGGCATAGCCTAAATTCTTGTTGGTTCCACCCAAGGTAGCATGCACTTGAGATGAATTGAAACTACCATAACTAGCACGAATCTTACCACCAAAAGATTCAGGAATCTGAGTTGAAATCATATTGATGGCACCTCCGGTAGTAAAAGGGCCAAACTGTACCTGGCTGCTTCCTTTTAATATTTCCACCGCCTGCATGCGGGCAATTGTAGGAAAATAGTAAGCCGATGATGCACTATAGGGGGCTGGTGCAATCAAAACGCCATCTTCCATTACCGTGATTTTAGCACTTCGCTCAGGAGAAGTTCCGCGTAAGCTAATATTCGGTCTAAGGCCGAATCCGTCTTCTTCATACATATTGACTCCAGGCACGGTTTTCAATACACGATTTACATCAGTATAATTGAATTTTTGAATTTCCTTAGGAGAGATATAATAAGCAGAACCTGTACGGTTGCGAGCCACATATTTATTTCCGAAGATTACATTTGTTTTTAAAATAACTTCGTCCAGATTCTGAATAGAATCTAAGTTATTTTTTTGTGGTTGCTGTTTTTTTTGAGCTGTTAGAGTTAAGGTCAGAGTGGTGAAGATGGAGAGTGCTAAAATCTTTCTCATTTTATTTAGACTAATTATAAATAAGTATTTTTTATGCCGTCAAAAGTAAGACAGATTTTTGATTTTACAAAGCTTATTTAGAATAAATAAAAATAATATTTTTAATACCTTGGTTTCGTGTTTTTTATATAGAATGATTCTAAATAGTGACAACTTTGAGTGCTGTTTTCATAATGATTTCATTTGTCGTATTTTTACGCAAAAGGTCGGTACAATGCTTAAAAACATAAATTTAAAGTCGAGGTTACTTGAAGAACGTAGTAGAATGATCAAGCAAACAGATATGCAGTCTTGGCTTCAGTCTATTTTTGATGATTTAGACATACAACGAGAAAGCATATTGCAAACCCTTTCAAACGCTGAAGATGATGTAACCAATCATTTTGATATCGATAAGGTTGAAGTTGATCGCATCTTTCATATCGATCAGATCAGAAAGATCTGTATTGATTACCGACTACGATTTCTTGAGACCAAATATTTTAAAGGTGATTTTCCAGCCAATGCTATTTCTAAAATAAGACAGCTGGAACAAGAGCACACTACCAAGTTAGACGGATTTAAGATTGTTGCCCCTTCAAAATTATTCGTATTAAAGAAAGCCGATGATCCGCTATTATTTGCACCCATGGGTAATGGCTATTATTATTTAATTTATAAATGGGGCAATGACATACATCCGTTAAGAAAGTTACTGGTCTGGCCGCTGAAAAATGTCGGAAACCTTACTTTTTCCACGTTTATAAGTTGTTTGTTGCTCACGTATATAACGAGCAATTTTTTCTTTAATGGCAAAGCGACTATAGCTTATGACATTATGTTATTTTTGTTTTATTTCAAATTTGCCGTCGGCTATATCCTGTTTTACGGAATAGCCAGCGGCAAGAGCTTTAACGAGTTTATCTGGAAAAGTCCATATAATAAAGTACGTTAACTTAAAAAATTACCTCCTTACTTAGAATAATTCTAAATAATATGTATTTTTGCAGACTTAACACTGCGAGTATATGTTGATCACCGTTGATGAATTAGCGAAAGGGGAACGGGCCATCATTAAGAAATTTAAAGCAAAAAAAATTCCTTTAAAATTGATTGAAATGGGCTGCATTGAGGGTAGCTATGTTGAGTTGGTTCAGCACGCGCCTTTTTCTGATCCGCTCTATCTAAATATTAATGGTACCTATCTGGCTATTCGAAAAGCAATGGCTGCTCAAATTCAAGTCGAACGAATATGAGCAAACAGCTAAAAGTTGCCCTTATCGGGAATCCTAATACAGGGAAGACATCACTTTTTAACAGACTTACCGGATTAAATCAAAAAGTAGGGAACTACCCGGGCGTTACGGTTGATAAAAAAACAGGGGTAAGCAATCTATCTAAAACTGTCAAAGCTAAGTTCATAGATCTGCCCGGAGCCTATAGCCTGAATCCGACTTCGTTGGATGAAGACATTGCTGTAAAAGTGCTTTCAGATACTTCGAATGAGAACTATCCCGATGTTGTTGTTGTGGTGGCCGATGCACAAAACTTAAAGCGTAATTTATTACTCTATACACAGGTAAAAGATCTCGGACTTCCCACGGTTCTTGCCATTAATATGGAGGACCAGATGAAAACAAAGGGTATTTCCATTGATATTACTAGCCTTGAAAAAGATTTAAAGACAAAAATTGTTCTTATAAGCACCAAAAAGAATACGGGCATTGCGAGTTTGAAAGAAGTTTTACTGGATCATAAGGCTTTGTCATTAGAACCTTGTTTTCGATACATTGAAGGTGTTTTAGATAAACGAGATCAGGGGAAAAAGAAGCAAAAGCACCGTGAGACCATTAAGCGTTACCAGTTCTTGACAGATGCATTGAATAAATCGTATACCGTTAATAGAGATAAGGCAACAGATTTAAGGGCGAAACTCGATGCAATATTGACACATCCAATTTTTGGGTACTTGATCTTTTTTGGAATCCTGTTTCTGATTTTTCAAGGACTGTTTTATTGGTCGGAAGCCCCAATGGATTTTATCGATATTTCATTTGCCTCGTTAAGTGAGTGGGTGAAGAGCAGCCTGCCACAGGGTACTTTTACGAGTTTGGTAGCCGAAGGAATCATCCCGGGTATTGGTGGTGTGGTGATCTTTATCCCACAGATCGCTTTTTTATTCATGGTCTTATCAATTTTGGAAGAAACTGGCTATATGAGCCGTGTAGTTTTTTTAATGGAT
Organism: Flavobacteriaceae bacterium; assembly: GCA_030065775.1. GTDB lineage: Bacteria > Bacteroidota > Bacteroidia > Flavobacteriales > Flavobacteriaceae > Aureibaculum. The sequence continues at coordinate 21,262 of JASJDL010000002.1, read as the reverse complement.
CGGATCATGAGGCGATACGGACTGAGTGGAAAAAGTGTCGTGCCCTTGGTATCAGGTACGGCTTGTGCTATTCCGGCAATTATGGCTGCAAGAAATATAGAAAGTTGGAAGGAACGCCTGATCACCATTTTGGTGACTCCGTTTACCACCTGCTCAGCCCGTATACCTGTATATGCCATTATTATCAGCCTGGTAATACCCAGTCAGAATATTCTAGGTGGATTTCTGAACTTGCAGGGTGTAACACTCATGCTTTTGTATCTTCTAGGTTTTGCTTCGGCCATCATGGCAGCCGCTATTTTAAATCGGATGCTACAGATAAAATCAAAGTCGTATTTCGTGATTGAAATGCCTGATTATAGGTTGCCATTAGTTAAAAATGTAGTTGTTCATATCATAGATAAAACCAAAGCCTTTGTATTTGAAGCTGGTAAGATTATTTTGGCAATTTCTATCCTTTTATGGATTCTGGCATCTTTCGGGCCAACTAAAGAATTCAATAATGCTGAAGATATTATCAAAAAGGAATATGTCGATCTCAATGCTGAAGATCTTAATACTAAAATAGCCGCTTATAAGCTGGAAAATTCCTATATAGGTATCCTTGGTAAGGCTATAGAGCCTGTCATAAAACCATTAGGTTATGACTGGAAAATTGGTATTGCCTTGATCACATCCTTTGCCGCACGTGAGGTGTTTGTAGGAACTTTGGCGACCATATACAGTGTTGGTTCTGAGGAAGAAGCTTCCATAAAAAGTAAAATGCAGAAAGAACGGCATGCACGATCCGGGAAACCGGTCTACAACTTGGCATCAGGTATCTCACTATTGTTATTTTACGCTTTTGCTATGCAATGCATGAGTACATTAGCCATTGTAAAGCGCGAAACTAATAGCTGGAAATGGCCCGTGGTACAATTAGTATTTATGACTACAATTGCCTATATTTCTGCATTCATAGCGTTTCAATTCCTTAAATAAATGCAATGGGTTCAAAACATATTGGTGATTTCGGCGGCACTCATTGCTGTATACATTCTCTATGCCAAGCTCATCAAAAAAAAGAAAACAGCACCAGGTTGCGATAATGACAATTGCGGTTGCTAGTTTTTAAAATTTAACAGCACTAATTCCTTTTAAAAGAGTATATTTGCATGCAATTATTTTAATTGCACCATGAAAGCGCACCAATCTAAGTTTGTAGGTGAAGGATTAACATACGACGATGTACTACTCGTTCCGGCCTACTCTGAAGTGCTTCCCCGCGAAGTCAATATTCAAACAAGATTTACGAGAAACATTACCCTGAATACGCCTGTAGTTTCTGCTGCAATGGACACGGTAACTGAGTCGGCAATGGCCATTGCCATGGCCCGTGAGGGAGGGATAGGTGTGCTCCATAAAAATATGACGATTGAGCAACAAGCTGCGGAGGTGCGTAAAGTCAAAAGGGCTGAATCGGGCATGATCATAGATCCGGTAACCTTACCGATTACAGCGAAAGTATTGGATGCCAAACGTAATATGGCAGAGCATAAGATTGGTGGAATTCCTGTCGTGGATGATTCGGGAAAATTATTAGGTATTGTTACGAACCGAGATCTTCGATTTGAAAAGAATAATGAACGCAATATTGCCGAAGTGATGACCAGTGAAAACCTGGTGACTGCCGGTGAAGGTACCTCTTTGGCGGATGCGGAAGTAATACTTCAGGAAAATAAGATTGAGAAACTGCCGGTGGTCAATGGTAATAATAAGCTAATAGGATTAATTACATTTCGAGATATTACCAAATTGACCCAAAAACCAACGGCCAATAAGGATAAATATGGCCGGTTGCGTGTTGCTGCCGCGGTTGGCGTAACCGCCGATGCGGTTGATAGGGTGGAAGCCTTGGTGAATGCCGGTATTGATGCCATTATCATCGATACAGCGCATGGTCATACCCAAGGGGTAGTACGTGTTTTAAAGGAGGTAAAAAAGAAATTTATCGATCTTGATGTTGTGGTGGGTAATATAGCGACCCCTGAAGCGGCTAAATACCTGGTAGATGCAGGTGCTGATGCTGTAAAAGTGGGAATAGGCCCCGGTTCTATTTGTACGACCCGAGTCGTAGCAGGTGTTGGATTTCCCCAGTTTTCGGCGGTATTGGAAGTTGCACAAGCCATTAAAGGCACGGGTGTTCCGGTGATCGCTGATGGTGGCATTCGTCATACCGGTGATATCCCTAAAGCAATAGCTGCCGGTGCTGATAGTGTGATGTTGGGTTCTTTATTAGCTGGAACCAATGAGTCCCCTGGTGAAACCATTATCTATGAAGGGCGTAAGTTTAAAAGCTATCGCGGAATGGGTTCCATTGAAGCAATGAAAGAAGGTTCAAAAGACCGGTATTTTCAAGATGTTGAAGACGATATTAAAAAATTAGTACCCGAAGGTATCGTGGGACGGGTTCCTTATAAAGGCGAACTGGTTGAAAGTATTCATCAGTTTGTTGGCGGATTACGGGCAGGTATGGGGTACTGCGGCGCTAAGGATATTGAAACTTTAAAAGAATCAGGTCGATTTGTTAAAATAACCGCGTCTGGTATCAATGAAAGTCACCCGCATAATGTCATGATCACCAAAGAGGCTCCAAACTACACCAGAAGATAGGCTTGACCCTAATCTATTAGCTGTTCTAGGCGCAATACTCCGTAAATTGCGACGTCATGCTGAAATTTTATTGATTGTGCACTATGCACATGATAGTCTCACCAACATTTACTGGCGGAGTGCCAATTTTGTACAGAATTATTCCAGAATTCGGTGCTTTAATTTCGTTCATTAACTCGCCAAATTCATTTTTAATAAGGCCAATGCGATCACCCTTCATAATGCTATCACCTGCGGCATAGTCGCTGAAAAAGATCCCCGTATGTTCAGATTTGATATAGGTCTGCTTGTTCATATTGATAAAATCTGTGTTTACCTTCTTTTCTACCTTATATATTTTCAATTCAGCTAGCATATTATAGATGGCATTTTTTATCATATTTACCGCCTCTTTCTGAACATTTCCAAGCTTTCCGGCTTCAATAATTAAGGCAATTTTACCGTCTTGTACGGCTTGTTTAAACGCATATTTAGCAGGTTGGTCTTTTTGAAGGTTGTAAGGCCAGGAAACAATATATTTGAATCCGGTAACTTCAGCTAATTTTTTAATTTTTTCGGTTTGTTCTTGTTGCCCTTTATTATTGTAGAAGCCTATAAACGAGAGTAAGTCCTCACTGGCGTCACCACCGTGCATGTCAATAAAAATATCACTTCTTGCAATGATCTCTGTTGTTATATAATGGGCAATTCGCTCTGTAGCCGAACCGGTCTTGCTTCCTGGAAATACTCGATTTAAGTTTAGCTGATCCTGTGGGTTCACAAAAGGAGAGCGGCCATAAAAAGAATCTGGATTTGACAAGAGAACAATAATGATGGTTCCAGAAAGTAATTCGGGATTTAGTTCCTGCAGTAATTCATGCGAAGCCATAATAGAAGAATATTCGAATCCATGAACCCCTGAAATGATTGAGAACACCGGGCCATTTTCTTTTCCTTTAATAACAGAAATTGGAATGCTGCTACTATGGCCCTGATCGTCATCAATTTTTATATAAAAGTTTTCAACTGAAGGTCTTTTAGCATTCTCAAGAACGAACTGAAGACTATCTTGTCCAAAAGCGTAAAAATGTGTAATCACCAAAATAAGTGTACCAACTGGTTTGTACATAAGCCTATCATTTGCAATTATATTTCTTCGTATAAAGTTATCATATTACAGAAATACCTCCTAACATCGCTGTCAGAAGGTATTTCAAATAACCAATAAATTAAATTATAAAAGCTATTGCACTGTTACATCAAAAGTAACTGCAATATCCGTTTCACCTCCGGCATCACCCAGACCTGTATTAGGTTTAGTAGGTTCATGACGTAAAGTGAACGTTAACGTACCGGAGCTTGCTGCGCCGGCAGTCAGATCGAATTCTGTACCCAATGGATTACTATTTCCATCAAAATTAGTGTACGTGGTAGTGACATCTAAACCGCCACCTATAGTGTAGAAAAATTGATGCTCGTCGTCTTCAGCCTCAACTTCTAAGGTAATATCTTCAGCGGGACTTTCGGTCTCATTTAATAATTTAATACTTCCGTTATAAGTCACTCCGTTTGCTAAAGGCCCCGAGACGGTAACTACCGGGTCATTCGGGCCATCACCATCTAGATCCTGGCTTTTTAATTCTATGGAAGTTCCACCTCCAACGGGGTCTAAAGTCACGGTTAGTGTGGTAATCACTTCTTCTTCATTCACCGGGTCTGGTGTATCATCATCTGAACATGCTGTAAATACTACAAATGCCAGGAAAATTAGACTTAATAATTTATAATTTTTCATTTTACTCATTTTTAAAAGTGTTAATATTTGATTTTAAGTGTTAGTAAGAAATTTCTGCCTAAATCATGCGCATATCGAAATAGCCGATTTAGGTAATTTCTATACGTGGTATTCAATACATTATTGATACCTAAGCCAACCGTTAATTCTGAAGTCTTACCAAATTTAAAGTCTGCACTAGAATTAAAATTCAGCAGATGGTACGCATCCGGCGTACTACTGATATCTAATTCTCTTTCCATATCCAATTCTGGAATAAAGACATCAAAATTATTGTCAGGAAACTCATTCTGTCGAAAAACGTAATGACTCTGCAATGACAAGTGCAAATTCTTAAGTTTTTCATTTTTATAAACCAATTCATTTTTGGTTTCTACCGGAGGCATATTGATTAGTGGGGTTTCTAAAGTACGGTCACGCCCTTTAACAAAGGAAAACTGATGTTCTAAACGAAGATTTTCGGTAAAATTATAAGATGCATCCACATCAAATCCAAGTAATCGCGCATCAGTTTGACGGTATTCCCAAAGTGTAAAATTACCCCGAATTGTTTGCTCTAGTTCCGTGGGCTCAATTAATATAAAGTCATTGATCATATTGATAAATGGGCTTATACTGAAATTGAACTTAGGTCCTTGTCTACTAATAGTCATTGCAAACTTATTTGCGACTTCAGAGGTGAATCTCAAATCACCAATTTCAATACGGGAAGCCGCATGATGCAAACCATCACTAAACAATTCTGACGGATTGGGTGCCCTGGAAGCCAATGAATAATTAAACAATAATTGAAACTCATCGCTTAGGTCATATTTGACTCCTGCCGTTGCTGACGCATTACTATAATTAAGTTTCGGATTTGTTAATACCTGAGTATCTAGTTCTTCAACTACGATATCTGGGAATTGAACATTATAACCTCTGGATTCCCAAAGTGAAGTTCTATAAAACTTAAAAACATCCAAATCTGAGTAATCAAAACGTCCACCCAATTCAACTGTCAAATGATCATTAACGTCGTAATCCATAATACCGTAAGCTCCAAGATCATAGCGTTTATAATCAGGGATCAACCTTCTTACACCAGTTCTTGGATCGGCCGTATTATCCTGAAATCTACCTAAAATTCCGGCTTTAAAGCCAATTTTTTCTGAAAGTTCAGTATCCAAATCTAGCGTTAAAGAATGCGTTATTAATTCTAAATCAACCGACGCTTTATCGCGATCATCACCACGCCTAATATCAAATTCTAAACGATTATTAAGTTGAAAATCATATTGCAATGTCAACTTTCCAAGTTTATCAAATGACTTCGTGGCTTTTAGTTTTGCTAAATGATGAGTCGCATCTTGTTTAGGTGCATCTATGTCATAGGTAAAAGGCTCAACAAACAAAGGTCTGGTTCTATTGATGGCATCGAATTGATCCCCGGCCCCGCCTAAATGAGAAGCACGGAGAATGCCTATTTCATTCTTGAAGTAAGAATAATAGCCTTCTAATGTATATTTAAACTTATTCAAGGCAACTTTAATTGAAGCAGTCCTTTCAAATAATCCCGTATTACTTAGTACATAGTCAGGTGATTCAAAATCACCAAAACGCTTCAGTGTACCTTGAAGGGTATATGACAAGCCGCTTACTGAACTCTTAGTGAGCTTCGTTGTAATTGAACCACCTCTTCCATTAGATAATCCTGTAACGATTGTTTTACCAAATAGTGTATCCTTAACAGGAGCGTTGGCTGATTCTGCTATAATGACTCCGCCAATAGCATCACCACCATATTGCAACGCTGCTGCGCCTTTTATTAACGTAATATTGTCAGCAACATTAATATCAATATTCGGAGCATGCTCTGGCCCCCATTCTTGATCTTGCATACGAACACCATTGTTGACCAGCACTACACGACTGCTATGTAAGCCATTAATTATAGGCTTTAGTATCGTATTACCTGTATTTAAAGATGAAACACCACTAATTTCGTTTAAAGCATCAGCGATACTTCCACTACTAAAACGCTCAATTTCTTCACGAGAAATTTTTTCGTTGTTTAATGTTTGAGACTTGTCTTTAAATGCTTTTCCTTTGATAGTTATTTCATTAAATTCTTCTAAATGATGCTCTAACCTAAAATTCCTGGTTGTATTTCCATCAATTTTGACAGAGAAAACCCTTGATAAACAGTTAGGGTGAGCTACTTGAATCGTGTAAGATCTATTACACAAACCTTTAATAAAATACTTTCCGATACTATCCGTTTCAGCAGTAATATTCGTACCCGCAACCAATAGGAGCGCCTCCGGTAAGGGCTTACCGTCATGCAGGTCTAAAACACTGCCAGACAGCGTTGATGTACAATCTTGTGTATATGATAATATACTGCTACAAAGCAGTATCATTAAAATAATTCGCATGTAAAATTTAACTTAGAATTTCCCTTTTATTTAATAATTAAAAGAGAATATAGGAGGGGCACGGGTAGACTTTAATTTAAAAAAATCTAATTTGGATAATGGTGTTATAGCATTAAAGCTATCAACATTTTCTTCGGATTTAAGGGGGTTGTCAGCAAAACTAAACAACAAAGTATTGAGTTCTAAAGGAGTGCAGCATAGGCAAGAATCAAGTTCCTGCTCATGAAAATGCTTCACATCTTTAGCCGTACATACCACATGTTTATGATTTTCAAAGGCATGTGAAACCTGTATAGCAAATGGTAAGGTCACCACTAAAGTCAGTAGTACGGCAAAAATTCTATGTTTTAAAAGTTGATTCAACTGTCTCTCGCTGCTAATTCTTCTTGTGCATTCCTGCGGAGGCGAAAATTTAAGGCTTCCACCCCAAGTGAAAATGCGATCGTAAAATACAAATATCCTTTTGGAATCACGCCTACTTCGGTGTTAAAAATTTGCAAATGCGCCATATGCGCCCCTTCAGATACCAAGATGAAGCCTATCAAGATCAAAAAGGCAAGCCCCAGCATTTGAACCGTAGGATGCTTACTTACGAATTTATTTACCGGGTTGGCGAATACCATCATAATGACCATAGAAAGTACGACGGCAATAACCATGACCATGAGTGCTTCGTCATAACTTGTTGCTGATTTATCGATACCTGTGGTCATACCTACAGCGGTCAAAATAGAGTCAAATGAAAATACGATATTGATCATAGTGATTTGAAAAATAACGCTATTCAAAGATACTTTCGCTTTTGCAGCTTTCACAGCGTCTTCTTCATGACCCTCTACTTTGTGATGGATTTCCTGCACACTTTTATAGAGCAAAAAGAGCCCACCGCCTAACATGATCAAACTCTGCCCTGTAACACCTACTTTTAACCAAGACATATCCAGGTGATAGATGACTTTGTCCATGGCGGTGAGGTAGGAGATTCCAAAAAGAAGTATAACTCTCAACAGCATTGCCAAAAAGAGGCCGATATTCGTAGCCTTTTTTTGTTCACTTTGCGGAAGTTTATTGGAAGCAATCGATATAAAGAGAATATTGTCTATTCCTAAAACGATTTCTAAAAAAACAAGGGTCAAGAGTGCCATCCATATACCCGGATCGGTGAACATTTCTAACATGGTTTTAGTCTTTTAGTTTTACGGCTTTGCCGGTTTGTTTAAAATTTGAGCCTTTATAATAAGCTCTGAAAGTGTACGAGTTACCTTTTACACCGGTAATTTTTACATAAAAAGGTACACTGTCTAATCCCTTTTGTGGGTTGACCTTGGTTAAAACATATTCAAAATTCGATTTCCATTCAATGTTGAAGGTGTCTTTATTGTTATTATATGTTTCTATTTGAATGGAATCATTTCTGACTGCAGTTGAAACTTCGTCAGAATCATCCAAGTAAGTCTCAAAAGTGCCCGTACGCAGCTTTTCAGCATCTAAGGAGTCACCACCTTTACAGGAAGCGCACAATACCATACTCAATATGCCGAAAACAATACATCTCATCTAGATGCCCGTATAATTACTTGGGGTAATGGCTTTTAATTCTGATTTAATAGCACTACTCACTTCGAGGTCATCGATAAATTTTGCTATCGATTGCTGATTTATTGTGTCATTGGTGCGTGTCAAACCTTTTAATGCCTCGTATGGATTAGGGTAGTTTTCCCTTCGCAAGATTGTTTGGATAGCTTCTGCCACTACGACCCAGTTCCCTTCTAAATCTTGTTCAAATTTATCTTTGTTCAGCAGGAGTTTATCCAAACCTTTCAACGTCGATTTGAATCCAATAATGGTATGTGCAAAAGGAATGCCCACGTTACGCAAAACGGTAGAATCAGTCAAGTCTCGTTGTAATCTTGAAATAGGTAATTTCGCCGACAGATGTTCAAAAATGGCATTCGCAATACCAAGATTACCTTCGGAATTCTCAAAATCTATAGGATTTACTTTATGCGGCATGGCCGAAGAACCTATTTCACCTTTTTTGATCTTCTGCTTGAAATAATCCATTGATATATAGGTCCAGATATCGCGGTTAAAATCTATTAAAATCGTATTGATTCGCTTTAAGGTATCAAATAAGGCGGCCATATGGTCATAATGCTCAATCTGCGTGGTTGGGAACGAATGTTGTAACCCTAAACTTTGCACGAAAGAACTTCCGAATGCTTTCCAATCAATTGCAGGGTATGCCACTTTATGCGCATTAAAATTTCCTGTGGCGCCCCCAAATTTTGCCGCACTCGGTATGTCATTCAATAAGTTGAATTGTTCCTTGAGACGCACTGCAAATACCTCAATCTCTTTACCCAATCGTGTTGGAGAAGCAGGCTGCCCATGAGTTCTGGCCAACATGGGGATCGCAGACCATTCTTGAGATAGTCTTTCCAGTTTTTCGAGAATCTTAAAATATTCTGGAATATATATAGCACCAATAGCGTCTTTGATCGAAAGCGGAATGGCAGTATTGTTAATATCCTGTGAGGTCAATCCGAAATGGATAAATTCTTTATATTCTTGAAGTGCCAGCTTGTCAAATTTTTCCTTAATAAAATATTCGACTGCTTTGACGTCATGATTGGTGACTTTTTCTATTTCTTTAACAGCTTGTGCGTCCTTTGAAGAGAAGTTCTTATAAATTTCCCGTAAAGGATCAAATAAGGTGTTGTCAAATTGTTCCAACTGGGGAAGCGGAAGTGTACATAAGGCAATAAAGTATTCAATCTCTATTTGAATACGGTATTTGATGAGGGCTTCTTCAGAAAAATAGGACGCTAATTCTGATACCTTACTGCGGTAACGACCATCAATTGGGGAAATAGCATTTAAGCTGTTTAATTTCATTCGTTTTGCTGTTGGAGCAACAAAAATAATGATTTAAAAAGAAGTGAAAAGTAAAAAATTAAGAATTCTAAGCGGCGTTGTTTTTAGCCATTTTTTCCAATATTTTGATAGCCCTAGAAGCATAGGCAGAGCTTTCTGAATCGATATCCCGTTCGATGATCAGTTTTAGCTCATAGTGAATCCATTTCATTTGGTTTCCCAAGAAGTATAAAGCTTCCATAGCATGCGCTTTACTGGCCACCTTTGTGTCTTTTACCAGCCAATCAAAGCAGGTTTCGATTATTTGTGCTATCTGCTCTTTTGTAACGATTACCTTAATTGGAGAATCAAATTTAGAATCAACTTCTTGCGCAATCAGATTACAGATCTTTGCAGCTGGCCGAATAGCGCTTTCATTTTTCAAATAGGCAATATTTTCTGTAAAGTAAGGTAGGTTATAGGCGATCCAATCCATACGTTTTTCACACGCAGCCTCAAGTATTTGCGCTGCTTTTACCGATGTTTCATCATTATAATCAAATGCGATTTCTATCAGTGATTTAAAAAGCCTTTCATTATTGAGAATTGCCTTGCTCACTTTGTCCTTATGAGATTTACTCATAACTTTAATGGCATTCAATTCTTTGAGTAAAGAATATTTGGTCATTTTGGTAATGGCGCCCATTTTCTTGCTTGAGGGTATAGAGTTTGGTTTATACTTATCTTGGATATATAAAAACTCATTTTTTGTTGATTTATTATACTAAATATTCATTTTTACGGGTATTTTTTCAGTAGCTTAAAAATAAACAAGTTAAAATAACGTTTGAACTTTTGACTTGGTATAATAGTTGTTCAACACAACTTAAATCAATTTTAAGAGTTATAAATAATGATGAAACAGGTGAAGAAATTAATGGTTTTCTGTTGTATTTTCTTAATGGGCTTCGGTATCGAGGCTCAAAGCGAGACCAACCAGTTAGATGCCAATGGCAAGCGACATGGAGTTTGGAAAAAATACTACAATAATGGCCGGGTGCGCTATATGGGGCAATTTGAAAATGGCAAAGAAGTAGGGGTCTTTAAATATTACTCGGCTGCCACGTCTGATTTTCCTATTGTAGTCAAAGAGTTTAATAAAAATGATCAAAAGGCTATTGTGAAATTCTATACAAAAGAAGGAACACTGGAGAGTAAGGGATCAATGATAGGAAAGAAGAGAATAGGGAAGTGGTTATATTTTCATGTAGATGGCAAAACAGTCATGTCTGAAGAAAATTACAATGATGGGAAACTGCATGGCTTTTATAGAACATTTTATAATTCAGGGAAACCTACTGAAATAGCCTCTTATAAGGATGGTAAATTGGATGGTAACTATAAAAAATATTCTATTAAAGGACATCTATATCAAGATTTCAACTACAAGAATGGTAAGTTAAACGGGCCTGCGGTCTATTATAATAGAAAAACTGGACAATTAACTACCAAAGGACAATTTATTAACGATGTACGCGTTGGTACTTGGGAGAACTATGTAGATGGTGAGTTGGTAAGTACTGAACAGCCAAATAAGAAAAAGCCGCGTTTAAAAAAGCAGGTGGCACAAAAAGAGAATTAAAATACCCTCAATACTAACTGAGTTAGCGCTAAACATTTAAAACTAATCAAACCATAGCAATTCTTGCTATGGTTTTTTTATGGCCAAAAAAATAGAAAGCTCTCTGGGAGTAAAGAATAGACCAGAGAGCTTTCACTAATTAACCAAACTAATTACCAACAATATTTTTATTACAGTGGGGGTAAAATCACTTTGTCAATGGCATGGATAACTCCATTTGCAGCTTGAACATTTGTTGCTATGATATTACTCACTCTGCCATTCGCATCTGTTAGTGTTGCACCTCCAGTTACATTTGCTGTTATATTACCACCCAGTGTAGGAACGGTAAAGCCATCGCTAAGGTCTGAGTCTAAGACATTCGCTCCTCCCACGACATGATAAGTAAGCGTTGCATTCAATGTAGGCTCATCGATATCACCCAATCCGCTGGCGCTCAATTCTGTTAACAAGTCTCCAAAAGCGTCATTCGTAGGGGCGAACACCGTAAAGGGAGCAGGATCTGTTCCGTCAGCCGTCGATAAGATACTTACAAAATCTGTTGTAAGCCTGCTATCAGTCAGGGCAGCCACAAGCGTGCTGAAATTTGGATCGGCTAGTGCAAAAGTAACAACCGTAGGTAAATCGATTACTGCATTTACAGCATGTATGACACCATTTTCTGCCACAACATCTGCAGCGGCTACGGTAGAAACACCGTTAAAGCTGACTCCAGATGAAGTATTAAAGTAAAGACTCATACTATTACCACCTGCACCTGTGGCCAAAGTATTCGCATACCCCGCTCCGGCAGCGGTCAAATCTGTTGATAAAGTGACCCCATCCATGACATGATTTAAGAGCACTTGAGTTAAGGCATCCACCGGTATATCACCGAGAGCTGCTCCGTCAAGAAAAGTAGTGAACGCTGCATCATCTGGCGCAAGTACCGTAAACGGACCACCGGTATCAACCGTACCTACAAGGCCTGCCGCATCTAATGCTGCCACAAGACTGGTAAAACTTGGATTCGCAACGGCATGCGTAGCAATAGAAGGTAAGCCTATCACGGCATCTACCAAATGAACGACTCCATTATCAACGAGGTTGTCTGCGAGAGTCACTGATGAGACCCCATTTAATGTAACTCCTGAACTGGTATCTACATACATATTCATAGGTAGGTTAGCAGCAGAAGACGTAGCTAGGGTAGAAATGTAACCCGTGCTTAGCTGTGTCGATTCTACCGTACCGCTGACCACATGGTTTAATAAAATTTGAGATAACACATCCGTTGGAACGGCATCAATATTTGCAAAACCATTGGCATTCAAGAATGCTGAAAAAGCAGCATTATTAGGTGCGAATACGGTATATGGCCCTCCATTTCTCAATTCTACAGCTAATCTTCCATCGGCCTTTAGTAAAGCTTCATAGAGTAGGTTGTAGTCAGAAAAGTTATCTAATACAAAATCTATAATAGTATTTGTATCTGGTTGACCTGGATCGTTAAAAAAAGTTCCGTCATCATCATCACAAGATACGAGAGTGATCATGATAAATAACATTAGGAATGATTTGAATAAGTTGTTTGCTTTGTTCATTATGATAATTTTTGTTTCCGTAAAGATGATACTTTTTTGTTTAATAGTTGCGTAAATTAATTAAACAATATGTTGTTTTAATATTTATTTAACATTTTATTCGGTCAAGCGTTAAATTATTCTTAAGCTAATTCTAGGAAAAGGAAATGAATAATGGTATGAGTTATAATTTTCCACGGAATCTTCCTGATGTAATCTCAGGATAGATTAGTATCTTTGCAATCGCAAACGAAACGGATGAAACGAGTAATTGTTGGACTTTCTGGTGGTGTAGATTCGAGCGTTGCTGCATACTTATTGAAGCAGCAGGGTTACGAAGTAATTGCTTTGTTTATGAAAAACTGGCACGATGAATCGGTCACGATTTCTAATGAATGCCCATGGTTAGAAGACAGTAATGATGCGATGTTGGTTGCAGAAAAACTAGGGATCCCGTTTCAGGTCGTGGATCTAAGTGAACAATACAAAGAACGTATTGTAGATTATATGTTTCGTGAGTATGAAATGGGTAGAACTCCCAATCCTGATGTACTCTGCAATCGCGAGATCAAGTTTGATGTCTTTCTAAAAATAGCTTTGGAGTTGGGTGCGGACTATGTGGCAACCGGGCATTACTGCAGAAAGGACGAATTTGAAAAAGATGGTAAAACCATTTACCAATTGAAAGCCGGTAAGGATGCTAATAAAGATCAATCTTATTTTTTATGTCAGCTCTCGCAAGAGCAATTGGCGAAATCATTGTTTCCCATTGGTGAACTGACCAAGCCTGAAGTGCGTAAAATTGCAACTGATCAAGGTTTGATAACAGCAGAGAAGAAAGATTCACAAGGACTTTGCTTTATCGGAAAAGTACGCTTACCGGAATTTTTGCAGCAGAAGCTAGCACCCAAAGAAGGTGTTATAGTACAAGTTCCCGGAGATGCTATTTTGTTTAATACAAATAATGAAAAATTAAACAATATAGAAAAAGAATTAGCACGAAAAGCAGAGAAATACCAGTATTCTTTAAACGATGGTAACATAGTAGGGAAACACCAGGGCGCGCACTACTTCACCAAGGGTCAGCGCAAGGGACTTGCAGTGGGTGGTACCAAAAAACCCTTATTTGTGATTGAAACTGATGTGGAGGAAAACGTGATTTATACTGGAGAAGGTAAAGATCACAGAGGCCTATACCGAAGTACCTTATTTGTAAAAAACGAAGAAGTGCATTGGCTTCGTGACGATTTGACTTTGAGTACCGGTGAATCTATGAAGGTAAAAGCCAGAATTCGCTACCGTCAGGCACTTGAAAATGCAACACTTTACAAGGTAGAAAACGGACTCTATGTTGATTTCGAAAATGAACAATCAGCCATCACAGAAGGGCAATTTGTGGCCTGGTATCGTGCTGATGAGTTACTTGGCTCGGGAGTAATTTCATAGAAAGGTCACTTTATCAGGAAACTTGTTTAATAAATATTTCCTTACTTTAGAGCCGAACAAAACCAAATAGCCATTGAAAAGAACACTACTCATTGTGCTCCTTAAGTTAATAGGCATTTTTTCAGTTCAGGTCCGAGATACAATAATTACTTATCTGGATAAAAAGAGCAAAGTTATTTCGAAAGATAATGCTGTATACTTTGAGCTATTGATAAAAGAAAATGCTTTCAGCGAATGGAAAAGTATTTAGAGCTGAGGAGAATCTTTTTTTATAACATGTAAAAAGAGTAAAATGTCGGGAACCGATGATACATATAACTAGAAGAATGCCATTTTACTATCATGGTGTCAGGCTAACTTTTAGATCAAAATAAAGCAATGGATAATAGGATCACTCAATTATTCAATATCAAGTACCCGGTTGTGCAAGCCGGTATGATCTGGGCGAGTGGTTGGCGCCTCGCATCAGCGGTGAGTAACGCCGGAGGATTAGGCCTCTTAGGCGCTGGCTCCATGTATCCCGATGTGCTTTTAGAACATATTCAGAAGTGCAAAAAAGCCACTGATAGACCTTTCGGTGTAAACATACCGATGTTATATCCTGATATCGATAAACTCATGCAGATTATTGTCGATAAAGAGGTGAAGATCGTTTTTACTTCTGCAGGAAATCCGAAAACATGGACGTCCTTCCTTAAAGAAAAAGGAATCACTGTGGTTCACGTGGTAAGTAGCGTGAAATTTGCCTTAAAAGCGCAGGAAGCAGGCGTCGATGCGGTCGTAGCAGAAGGATTTGAAGCGGGAGGACATAACGGGCGTGATGAAACAACCACATTTACACTCATACCCATGGTGAAAGAACAAATTGATATTCCCTTGATCGCAGCTGGTGGCATTGCTACGGGTAGGGGAATGCTGGCTGCCATGGTTTTGGGAGCCGATGGTGTACAAATAGGAAGTCGCTTTGTAGCCAGTGACGAAGCTTCTTCTCATGGTAAGTTTAAGCAAGAAGTAGTAAAAGCTAAAGAAGGGGCCACACAACTCACATTAAAGGAACTCGCACCGGTTCGTATGCTAAAAAATAAATTCTTTAATGACGTACAAGAACTTTATAAAAAAGCACCATCAACAGACGAGTTGAAAGCATTGCTAGGTAGGGCCAGGGCAAAGCGCGGCATGTTTGAGGGCGATTTGGAAGAAGGCGAACTTGAAATTGGCCAGATAGCGGGATTAATCCACGATATTAAACCTGCGGCACAGATTTTGAAGGACATCATAACAGAATACGAACAAGTCAAACAAACAATGACTATTTTATAAAATGAGCATAAAAGAGGTTTATCATTTTGCCAAATGATTAAATCCTGTATGCGAATCCCGGAATGTGTAGAAATTTTATTTTCTTAAGTTTCGGAAAAATTAAACTTTTGAAAAGATGAAAAAATTCTCCCTACTTGTACTTTTTCTTCTCGTACTCGTTTCCGCTTCAGCGCAATCCAAAATTAAAGGAAACAGAAATGTAACTACTGAAGAACAATCTTTAGATTATTTTTCAAAATTGGAAGTAAATGATAAGATCAAACTGCAGCTAAAACAAGGCAGCAGCAATAGTCTAGAGCTTGAAGCTGATGAAAACCTACACGATGTTTTAGAGGCTGAGGTTGACGATAGTACCTTGACACTTTCACTAAATAAGCGCATCACCAGTTCAAAACGATTTAATCTCATTTTATACGTCGAAGACCTCGATCAGATGGTTCTGAATGACGATAGCGAAGTGAAAATGCTGGAAGAGTTGGATGTTTTTAATATTGATATTGTTCTGAACAATAAGTCGAACCTACTCCTGGAAAATTTAAAAACACAGTTCTTAAGACTGGAAACGAATGAGCGTTCGAAAAGCGATGTAAGGGCCAGAACCGATAGCCTAGTAGTACGTGCCAAAGAATCATCAAGAAGTAAACTCGACATTATTACTGAGGGAAGCTCAATTAACTATAGCGGTAATGCTACACTGGAATTGGAAGGCAGAACTACGAGTTTGGAATTGAATGCCTCTGATAATGCTGCATTCAAAGGGGCCGAGTTTGTTGCTGAGACCGTGCTATTGTATGCCTTAGACAGGTCAGATTCTTACATAAATGCCAAAGGAACTATTACCATTGAGGCAAAAAATAAGGCCAAAGTTTACATATTCAACAATCCTGAAATTACCTTGAATACTTTTGAAGATAATGCAAGTTTATTAAAACGCGAATCAATGACTTTACTGGAGAACTTGTAATTAGCGTTCAGGTATTCTGATATAGTAGACCTTACGGGATTTATTATTGAGCTTGTTTTCCCGTAACCAGGGATTATGAATTTTCAATTCCTTGTAGTGTGTGCCAAACTTTTTTGCAAAGGCAGCGATATTCGTAATGGGTGTATCTACTTTTACATCATAACTTTTGGGTAGCACATAAAGATCTTCTTTATCAAATTGAAATCCATATTTTTTTGGATGCGTCAAAATTTCTTTTGCGGCAATGATTCTCGGTACGTATCGCTCTGTCATTTCACCTGCTAAGACATCCCAGTAATTGTTAACTAACTGCTGATCCAATCGCTTATCGATACCATGGTTTCCCGCGTGATAAGCTCCAGCAGCTAATGTCCAGCTGCCCAAACGCTTTTTAGATGCAATTAGATAATCACATGCCGCTCGAGTAGCCTTCTCTAAATGATAACGTTCGTCTACATTCTCATTAACTTCTAATCCATTCTCGCGAGCTGCATTTCTCAACATCTGCCACATACCTTTGGCACCGGCAGGAGAAGTCACATTGAGCAGATCGCTTTCGATCACTGCCAGATATTTAAAATCTTCGGGAACGCCTTTTTCTTTTAAAATAGGTTCTATTACCGGAAAGTATTTATGAACGCGCTTAAACCATAATAAAGCATTTGACTGCCAATAAGTATTTACCAGTAATTCCCGGTCAATTCGTTCTTTAACATCGTGGCGCTCCAGTGGAACTCGTTCTCCGGCAAAAGACAAATCCTCTGGAATTTTTAGCGCTTTGATAGTGTAAGAATCACCGGTACTTTTAAAAGTAACTTTTTTATCTGATCCACTCTCAGGCGGGGCATCCTGCCGTGTCGCATTGATAAGGATACCACTAACAATAATAATGGCGATTAAAATCAGTAATTTATGTTGTGAACGCATGAAGTATTAGGTTAAAAGGGTGATTTAAAATCTGCAAATTTCATTCCAATTGTATCTTTTTCTGAAATAATTGGGTTTTCTATCTGCCAATTGATATGTAGTGTTTCGTCGCACCAGAGTATTGATGTCTCAGAATCTTTATTGTAATAATCGGTGCATTTGTAACTGAATATGGTATCGTCTTCCAATACTAAGAAACCATGTGCAAATCCTTTAGGAATATACAGCTGTTCTTTATGTTCTCCGGAAAGAACATGTTTGTAATGTCTGCCATAGGTCTCTGACTCTTTGCGAAGGTCAACCACTACATCGAGCACACTTCCTTTAATGACACGAACTAATTTTCCTTGCGCATAGGGAGGATTCTGAAAATGTAAACCTCTCAGTACTCCTTTTTGAGAGGCCGATTCATTATCCTGTACGAACTCAACATCGAGAATGGTCTCAAGTTTTTTTTTGTTGTAGCTCTCTAAAAAATAGCCTCGGTCATCAGCAAAAACTTGCGGGGTAATCACGAGTAATCCGTCAATAAAGGTTTTTTCAATATTCATGCCGCGAAGGTACTAAATATGTTCCATCAATAATTGAGAAATTTTCTTGGCTTTATTTAAAATCATTACATGCGTGCCACCTTCAACAACAACGCTGCCTTTTATATGTTTTACAGGAAATACGCCATCTTCACTTCCGTGAATGTGAATTATGTTTTCCATAGGATGCTCTTGGTTCCAATGCAATACGTTATGAATAGCCCACGGTAAATACAATTCATCGTTCATCGACATGTACTTTTTGTAGAGTTCCACACGTTTTTTGGTGAATCCACTAAACGCGTATTTTTCATATACAGAAATATTGCTCAACGATTTTGTTGGAAATAATTTATATGCTTTGGTCACTCTGGCCAGTCTTAATCTTTTTGGTAATTCTTTTTTTGATTTAACACTGGAAACAATAATGGTCTTTTTTGTTTTGATCAGTTTACTCATTTCCTGCACCATTACGCCTCCGAAAGAGACACCCACCAGTACCGGACTGTCGTGTTCAATTCTCTTGCACATACGTCGCGCATAATTTTGGAGGGGCTCATCAAGTGATTCGGGAACCAGCCAATCCAAGTAATTTATTTGGAATTGGTCTTCAGGAAACTCCAGATATTCAAAAATCTTTGGGTTGGCACCTAGGCCGGGAACAAAATAAATAGGAATCTTAGTCATTTTAACTTAAAACAGGAGCTTTCACAAAATTAAAACGTACTGATCCGTCTGAATCAATAGCAGTTAATTCAACCGTATGTAGTGTATTTACTAATTCAGGGTTCCAAGGTGCCTTTACTTTTACATAGTTTTCAGTGAATCCATAAATGTATCCTTCTTTGTTCTCACCTTCAAATAATACCGTTAGCTGATTTCCTAATTGACTTTCATAAAAAGCACGTCGTTTTTTGGCCGATAAGCCGCGTAACAGCTTGCTACGCTTACGACGGACATTTTTAGGTACGGTACCCTCCATTAAAGCGGCTTCTGTATTAGGTCGCTCTGAGTAGGTAAAAACATGTAAATAGGAGATATCAAGTTCGTTGATATAGTTGTAAGTTTCTAAAAACAGTTCATCAGTCTCTCCGGGAAACCCAACAATTACATCGACACCAATACATGCATTGGGAAGTACTTTCCTAATTTTTGCAACGCGATCGGTATACACTTTTCGAAGATAGCGTCGCTTCATTTTTTTCAATAACTCATCGCTTCCGCTTTGTAAGGGAATATGAAAGTGGGGAACGAAACTGTTAGAATTAGCTACAAATTCTATAGTTTCATCTTTTAAAAGATTCGGTTCTATGGATGAGATACGAAGCCTATGGATACCATCTACTTTGTCTAAGGCTTGTACGAGTTCAAAAAAAGTATGTTCATGCTTCTTATTGCCGAATTCACCTTTTCCGTAGTCACCAATATTTACACCTGTCAAAACGATTTCTTTAATTCCTTTTTCGGAAATTTCCTTCGCATTTCTTAAGACATTCTCTAGAGTATCACTCCGTGAAATCCCACGGGCGAGAGGAATCGTACAGTACGTACATTTATAATCGCAGCCATCCTGCACTTTTAAAAATGCGCGTGTCCGATCGCCAATAGAATAGGAGCCCACATAGAAATCGGCTTCAGAAATTTCACAAGAATGTACTTCCCCAACTTCATTTTTGCTCAAGTCATTTATATAACTCGTTACATTAAACTTTTCGGTAGCACCCAGAACTAAATCTACACCGTCAACGGCCGCGATTTCTTCAGGTTTTAATTGTGCATAGCATCCTACAGCGATTAGAAAAGCATTATTATTTTGTTTTAAGGCTGATTTTACTATAGTCTTGAAACGCTTATCGGCATTATCAGTCACAGAACAGGTATTAATGACGTACACATCAGCTTTTTCATCAAAACCTACGCGCTCAAAACCTTCATTAGTAAAATCACGGGCGATGGTAGAAGTTTCGGAGAAATTGAGCTTGCACCCCAAGGTATAAAAAGCAACTTTTTTTTGTGCATTCATTACTGTACATTTACAGGGTGCAAAAGTACGATTTTCAAGTCAATGAACCCAATTTTTGAAACAGAAAACTTTCGTATAAGAAGATTGAAATCTACTGATTTTGAGGCGTTTCACGAAATGCAGGGAAACGTAAATGTTATGCGATTCGTTCGGGCCCGACCCATGACCTATGAGGAAGATAAAATAGAACTTGAGAAATTAATGCGTTCATATGAGAATCCGGAGAATGATTTTTGGATTTTCGCAGTTGAACGGAAAACAGATGCAGCATTTATAGGAACCGTAGCCTTAGTAAAAAGTGCAGGGCACGGCGTCATTACTGATGAAGACCATTTGGTGTTAAATATCAAGGAAGATGAATGTGAAATCGGATACCGACTGTTGGAAAAATACTGGGGGAAAGGGTATGCTTCGGAGATTGCTAAGGGATTAATTGCTCATACCCGAAAATTGGGCTTTAAACGCCTGATTGGGTGTGTCGCTCCTGAAAATAAGGCCTCTGCAAAGATTTTGAACCATTTAGGATTTCAGTTTGTCGAAGATTTTGTATCTGATGACTTAAAGATTCCTGAGCAAAAATTTGAATTATACTTATGATTGCCAATACACCACCACCACCGTATTACGCGGTTATTTTTTCAACGCTGAGAACCGAAATTGATAAAGGATATCTTGAGACAGCCCGTCACATGGAAGAACTCGCTAAGCAGCAAGAAGGTTACTTAGGTATCGAATCGGTGCGAACAGACCTTGGGGTTACCATCTCATATTGGAAAAGTCTTGATGCCATCACGAAATGGAAACATAATGCGCAACATAAGCTGGCCAGGGAAAAAGGGCGAAAATTATGGTACAAGGCCTATAAACTTAGAATTTGTAAAGTAGAACGCGACTACGATTTTAATAAGTAAACTATGTACGCTCAACTCAGTAAATTTTTATCAAGATTTTTTAGTAAACGTCAAATTTTTAGATACGGATTCAATGTTTCTCCGATGTACAGGAGGTCGACGGGTAAGTTGTATTTTGTATCTGAAGATTTATTGAATGTCAAGATTAAAATTCCGTTAAGTATTAAAAACCGCAACTACGTAGGATCCATTTTTGGAGGAAGTTTATTTTCAGCGACAGACCCCATTTATATGGTGC
>JASJDL010000060.1 GCA_030065775.1 Flavobacteriaceae bacterium | reverse complement strand
GTATTCTTTGGTTTCCGATGAATGATTTAACAATTCCAAGCGTGTTTCGAGATTACTAATAGCTACAGATTTATGACTACTACTTTTGTGCTTTAAAGCATTCTCTCTACCAATACCATTATCTATGATGGTACATACTATATTCTCATCATCTTCTTTTAAAGAAATTATGAGTTTGCCTCTTTTTTCTTGAAGCTTACTAAGCCCATGAATTACAGCATTCTCAATAAAAGGCTGTAGTAGCATTGGTGGTATCAACGTATCATGGATATTATCGATTTGATCATCTATAGTGTAGTCAAAGTTTTTATTGAAACGTATTTTTTCAAGTAGCAGATATTTGTCTAAAAATTCAATCTCTTCTGCTATAGATATATATCTGGTAGTTGAATTAATTAAATTTTTTCGCATCAACCCCGCGAATTCTGAAATAAAATCTACCGCTCTATTGGTTTCATTATTAAGGATATAAGACTGTACCGACCCTAATGAATTAAAAATAAAATGCGGGTTCATTTGTGACGAAAGCATCATCATTTTAGACTGCAAAACTTCTTTGCGCTCCTCTTTTATTTGTTGCTGATGGAATTTTTCTGCTTTCTTTTGAGCCTTTTTAAGTTCGAGCTCTATTTGTTTTCGAGTTTCAATTTCCTGCCGTAAAACCTTGGTTCGGTCTTTAATTTTATCTTCAAGTAGTAAATTCATTTTACTAAGTTCATCCTTAGAAGCTCGAAGGTCAATATTCAGATCGGTTGTTTCTTTAAATAATAGAGTGTTATATATAGAGATAGCTGCTTGTGATGCAATAATCTTTAAGATTTCAAGATCATTTCCTTTAAAAAGTCCTTCAAACTCCTTGTTCTCCAAATAAAGGACACCAATCAATTCCTGTTGTCTGATTAAAGGTAAAGCCAGTAAAGATTTTATACCACTCTTATGAATATAAGTTTCATTTAAATGCTCAATGTCAGTCTGTGAATCTAAGACAAATTCTTGTTGGGTATTTAGAACATAGTCAATAATACCTTTAGGCAAGAGCTTATATTTTTGGTAGGGTATCCTTTCCAAGCTTTTCTCTAAATTTCCAAGAACGCTTTCTGCTTCAACATAAGGAATGCTTTGCTCAATTAAAACCAAAATACTGCGGTCTGCACCGGCATGCTCCATCAATACCTTTAGTAACTTGCCAATAGCTTTGTCTTTATTTACTTCGGAAGATATGGCTTGCATAGCTTTTACCAAGCTTGATGTATTGAGATCAGTGGTGGCGATTAGATCTTCCTTTTCACTTTCCGATCGTCCTATTTTTCTTTTATGCAGCTTTGCTACCGCTCCCCATCTACTATAGGCATTTTGTGCGCTATCAAAAAAACTCTCACCTAATACGAGAAAATCACTCGTAACTAACATATCAGATGCTACCTCAAACGCAAAAGCCTTAGTGCCCAAGAGCTCTCCTTTAGTTGCCCATTTTAAGGTTTCATTAAATGAGGTAAGTGCTTTTTCAATATTTCCACTTCGCCCGGTAAGTAAAGTTTCTATTAAATAATAATCAGCATTAAAATTTTCAGGCATACTATTACCCCAGGCCCTTAGCACTTTTTGATTGGATTCTATTTGTTCCAACTGAGATTTTGATAATCTTTTGTTTTCGTATAGTATGCAAATCGATTCCAAAAAGTAATGCTTAGGCACATGTGGCTGAGAAGCTGCATATATAATAATTTCCTTATTCAAGGTAAGGAGCTCAGATGCCTTTGTAAACTCTTTCAAAATACAACAAACCCAGCTCCTAAAAATATAATGATGTGAAACAGCCGTATAGAATTTTACATTTATTAGGAATTCGAGTGCTTCTTTTTCAACCAACTCATAATCTTGGGTATAAGCTCCTGCCAACTTTAACAAGCTGCCCTTGAGTAATTTCATTAAGGCTAGCAATCCTAAATTATTCACACCTTCCATAAAGGAAATACTGTCCTCACAAAGACGCAGTATTTCTTGAAGGTCATCTCCTGCAAGAAAAGCATCTCTTACCTTGGCATAAAATGAATAACCGGCATAAGGCAAATCACCTGTTTCAAGACCGCTGTAAATAGACTCATCAAGATTTTCAATACTGTCGCGGATTGGTTCCTTGAAGTGTTGAATAAATATCGGAAATATTGAAAGTGTTCTACACTTATATTGGTCACTGGTCACCTTATTCAATAAGTCAACACCTGACTTTCCAAATATATAACCTCTCTCAAAATCTTGGTATAATGCCACAAGCAAACACCCCATAAAAACAAATGCAAAAGGAGTTGAATTAGTGAATCCATATTGCAAAGTCTGATTAGACATTTTTATGGTGCTCCAGGCGAAGAGATGCAGGTCTGCGAAATAGGCAGAAGCATTCATGTTTACCAATATATCCATAATGGCCAATTCTTTTTCATCGTCCATTTTTCTGATGGATAAGTCTTTTACATAAGTACCATCTCGCGAGAGCTCATTAAACAAAACATATTCATCTTCAATTGAGGTTTCAAGTGATTTGTTTTTATAAGAATCTTGAACATCAATATCAAATAGAGCTAATGCCTGCAACCCAGTTTCTATGTTCTGTTCATACATGGCGTAGCTCTCATAAAAGAGCATTTTCATGCGAAGTACTTTCGTCTTTTTTATGGTGTCATCTGTTGCGTTTATAGCCATTTCTGAAAACACTTCTGCTTCCTCAACTTGGTTTAAAAGAAAACTTGATTCTGACAAGCTATACAATAATTGATATTCAGCGCGATTGGTTTTATATTTTGCATTTAAGAACTGTCCCAACTCAAAATACTGTTTACTAGCTTCGGGGTTTATGGAGATATTTGTGTTAGTACTCAAGGCTACAGTTGCGTCTATAATCTTAGTTGCTAAATCTTCTGAAATCAAATCTCTAGCTGAGAGAAAATGAGAGAGCACCTCATTTTCAGAATAATCTTCAAACTCTTGGTTGTCAAACAATTTCGATCCAATTTTAAGGTGAAGCTCCTCATTGCTAAAAGGAAATGCTGGAATGACCAATTGATAAGCAGCTTGTTGTATTTTATCATGTACGAACTTATAGGTTGTAGATTTTTCTTTAATTGTTTTTTCAATATAACCACTGTTCATAGAAACATCAAGGAGTACCGAGATTAACACCTCGCTTAAACCGCTTATTTCAGAAATGAGTTTCATGTCAAACTTACCACCAATACAAGAAGCAATTTTAAATATAATCTGTCCCTCATAAGAAAGTTGATCTATCTTTTCAGAGATAAGGTCAAT
This sequence comes from Flavobacteriaceae bacterium, assembly GCA_030065775.1. GTDB lineage: Bacteria > Bacteroidota > Bacteroidia > Flavobacteriales > Flavobacteriaceae > Aureibaculum. The sequence continues at coordinate 14,275 of JASJDL010000060.1, read as the reverse complement.
TACATTTGCTGATAATCCTTCCTTTTTAATTGCTTCTTCATCCCAATTCCAGTCGGGTGCATCTCCTTGAAATCGAAGCAACCCTTTTTCGTTTAGAACTGTAATAAATTGCTTTATATAAAATGGATTTCCTTCTGTTTTTTGATGAATTAAACGGGCAAGTGGTTTCGTTTTATGTTCATCTAATTCAAGAGCCATAGCCAACATTTTATTGGTACTCTCTATATTAAGTGAATTTAGTGGGAGGTGATGAAAGTAGGCCGTTTTTTCTACTTCATTCTTAAAAAGCCTAAAAGGGTGGTTTGCATCTACTTCATTTCCCCTGTAAGCAAAAAGGAATAAAATACCTCTTGTATTTTGCTGAACTAAGAATTTAATAAGCTGTAAGGATGGTTGATCACACCATTGCCAGTCGTCTATGAACAAAATCAACTTAAGTCCAAGGCTTTGAAATATCTGCGATAATTTCTGAAAAACAAAATTAAAACGGTTTCGAGTTTCTATTGGGTTAAGAACTTCAACAGGTTCCATTGTATCGGTTAGAACTGCTAAACTTGGTATAATTTCATGTAGAACAGCAGCGTTTTTTCCGAGTTTTGCGGCTATCGTTAATTTTAGGGTACTGATAGCTATTCTTGATTTTAAAAGAATCTGTTTTTCAAAATTTTCAAAGGCAGCTTTTATTACAGCATATGGTGTTTGGCTATATTGATCAAACTTTCCAGAAAGAATAATTGTTTGTTTATCAGTTACAGTATTTAAAAACCTGTTTACCAAACTTGTTTTTCCTACACCCGAAAAACCATCAACAAATATAGCCTGAGAGTTTGCCAAATCTATCCGGTTATAATAGTCGGTAAGTTCTTTAAATTGTTCATCCCTTCCGAAAAGTGTAGTTCCAAAATTGATACTTCCCGGATTGTAATCGGTACTTAAAACGATATTCGATTTCTCATTTTTTAAGTAGGCATCTTTTATTGTATTCAGGTCTTTAAGAATACCGTATGAAGAAGCATAGCGCTCACCGGCCTGTTTTTTCAATAAGTTTAAAATCAGGTTGTTCAGGTTTTTCGATATATTCTGATTTTGCTTCTTTGGCGGAATAATCGAACTTGTAAGATGTTGATGCATCAATTCAAGTTTATCCTTTCCTTTAAATGGAAGTCTCCCTGTAAACCATCGATATAATATAATCCCAAGAGAATAAAAATCTGCATGCTTATCGGGGATTAAGTTATTATTTTCATAACATTCAGGAGGTAAAAAATGAAAGCACTCAGTGTTATATTGGTCAAAAGTATAATGGACATATCTCTTTGAGATTAAGGAATTACCTAGTAGTTTTAGATCATTCTTATCATCGATATAAAATCGATCTGCTAATAGCGGGCCCATTAATAAATTATTCTGGTGAACAATTCTAATGGTTTCAACAAGGCCAATTGCATGGTCTAATAGCGTTTCTAATTCTTTGCTGGTGTCAGGATATTTTGGCGTGAATTTTTGAAGTGTTTTATACTCAAATTTAATTGTGCTCTTTTCTCTGTCTTTTAAGGCTGCATTCTTAAGAAGAAATGGTGCTATAAAAGTAATGTTCTCAATTTCCCTGTTCGATGTCGTACGTTCAACCAGATATAAGGTATCACCACCATCCAAGGTGCTTACGTGAACATCTAAAAATTGGGTTAAAAAGCTCATAAAGGGCATACTATTTTACAGCTTCAAGATATTAATTTATGAGGAGAAATTCAGTCACGTTGGGAAGCAGAACTGCATCGTTAGGAAATTATCTTTTCACTTAGGGTCAACCACTAAATAACTTTGCTCAAAATTTGAAGCAATGAGTGAGCTAGAAACAAAGACCCTTTTCTCAGAATGTATAACACTACTTGATTACTATCTAGATAAAACAGAAAGTATCATGAAGCTGTATCAAGACACTGCCGAAATTCAATACTTCTTATTTGCTCTAAAGGGAACAAAGTCTTTTTTGACAAGTAAAGAAAACATAGACATAGATTACCTTAACAAATGCATAAATAGCTTAATATCAGGTCAAAAAGGAAGGACTGGTAACGATAGGCTAACTAACTTAAGGATTGAATTAGAGGAGGAGTTAGAACTTCTAAAGCTACGCTTTGATCTAAAATAAGTAACATGGCCAGAATGAATAAATTTTATAGGTATCATGTCAAGTTTCAAAAGCTGGCTTTTAAAGGTAAAAGTCAATCAAAATGGTTTTTAACAAGCTTGATATTGCTGTTGCTTCTGCCTTTTCCTATGTTGCTATTCGCAGACCAAAAACAATTGGTTTTTGAGGTGGTGTTAACCATGGTGGTTTTCTTTGGGGTGCAGTTAGTATCAGATACCCTAAAGCATTTTATTGTTGGATTAATACTCGGTGGACTTTCTATAATTTTAATCTGGATCGATTTTTTTTACGGAACAGGGCATGTAACCAAAGTGCTTAAACCTGTAGCAATCATTTCTTTTTTAATTTATTTGGGGTATTACCTTTTCAATTTTGTAGCCCTAAGAAAAACAGTTGATCAAAATATGATATTGGTATCTATTGCAGGCTATTTATTGATTGGTATTTTCGGTGGGCAATTGTTTTACGCTTTGAGCCTTGCTGTTCCAGATTCGTTTAATATAGCGTCTGAAAAACCCTTATTTACACTTACCTATTACTCTTTTACCACATTAACTTCTTTAGGTTTTGGCGATATTCTTCCACAAACACAAACCGCTCAATCACTTTCATTAATCATTGCCTTAGCTGGCGAATTATACATCACCATTTTAGTAGCAATACTTGTAGGTAAGTACCTTATCCAAAGGCCAGCTTAATAGCTAATACGTTCGGAAATCGAAAGCTCTCTTTGGGAAATTCTAAGATGTTTACCACCATCTACGGCAGTAATTTGGCTCAAAAATTATATTCATCATGAAAACTACAACAACTTTTTTTATTGTAAGCCTGGTGCTGTTCTTCTCCTTAGATTCTAATGCACAGCTTACTGAAGAGGATTTGGCAAAAATTGCACAAGACCCTATTGCTAATATCATAAGCGTGCCTTTTCAAAATAGTACTGCCTTTGGTATTGGCTCTTTTGACAGAACACAAAACATCACCAACATTCAGCCGGTAATTCCATTGGCTGAGGGCAAGATTATTACGCGGGTTATCTTCCCTATTATAAACCAACCCAATATTTTTTCTGAATCAGAAAACTTTAATGGTATTGGTGATATTAATCTCTCCGTGTTTTATACCAAAAAAGGAAAGATCAGTTGGGGTGCCGGACCAGTTTTTAATCTTCCAACTGCCGGTGAAAACTTAGGAATTAAAGAATGGGGTGTTGGGCCTTCATTCGTTGCTGTTATTAAACCAAGCAACTGGGTTATTGGTATGCTAATCAACAATGTTTGGTCGCTAGAAAGTGATCAGTCTGCATTTACCCTGCAACCCTTTATCAATTACAACCTTCCCAATGGATATTATTTAAGCTCATCGCCTAAAGTTACTGCTAATTGGCAAGCCAGTTCAGGTAATAAATGGAATGTGCCAGTTGGAATGGCATTTGGGAAGCTTATAAAACCAAAAGGATTTTTGCCCTTTAATATTCAGGCAGGAGCATATTACAATTTAGAAAAACCTGAACTCTCAGGATCAGATTGGGAATTACGTGTTGCAGTAACTGCCCTTATCCCAAAAGCAATTTTTAAGAAAAAAACAACAATTAATTAAATCATTAAAATTTAAAATTATGAAAACACAAAATTATTTAAGTTGGATAGCCATAGTACTCGTTGGTGCGCTATCTATAAATCTAACAGCACAATCTAAAAAGAAGCCCAATTTTTTGGTCATCGTGGCTGATGATATGGGATATTCAGATATGGGTTCTTTTGGTGGTGAAATTAACACACCTAACCTCGATAAGTTGGCTAAGGAAGGCACTCGTTATACGAATTATTATGTAGCTCCAACATGCTCGCCAACAAGATCAATGCTACTTACTGGCATAGATAATCATTTAGTGGGTCTAGGTAATATGTACGAATATCCTGCCCCAAATCAATTAAATGAAAAGGGCTATGAAGGTTACTTAACGAATGATGTTCCTACAATTGCGGAAATTCTTAAGGATAATGGTTACCACACCTATATGGCTGGTAAATGGCATTTAGGTAAAGATCACGATCATATTCCGGCTGCGCAGGGGTTTGAACGCTCATTTTCAATGTTATCAGGCTCGGGAAGCTACTTTTCTTTTAATGGCCCCGATGAAGATGCCACCCCAAATCATTTTGTTGAAGACGACAAATATCTAGATAAGCTTCCTAAGAATTACTATGCGACAAAAACATTTACTGATAAGATTATCTCTTACATAGATGAAAACAAGAACGATGGTAAGCCATTTTTTGCCTATTTGGCGCATCAAGCACCCCATGATCCGTTAATGGCTCCAGATAAATTTCTTAGAAAATACAAGGGAGTTTTTGATAAAGGATGGGACATATTAAGAGATGAAAGATTAGAGCGTATGGTAGAATTAGGGATACTTTCTGAAAAAACTGAGATGGGTGAACGTCTTTGGTATGTTCCTGGTTTTGACAAGTTAAAACCACTATCTCAAGTTGTCACTGCTCGAAAAATGGAGGTTTACGCCGCTGTGCTGGATTATATGGATATGGAAATTGGTCGATTAATGAAGTATTTGGAGGATAATAATTTACGTGAAAACACCTATATCGTATTCTTTTCAGATAACGGGCCAGATGTTAATGATAAATCATCAACCTATAAAAAGTATCCTGCCACGGCTGCCGCCAACTGGATGGCAAAAACTTATAAGCATGGGTTTCAAAATTGGGGAAGAGCAGAATCATTTACGGCTTATGGCCCATCTTGGGCACAGGTATCCTGTGCACCTTTCTATGGATTTAAATATACTACATATGATGGTGGAATTCGATCACCACTTATAGTTGTAGCTCCTAATCAGAAAGACAAGGGTACTGTTAATACAAAAGCCATTTTGCATGTAAAAGACATAGCTCCCACATTTTTAGAATTAGCAGGGGTTGGTAACAAAGATTATAAATCGACCATGGTAATGCAAGGCAAATCATGGAAAGACATGCTAGAAGGAAGCACCATATCTCCGAGAACAGATGATGATTACATCGGTACAGAATTATGGAATGCAAAGTCAATAAGAAAGGGAGATTGGAAAATTGTAAGTGTTCCTAAACCTATTGGTACAGGTGGATGGCAATTGTTTAATGTAAAGAATGATCCTGGTGAACGCTTTGACCTCGCTAAAAAATATCCCGAAAAATTAAATGAAATGAAAAAAGATTGGGAAGAGTATAGAACGCAAAATAATATCATACTTCCTAACAGAACTACCTATGATGGTATGGAAGACAAATTACCTCCAAGACCATCGGTCTATGACCCAGATTTTGGCAGAGGAAGCGAAAAAGTAGAAACCACTAATAACAACTAGTCATGAAAAATCTAATATCATACTTTATTTTACTGTTGGTAACAAGTAGCATTTATGCGCAACTTGACGGGCCAAGAACCTACTGGGATGCCCCTAAGAACTTAAATATTCTTAGTGCGCATGTAATAAATGGTAATGCAAATGCATCACTAAATAATATCACATTTATTAATCCCAATGTCAATGTAGAAAATAATCTATACATGCTAACGTATACGAGAAGTCAACCAATCTTTGGACGAACGTTTTATTCAACACTAATACTTCCTGCCGGGAACATCAAAGGAACTGTAAATCTTGACCCTCAGGGCCCTGGCGCTTCTTCTGAAGCATTTTTCCAACATGGGTTTGGTGATATAGTTTGGCAAAACACCATCAACTTAGTAGGTGCAAAAGGATTAATGATCAAAGATTTTGTTCGCCAAGAAAATAAAACACTAATCTATTTTCAGTCTGCAATTACCTTTCCAACGGGTCAATACGAAGAAGGGAATCCGATTAATATCGGAGGTAATCAATTTAAGTTCAAATTTGGCCTACCAATGGTTCAACGCTTAGGTAAGATTGTTGACGGACAACGAATGTCATTAGAAGTATTTCCATCATATACTATACTGGGTAATAACAAAGAGTTTCAAGGGCAAGAGGTAAAACAAAAAGGTATGTTCGCTCTAGAAACGCATTTTACGAAAGATGTAACTGAAAAAGGATACTTGTCGTTAGATTATACTTTTATGAATGGAGGAAGTTCTGAGTTCCTCTCAAAAGAAACAGGCATGCTTATTAAAGAGCAAGAAGCCCAAAATGTACATTTAATTGGTGCTACTGTAGGTTTCAATATAAATGATCGGTTAAACTTATCCTTAACCCACAACCAATCATTTTCCTCGGGTAATGATAATATCTCATTAGATGGAACAATTACCAAACTAACTTTAAGTTGGACTTTCCATGATTTTCAAGAGAAATTTAAAAGTTATATAAATAGTAACTAAAAGAGCTTAAACGAATCATTAAACCACTCAATACAGAGTGGTTTTTTTATGTTGGTACGTTCGGAAGTTATAACAGAACGTTGGGAAGTTCTAACGTGTTTACCTCCTATTGCCAGCCTACTTTTGGTGTGTAAATAATTAAAAACATTAGATCATGAAAACATTAAATCTTTTACTAGCTGTTTTAGCATTAGTAGTAGTAAGCAGCTGTAGCAGTGTAAGAAGTACAACTCAAGAAGGTGTAAACCTAGACAAGTACATATCATTTACCCTTGCAGAAAATGACAAAGGGTATTTACCTCAATTGAGCGTTGTTCAAAAAGAACAAATTGAAAATGCGATCTCTAAAGAAATTGACGCTATTTCCCCAGATAACTTAGGGGTTGCCGGAGCTGATATTAAAGTAAACTACTTCGTTGTTATAGACACAAAACAAGATGTACAAACCTATACCAATTATTATGGTAGAAGATATAGAAACCGCATTATAGAAGTAGATGTGAATGAATATAAAGAAGGCACATTGATACTTGATTTTATTGATACCAAAACAAATCAGGTGGTGTGGAATGCTTCTACTTCTGGTACAGTTACCAAAAACTCTATAGAGTTGGAAGAGAAAATTGACAATGCGGTTAAATCTCTATTTGAGCAATTTAAGAAAGACCGAACTCCTAAAAACTAATAACCATGAAAGCTTTATTGAAAATAGCGGTAGTCTTATTGTTCGCCATAAGTATAGCAAATGCGCAAGAAAAAGTAGATCTTTTCGGAATTAGCTTTATGCACAATACCAAAGTTGGCTTAAAAGACCCTGCGAATGCACAATTAGACAATTTAGATTTAAATGTAACTGAACTGGATGCCTTTGTAAGGTATCCAATTCAGCTAAACAATGACAAAACTGTATTGGTAAATACACTTAAATATCACTTTGTAAGAGCCCCTTTTGATGATCTTCCTGGTGAAAATAGCTTTGAGGCTAATTTACACTCAATTCAATACGATTTAACAGTTAGACACAAACTTTCAGATTCTTGGTTAGTCTTAGCTAGTTTAAGACCAACATTAGCATCAAACTTCAAAGATGGCATTAGCGATGACGATTTCTTCTTTCAAGGTATGGCAGGGTTTAAATATCTAGCCAATCAAGCTATGGCTTATGGACTGGGTGTTTCATACATCAATGGTTTTGGAGAACCGAAAACAGTACCGGTTTTATTGTTTGATTATAGAACTAATAAACTTGATATAGAAGTTAAGGCGCCGGTTTCGTTAACCGTTGATTATAACACCAAACGTGTAACATATGGTTTAGAAGCAAAACTTGAAGGTGGCCAGTATAACTTGGCAAGTAATGACGAATCTGGTCCAGTTGTGGTGAATAATGAAACTGTTAAATTTTCAAGATATAATGTTGGTCCCACTTTAGGTTGGAAATTTGATGATCATTCACGTTTTGTAGTCTCTGCTGGTATTTCATTAAAAAGAACCCTAAAAGCAATTGATAATGCGGGTGTAGAAACTGATTATGATTTAGAAAACGGCTTGTTCTTTAAGACAGCTTTTTATTTCGGTAAATAAAAATAGTAATGATGAAATATTTAAAATTTAGTTGGGTTTTAGCTTCTATCTGTGTAGTTCTTGTATTAGTAACTTTAACTTCTTCGTTTACTCCCTCAAAAACTACTTCTTCAATACCAGATGGCATGGTATATATTCCCTCAGGTACTACACAGATAGGATCTAGCTATACATTTGCCCAAGAAACTCCTGTGACTCAGCAAGAGATAAAGGGCTTTTATATGGATAAGCATCCAGTGACTGTAGCCCAGTTCAGAAAATTTGTGAAAGCTACCAATTACAAAACAGAAGCAGATCGATTTGGAAATGCAGGTGTGCTGAACTACAAAACAGGTCAATGGCAATTAAAAGAAGGAGCTAATTGGGAATATCCTCAGGGTAGAGATATGCCTAAGGCTAAATTTAATCACCCTGTCACACAAGTTTCATGGAACGATGCAATGGCCTACTGTAAATGGTCAGGGAAGAGACTACCAACAGAATATGAGTGGGAACATGCTGCAAGAAATGCAGGCCAACTCACAGACGCCATGTATCCTTGGGGAACCAACTCTGTTAAAAACGAAGGCAAATATCTTGGTAATGTTTGGCAAGGAGCTTTTCCGATGTACAATAGTAACAAAGACGGATATTTATACACTTCACCAGTAGGTGCATTTGGTGAAAGTCCTTTAGGATTACAAGACATGGCAGGCAATGTGTGGGAATGGTGTAGTGATTGGAAATTACCATACACCATGAATCCCAACAATTTCACTCCCAGCGAAGAAAGTCAAAAAGTACAGCGTGGAGGATCATATTTATGTGATGTAAATGTTTGCCACGGATATAGGGTATCTGGCAGAAGTGGTTCATCACCAAATACAGCCCTTATGCATGTTGGATTTAGATGTGTAAAAGATATAAACTAAAAACTATGATACTAGCGAATATATTTGGAAATAAGTGTCCGAACTGCAAACAAGGAAAAATCTTTAAAGAGAAAAACTTAGTCTTTAATTTTAGGAAGCCAAAGATGTATGCAAAATGTGAGAACTGTCGCTTTGAATATTCAAGAGAACCAGGATTCTTTTTTGGGGCTATGTATGTTAGCTATGCTTTAACAATTATTGAAGCCCTTATTGTATTTATTTTATCGAAGATATTACTCGGAGAGAATCAACTAATCTTAAAATTCGCAATAATTGTTGGAACAATAGTGCTCTTGTCCTTTTTCAATTTGAGGCTTTCTAGAATCATTTGGATTTATATATTTTCTAAACTTGATAATTCACGTTAACCTTCTTATCTTCGTGAATGAATGTCAAATAACATCATTTGCAATCAAATTGACCGTCAACAATTCGGTCAACAGACTTTGTAAGGTTTTTAAAAATAACGATGAAACTTGGGAAACCAGCACTATTGTTGGAAACCCTGCCGTGGTCACTGAAGGCGGTTTAAATCCTGCCGAGGTCACTTAAGAATGAAAAGCTCACCTGTAAGGTGGGCTTTTTTTATGAGCCTAATCGTGAGCTTGCTCCCAAGATGAAGGATTATGAAAAAAGAACACCAATCCGAAGGATTCCTGAGTTTTTTATTTCCACTACGGAGCTCAAAGGAACACCGAAGGTAATCCTGCATGGCATTATTGGCCAACGCACCACCTGGCCTCTCACTATCAAAGGTCTACAAGACCTTCGACTACCGTTCGATCCCCTGCCGTGGTGATATGAGCAAAGAATATCTAATAACTAGCTATTGATCTGGTGCAGCTGATTTTCCTAAAAGCAACGGCCTTTTCTTGATGGACGTACTCGGCTACCCATTTATAGCTATTTTCTTGAATATCATAAAACCTGTAAATCACTTGATGCGATTTTCTGTCAATAAACTTTTTATCTCCATACACTATGATTTCATTCCCTTTTCTTTGTCCTTGCAACGTTGTAGCCCTATATCCGCGTGTTGGGTACCAGGAAAAAGATGTTATGAACCAGGTTTTCTTTAGGTCGTCGTATACCCTAATACTATATATTGTATTCCCAATAATAGGATTCCAGTTTTCGTCTTGTATGGTATGGCCATCTTGGGCGTATCTCGCATTCCACGTCCCTTTAAATACCTCCCAGATAGCGTCCTCATTTCTTATAGAATCTATCTTCATAAAGTTTCCAACCATGAAGTCAAATTGTCGTAGCTCGATTAGTGCTTCAGGACTGGGCGCTCCAAAAGAAATAGTAGTATTGTTTTTATTGACACAACCGCATAGCAGCAGAACTACTGCGGCTCTTAGAGCAAGAGAGAATAATTTCATATTTCTAAAATATCCAATGAAACTAGTAAGGAGGTTAAAAAATGTGGGCATACGTAGTTCTCATCATTTAGAATCAAAGACCTCAAGATTCGAAAGTCAAACCAATTTCATCTCGCATCATCAGTTAGATCTATATCATCACATAAGTATTTCTTATTCCTATTTAAAAAAAAACTATTACGAGTTTTAATTTTGTTAGGATTCCTTACTTATATTTGTATAGCAATAATGCAAATCATATAAAACATATTTAAAAATGAGTACATCAATTTTTTATCATGCTGGTTGTCCAGTATGCGTTAGTGCAGAACATGAAATCATCGAATTAATTGGAGCCGATAACCTCGAAATTATTCATCTTGGTGAAGACAAATCCCGTATTGTTGAGGCCGAAAACACCGGCGTAAAATCAGTTCCGGCATTAGTAACCCCTAGTGGCCATGTATTGCACATCAATTTTGGCGCTTCAATAGCTGAAGTACGAGGATAATTTTTTTATTATTAATAGTTAGGATTCCTTTCTTTTATAATGAAAGGATCCTTCTTAAAAACAAATTAAAATGAAAACGTTAATTATTAGTTTATTATTCATTTCAATGAGTACCGAACTATGGACTCAAGGAAACAATGAAGATCCATCATTTGCAAGCTCTTCAGACCTGCAAATTGAAAGTACAACGGTTGTTTATTCTCAAGAATTAGAACAACTAGTATTTACCATCACAGTACAAGGTAGCGCGGGAACTAGCATACCTAAAGCTGCCGGACAAATGAATGGTGCACCAGTTCTTGGCTATGTATTTCCTACCACTTTATCGCCAACTGATGTAGGTTTTAGTCATACTGATGGCATCGTAGCCATGGCCTTGACATCGCATCCTGATTTTGATGATACACCTCTTTGGGATGAAAATTTAGATAACAACTATGAAAATGATGGTGGCGTTTGGCATGCGCACTGGGTTGTACTTACAGAAAATACTGTGGTGCCTGGTGGGCTGGCCGTTAAGCAATTTGACCCCGATGAAACTTCTGTTACCTTGCCTCCCACAAATCCTGGAATGCCTATGTATATGGATTCCCCCGGGTTCTCAGTAATTACCAAAGGAATTAAGATTAGAGTAATCATCCCTGCATACAGAATACATAATAAAACAAGCTTCAATTTTGATGCAGTCACGGCTTATATGGAAGTAAATACCAGTAATCCAGACTATCCGTTGCTCGGTGTTTATGCTGTTTATAGCGTTGCGTCAGGGGATCTGTCATTACCTTATACCGTAAACTAAAATTCCGAAGCATGGAAAACTGGTTAAATAGCTTGTTTACAGAAACCCCTCAAGATGGATTTGAATTGGCAATAAAATTGTCCAGAATGGGTGTTAAGTACACGCAGCCAACTAAAGAAATACTGAAAAAAGGACGTGAACAATATGGAGAAGACGCTCAATTTTTAATCACAGCTTCTCATGTAATCGCTACAAACTTTCGGACCATAGCAGACACGAACAATTATTGGCTCACTGCATAATCGGGCCAATTCTTAAAAAAAATAAAGTAAAATTAAAACATTATGATTATGAAAGTAGCAGTTTGGGATACTTATGTACAACGACTTGATGGTGAAATAATGCATTTTGACATTTTAGTACCAGACACATTGAAAGATGAAAAGGAAATCTTTGAGTATGGAGAGAAATACCTTAGTAAAAAACCGATAGAAACAGAGGGTATTACTATGAGTCATTGTAATTTCTGCCATATTGAAAAAGCACCAATGGACGTAGAGAATTCTGTAAAAGAGAATGGCTATCATATTATAGAAATGGAAAATTGCGATTAAGAAATTTAATCCACTGCTATACTCAGAATTTATTTTATTAGGATTACTAACTTTGTGAAAAATTGATAGTTTAAATGAGCAGTATGGATTTGAATTCTAAAATAATAGCTGGCTTGGGAAGAATTTCAGAAGTATTTAAAGTTCTTTTATGGGATCAGGCGAAACAATTTAAGCTGAGTCCTATACAAATACAGATTCTGAACTTCGTAGCGCATCATAATACCGATCTTAACAATGTTAGTTGTTTGGCCAAAGAGTTCAATGTAACCAAACCAACAATTAGTGATGCAATTCGGGTATTAGTCAATAAAAATTTACTGATTAAAGATTTTTCTTCAGAAGACAATAGAAGCTATTCTTTGCTATTGTCTTCTAAAGGAAAAGAGATTGTTGGGCATACTGAAAACTTTACAGAACCTATACATCGGCAATTGAACGGCATCGATAACGTAGACTTGAAGTCGCTGTATGCCACGCTAACTGAACTGATTTATAAACTCAACCGCTCAGGAATCCTAACGGTTCAACGAACTTGTTTTGGATGTCGTTTTTATGATACATCGAAAAATGGGCACTATTGCAATTTATTACAGATTAAATTATTAGACACAGATATCAGATTGGATTGTCCTGAATTTGAAGAAAAATAGGTGCTTACTTGCATATTAATAGGCGACATGGACTATGATTCCCTAACGAGAGAAACTATAATAACGCGTAGAGGGTATAGAACCGATGTAAAAGGGGATAAATTCTCACTATATATTTCGAACTATCCCGTTAACGCAACTTATCTAAAAGAACGTATCGGAAATACCGAATTAGTTCTGGCAGAATTGTGCTGTAGCATTGGTATTACATTAGAATATCTTGCTTCTGGATTCAAAAAAATTATCGGTGTTGATATAGATGAAACAGCTTTGGCGCATTGCATGGCTAACTTAAAGACTTCAAACAAGTCTCGAAATACAGCGTTGATACATGGGGATGTGTTCAATGATACCATCTTAAAGAAGATAAAGGCAGACATTGTCATTTATGACGTCCCGTATTGGAACAGTTTTCTAAGCGAGAATAAAGGAAATTTTCTTGACAAGAACCCTCCTCTTGATAAATTAGTTGACAAAATCAGGAAGTACATTACTAAGGAGATTGTCATTTTCGTTCCACCAAATTATGAGTATGAAAAGTTAGCCGAAATTTTAGATGCTTTTGAATATGAAAAAGTCTTCATTAATAATAAACATAACCGCACGCAGGTTTATTTAGGTAATCTTAAAAGAATAAATGGTATTACAGAAATTAAATTCGAGGTTTAATGAAAACTAAAGCTGAGCAATTAATAATCGATTTTTTTAATGAAGTATGGCATGAACCACACAACCTCGATGCCATCGATAGATTAATGACCGAAAATTACAAAATCACATCTGCGGGTAAGATTATAGAAGGCCGTGATTCTTTTAAACGATGGGTTCAGGAGTTTCAGAATAAGTTACTACATGCCAAAACCGAAAGTGTAGACTTATTTTCAAATAGTAATCAGACTAAAGTCATTTCCAGATGGGTCTGCTCAGGGTTAAACAATGGTATTTTCGACTTACCTGCCGATTTAGAACCGGTCTCATTTACTGGTATCGCTATTTGGACAGTCAGTGATAACAGATTGGCGGAATGCTGGGTAGAAAGAAGTGCTTACGAGCTTTATCAAAAACTTATAGCAGAATAGCGAAACCATAAGATCAGGTGCCCATAAAAAAACGCCTGCCAAAAGGCAAGCGTTTTTTACTTATCACGAATTGAAAAATGTATTCAAAATAATCAGGGAAGAAAGGAGTTTTTATTCGACTAATTTCTCGAGAAAATTTAGTTAAACAAACTGCCTAATGAAAGGCAGTTTGTAACCAAAATTAATTCACAGCAATTTTCCCTTCATCAAAATGAAACTAACAGAAACTAATTTTAAAGTTTTATATATTTTCTAACTAATTTTAAAATGTGGAGCAAATCGGTTTAATAAATGTTTCTTTTTAGG